>DFDK01000023.1:3611-9105 GCA_002367695.1 Acidimicrobium sp. UBA3029 | reverse complement strand
GCAAAAATCACTGCGCGACCAGAAGTATTGACGGCATCAACGACGGCATCTTCAACACTGAGTCCGTTATCTAGACCTTCTCTGTAACGCGTAACAATGAATAGCGCATAGTCGATTCCTACTCCTAGTCCAATCATCGCAACCAGTGATGTCGTGAAGTCGGGCATGCCAACGACATGACTAAAAATGGTGACAAGTGAGGTGCCGGCGCCGAGACCAAGCAGCGCAGTGCCGATCGGAAGACCCATTGCGAGAACCGAGCCAAATGCAAGAACCAAAATGACAATTGCAGCAAGCAATCCATAAATCTCGCTGGCTGGCAGCTCGAATCCCGCAAAAATTTCGCCACCATATTCAATTTGCAAACCATCGATGTTGACTGAGTCACCGATGCCTTGAATATCGGTACCGAGGTCCATCAACTCAGATTGCGAACGCATGGTGACATCTATTGACGCAAATGCAGTCGTGCCAGATTGGTTGATTTTTCCTGGTGCGTCGTATGGGCTCGATACAGAAACACCAGCGATTTGTGCGACTTTGGCAAACATGTCGGTCATTGCAGATTTTGTTTCGTCAGCGACAACGCCAGATGGCGAGGTGAAAACAATTTGCCCACCAAAACCTGCCAGATCGGGGCTACTGGCCTTGAGTAACTCGCGAACATCGTTCGATTCGCTCTGAGGAAGCTCGAATTGTGTAGCAAAGTTTGGTCCGACCGAACTTGAGATTGCACCTAAAGCAATGACGAGTAACAGCCAAAATCCGATCATCATTCGACGGCGACGTACGGAAAAACGAGCAAGACGAATCAACATGGGGGGATTCTTTCGGGGGTAACGCAAGCGTGGGCCTGCCTATGAATAGTCTGAATGTTAGTTGTGCATGCCTTACTTAGCGCCTAATTGGAGCATGGCATTTTTCACTGACCCAGCTGCAACAATTTGTTTAAACGCGCCACGAAACATCGGTGGGCCACTCACCAATGCCACCTTGTTCAATCAGCATTCCTGAAAGTTGGCGATTGGTGTGTCGCGATCTCCAGACCAACATGTCTTGAGCCATCGCCAATGTCGATACGGGGTCATGACTGTAGGTGCGCCATGTTGCATCGGCTGCAAGATCAAATGAAAGTGACGAGCCGTTGCCAAATTGCACGTATGCGCGATCGTCGTAGCAACGAGTGGCGAGATGTTGTTGCTCAAGTCGCTGATCCCACGGCCAATCGCGCGCACCCATGCGAATAAATACTGATCGCCAGTCGTATTCCCACGTCGCTGCGTCGCGCCAGATTGCTGGCGTTGACCCGGTAAGAAATGGTGTTAGCGGTAGCCCATCGCATTGCAATGGAACAGGTTGGTCGAGCGCTTCGGCGATTGTCGGGAGGATGTCGATATTTTCTGTGAACTTATCGACGACAGTTCCATGCTGTTGGGTATTACGTGGGTCACGAACGAGTCCGAGGATGTGATAACTCTGCGGGAAGAAGCCAAGTTTTTCTTTGAGACCATGATCGCCAAGCTGCTCGCCGTGATCGGCTGTGATGATGATCATGGTGTTTTCCCACATACCCAGCTCGGCAAGTTTGTCCCACACGCGACCAAGTTGTTCGTCGACGTCACTGATCATTCCGTAATACTGCGTACGCATGTATCGCTTTCCCGCGTCGTCAAGGGGTGCCGACGCATCGGGGAGTTGTAAAAACATTTCGTGTGAAGGATGCAGATCGTCACCGTGTGGAATCGGCAACTCGACATCGGCTGGGTCATATGCAGTTGACCATTTGCCGGCAGCAGCGTAGGGCGGGTGTGGTCGCAAGTAACTGGCGTGTGCAAACCATGGACCATTTTGTTGGTCAAGCCATGTGAGTAAGTGATCGGTTAAAAATGCAGAAATACCAAACTCGGCAGGGCGCTCTGGTTCGGTCTTGAGCACTTGCTGAGCGTCCATCGGAACATCAAAACCATTTGCTCGCAAATGCTCAATCCACAACACGTGATTTTCGGGAATAAAGAGTTTGCAGTCGAATCCAGGGAGCACACCTTCAAACGAGTTGAGTCGCCAGTCGTCAGGCCCCGTTGCATCACGTGGATCAATTGATTGATCGGTGTATCCAAAAAGCGCAGGCGAATATCCGGCACGTTTGGCAAGCAGCGCAACATTGTCAAAACTTCTGTCAAGAGGAGTTCCGTTGGCAACTACGCGATGGTTCATCTGATACATGCCCGTGTACAAACTGGCGCGACCGGGTGAGCACGGGGCACATTGGCTGTAATGCTTGGTGAGCCGCACGCCTTGTTGCGCAAGACGATCAAGGTTTGGTGTTTTTACGAGGTGATGGCCTGCAATGGATAGACATTCTGCACGAAACTGATCCAATGTGACGAGGAGGACATTGAGTGACATCAATGTTGAAGCGTAGTGTGAATGGCATGAATGGCGAATTACCCATGAGCGAGCTGATTGCCACTGGTACGGGAGTGCGTTTACGGGTGGTCAAGTGGGGAGACCCAGTAACTCAATCGGGCAAACCGATCGTGTTGGTGCATGGTCTCGCTTCCAATGCCATGTTGTGGGAAGGCGCAGCGCTTGCACTTGTACAACTTGGGCATCCTGTTATGGCAGTTGATTTGCGCGGGCATGGCCTGAGCGACAAACCCGAAGATGGATACGACATGAGTTCGGTGACCGAAGATTTGGCGGGATTGTTGACTGCAATCGCGCCCCGTGGTTATGCGATGCCTGTTGTGTGCGGGCAGTCGTGGGGTGGAAACGTTGTTATCGAGCTAGCCCACAAATTTCCGCAACTTATCTGCGGAGTGGTGCCGGTTGACGGTGGGTTTTTGGAATTGCAAAATAATTTTGCTGACTGGGAGACGTGCGCAGTTGCATTGCGCCCACCAAATTTGATTGGTACACCGGCAAAACAAATGCGCGCATATATGCAATCAGCACATGCCGATTGGCCACAGACCGGCATCGATGGTGCGATGGCGAACATGGAACATCTGTCAGACGGCACGGTAAAACCATGGCTCACACTCGAGCGCCACATGTTGGTGTTGCGAGGTTTGTGGGAACACAGGCCGACTCATTTATATAACGATCTCAAAGTGCCCGTGTTGTTTGTGCCAGCCGAAGGGCCAGGTGGGGTATTTGCAGAAACTAAACGAAGTGCCATTGAGCACGCTGTGCAGTTAGTGCCAAATGTGCGGGTTGAATGGTTTAGCCCAGCCGACCACGATCTGCATGCCCAACACCCTTCGCGCTTCGCCGAAGTTGTTCACGCAGCAATAACAGACGGATTTTTTTCATGACACTTCCTCGGATCTTGACCATCATGGGTTCTGGCGAGACAGCGCCAACCATGGTGACGACTCACCGCATGCTTGCATCAAAGTTGCCAAAACCTGCGCGGGCTACATTGCTCGACACTCCGTACGGATTTCAAGAAAATGCGCCAGAGCTTGCGACAAAGGCAGTCGAGTATTTCAAAACCAGCATAAATATCGCACTTGATGTTGCAGGACTTACTCAGATAATCGATGCCGACGCGCTTGCAGTTGAGCGTGGTCTCCAAGTGGTATCTGATGCACAATATGTTTTTGCAGGGCCCGGATCGCCAACCTATGCCTTACGTCAATGGGCGGGTACTCCGCTTGCTGGTCTGCTCACCAAAAAACTCCGCGATGGTGGCATCGTCACTTTTGCATCTGCAGCTGCACTTACCCTTGGTCGCTTCACGTTGCCGGTCTACGAAATCTACAAAGTAGGGCAAGACCCACGCTGGCTTGAAGGCCTCAATATTCTTGGCGAGATTGGTATCAACGTTGCACTGATTCCGCACTACAACAATGCCGAAGGTGGTCACCATGACACCCGCTTTTGTTACATGGGTGAGCGCCGCCTCTCAATGCTCGAACGCGAATTACCCGACGATGTCTATGTGCTGGGTGTAGACGAACACACTGGTGTGGTGATTGATATTGATGCGCAGACCGCAACTGTTGTGGGCAAGGGCGTGCTCACCATTCGCGTGAAAGGTGTGTCAACCGAGATTGCGAGTGGTGAAGTGTTGCCAATCGATCGCCTACGTAATCCGCTTGCAGGTATTAAAACTGGTGTTCCTGCTGTTGCGGCGAGCAATGCCGAAGCGAGTGATACTGCCACGAAAGATGTTGATGTACTTGACAGCAATTTACGGCAAGCAACCGAACGGCTCAACGATGCATTTACACAAGCAATTACTGCAGGCGATGCCGATGCTGCTGCGCGTGCTGCACTCGATTTGGATGACGCTATTGCGGGTTGGTCGATCGACACATTGCAAAGCGACGATGCTTCCCATGCGAGATCGGTATTGCGCAGCATGATCACTCGGCTTGCCGGTGCAGCAACTGGTGGCTTGCGCGACCCACGCGAAGTGGCTGGGCCTTTTGTGCAGGTGTTGCTCGACTTGCGAGTGCAGGTGAGAGCAGATAAGCGCTTCGATTTGTCAGACATGATTCGTGATCGTTTGGCCGAGATCAATGTAGAAGTACGAGACACGCCACAAGGCGCCGAATGGGGCTTTCGCAACTAGACCTTTGCCGTACACATATAGGTATGGCTAAAAATGTAGTTACAAATAGGCACTTAATGTACCTACAATCTAGTTATGGCAAAAAGCGTCAAAAATCAACGAGTAGAAGTTGGTGTTCGCGAACTCAAGAGCAAACTCAGTCATTACATCGACTTGGTGCAGCATGGTTCACAGGTCATTGTGACTGAGCACGGCAAACCTGTGGTCAAACTTGTTGCGCTCGATGGGTCGCATCAACAACTACAACAGCTCATAGATGCGGGTCTTGTAAAGCCCCCACTTGATGCAACTCGACCACGACCCAAGCCGATAAAAATTGATGGATCAATGAGCGAGCTCTTAATTGAAATGCGTGGCGAGTGATCGCGTATATCGATTCGTCGCTTTTCCTGAAGCTGTTGTTTGATGAGCAGGGAACCTCGCAAGCTCAAATGCTGTGGGATAGCGATCCGGTACTTATTTCTTCACGGCTACTACGCATTGAAGCACGAGCAACACTCGCTCGTAGAAAACTGGATCGACGCATCACGTCACAGGAAAGTAAAATTGTTGCGCAAACATTTGACGACCTGTGGGCCCGTTTGACTGTTGTGGAGATTTCGGAGCAGGTTGCAGAGTCTGCCTGCGAGATCGCTGAGTCCACCAGGCTCCGCTCACTCGATGCAATTCATTTGGCATCAGCTATGGCGGTGAGCGCTGATCTATTCGGTAGTTCCGATGTGCGGCTGTGCAACGCTGCGAGTGAACTTGGATTTGCTGTGTTTAACCCTGAAGCAAACTGATTTAGATGTGGCCGAGTGAGGCCATCTTCATACGGTTGCGAGTGCCGGCAATTGCGTAGACAACGACAAACACCAATGCATCAAGCAAAATAATTGTGGCACTCGCAGAAGTATCAAGAAAATAACTGAG
>DFDK01000023.1:1605-3357 GCA_002367695.1 Acidimicrobium sp. UBA3029 | reverse complement strand
GCAAAACTGTTGGTGGTCATACGTGCCGACGCAGCAGGGATAACCAACAGTGCTGAAATAAGCAATGTGCCGATGACGCGCATTGTGACCAAGATGGTCAGTGACAACATGGCAAGTAGTCCTGCTTCAACGGCAGAAACATTGACTCCGCTTACTTGTGCAACGTCGCGGTCAAATGTTGAAAACAACAATCTGCGGTAGCCAAGCACCACAACAACCAAACCAAGTATGGCGACGCCAGCAACTGCATAAATGTCGACCATCTGGACTCCGAGCACACTGCCAAATAACACTGCCTCAATACTCTTGCCGGCCTGACCATAGCGATTCATCAGTGCCAAGCCGAGTGCAAATGATGCTGTGGTGACAACACCGATAGCTGCGTCGGCACCGATTACGCGTCGTCTTGCAACTCGGGCAATGAGCAAACCCGAGATGATGCCCCATACGCCAGCACCAAGAAAATAATTGATGCGCAACACGGCGCTTGCCGCTGCACCACCGAACACTGCGTGCGAGAGCCCGTGGCCGATGTAACTCATGCCTCGCAAGACCACAAATACACCAAGAAGTCCGCACAGTGCGCCTGCGATAGTGGCGACAACAAGTCCGTGTCTAAAAAATTGAAATCCGTATGGCTCCATTAGGTTAAATGCAAGAATCATTTGCCTTCACCTCGCATGAGAACTCGGCCATGATCGACGACAAGAGGCATGCCACCGTGCTCGAGTACTTCCATCGGTGCACCATATGTTTGTTCGAGAACTTGTGGAGTAAGAACTTGACGCGGACTGCCGTCGGCAATGACTTTTTTATTAAAGCACACCAAGCGAGGTAAGTGAGCGGCCAAACCGTTGAGGTCGTGGGTGGTGAGAAGAATCGTTAGACCCTTTTCGTGTAGATCGGCAAGAAGGTGCAAAATCTCGTGGCGCGTGCGCACGTCGACACCAGATGTCGGTTCGTCCATGATCAAAATGTCTGGTTGACTAAACATTGCGCGTGCCAAAAATACGCGCTGCTGCTGGCCTCCCGAGAGCTCGCGGATATGCCGGTGAGCAACATCGGCAATGCCGAGTTGACCCAGCACCTCGCGAACAGCTTTGCGTTCATTCGAAGTGATGCGAGGCCACCAACTTGGTTTTGCGCGAGTCATCACAATGACTTCTTCAACCGTGACAGGGAAGTACCAGTCGACAGTTTCAACTTGCGGCACGTAACCAATTGTCATGTGGGGTGGCAGTGTGATGGTGCCGTGTGCAACAGGATGCGCACCCATAATTGCGTTGAGCAGCGTTGTCTTGCCTGAACCAGATGGACCGACAATGCCAACGAATTCTCCGCGGTTGATTTGCAGAAAAACATCGTCGATTACAGGTGCATTCCCGTAAGTGCACGAAACGTGCGAGCAGTCGATCAGCAGCTTGGGGTTCATAACGACCCTATTGAGGGTAGACGGCAGAGTCCTTAGCTACATCGCGCACGTCCAAAGATTTCAGTGCAGATGTGTCACCCCCGAGGGCTTCCACAATGGTTACAAAGTCAAAGCGCATCAGCCCAAGCCACGAGTGCTCGGCGTCGCCAGGCTTGCCAATGAGGTCATCGTCGCGAAGCACGTCCACATATCTCACGTCGGTCTCTGCGCCAATTTGTTCGAGTACAGGGCTTGGGAATACTTCACTTCCAAAGATTGCCTTGACGTCTTGATTTTTGACTTGGTTGATCAAGTCGCCGATTTCCTTTGGAGTTGGCTCG
>DFDK01000023.1:0-1326 GCA_002367695.1 Acidimicrobium sp. UBA3029 | reverse complement strand
CTCGGGGATGGTCGCAGTTGCTGTCACCATTGCTGCGTCAAGCGCATCGATTTTGATACTAAACGCAGCAAAGTTGGAGTCGTACGTTGCGGCATTGGCTGGATCGCGACGCGCCAACACGTCGTGCACGACTTGTGCATATTGCTTTGCCAACGGGGGACTCGTCCATAGATGCGGGTTTGGCTTACCGCCTTCTTTCGGAAACGAGAAGTCATATATATAGTCAGACTCTGGCAAGACTTCAGTGCCAAGTTCGCAAATATTTGCGCCATCTTTGAGATTGGCAAGTGCCAAATCTTTTGTAGGTTCTTCAAGTGCGAGACCATTGGTAAAAATGATGTCGGCATTCTCAAGAGTTTTAGCATCACTTGGCTTTGGTTCAAACGTATGAGAGTTAGTACCCTCGGGAACAATGCCGGCGACAAAGGTGCTCGTACCACCAACAATGTTTGCGACGATGTTGGTGATTGGTGCAACGGTTGTGGCGATGGAGAGTATTCCAGTGACAGGTGCGCCCAGCTCGCATCCAACTGAAGCAACTTGATTGTTGGTGGCAGCGCCGCACGAAGCGACTAATCCAACAATTGCAATTGCGACCATGGATTTGCGAATTAACTTCACTCAATAATTGTATGTGTATTCATTCATGATTTGTTTAACTGATTAAGCATGATTTGATGCAGAAGCAAGCTGAGCGACTTGCGTCACGAGAGCATTGACGTCAGCAATTCCACCGAGCTTCTTGTCGAGTGGACCGTCGAGAAGCAAAGTTGCAAGGCCGTGTGCCACCGACCACATGTAGGCAGTGTGTGCGTTTGCGTCATCGTCGTGTGCATCTTGGCCAAGAATGACAACGACTTCGTTTCGTAACGCATTAAATGCTCGATCGGCTTGGATCAATGCCGACGGGTAGTCCTCAAGTGAACACAAATCGGTGCGCATCATCACTCGGAAGTGTCCCTTGTGGGCGAGAGCAAAGTGAACATAGGCCTCACACATTGCTGCAGTGCCAAGTGTTGTGCTGGCTTCAATTGCTTCTGCCAAAGAGCGGAAACCTTCTTCTGAAATCGCAGCAAAGATTCCTGCTCTGTCGCCGAAGTGGTGATAGGGGGCTTGATGCGAAACACCAGCTTCGCGGGCTACTTCTCGCAACGAAATGGCGTCTGGTCCGGTTTCGGCCGATATCGCTAAAGCCGCGTCAAGTACTGCTCTGCGCAGGGGTTCAGTCTTGATTGGAGCCACGACTTGACACTATCTAGTTAATCCACTAGACACTGTCAAGTATGAATACGCACCCAGCCACCAAAATTCACGACCGCCGTTGGA
>DFDK01000036.1:6909-7046 GCA_002367695.1 Acidimicrobium sp. UBA3029 | reverse complement strand
GAAGTCACCGACGAGTCTTTGTCAATCGAGACAATGCGCGCGCAGTGCATCGGAGGACCTGGTCACTACCTTGGCGCCGAACAAACGTTGCGCATCATGCAAAGTGAGTACCTGTACCCAGCCATTGGCGATCGTCT
>DFDK01000036.1:1989-6654 GCA_002367695.1 Acidimicrobium sp. UBA3029 | reverse complement strand
TCCAAGCCATATCCCAGAGAGCATTGACGCAAGCATTCGCAGCTATTTAGATATTCGTTTGCCACGCGAAAAAATGTTGCATCCAAGCGTTATCCCTGCCAACCTGTAGAGCCTGATGGCAACTGCATGGTTTGAGACTGTCGCCGAGGCGCAGCGCCGTGCGCAAAAACGATTGCCTAAATCTGTTTACGGTGCGTTGATCGCTGGTTCTGAAAAGGGACTCTCGATGCGCGACAACCTCGCTTCGTTTGACCAACTTGGTTTCGCACCTCACGTTGCGGGCCTCTCGTCTACCCGAGAGATGTCGGTGCGAGTGATGGGTCAAGACATGTCGATGCCAGTAATCATCTCGCCAACTGGTGTGCAGGCAGTGCACCCACAGGGCGAAGTTGCCATTGCTCGTGCCGCTACCAATCGTGGTATCGCAATGGGACTCAGTTCGTTTGCAAGCAAATCAGTTGAAGAAGTCGCAGCGGTCAATTCGCAAACATTTTTTCAGATGTATTGGTGCGGCGATAGAGACACGCTTGTGCAACGCATGGAACGCGCGCGTGCAGCCGGTGCAAAGGGCCTCATCGTCACACTCGACTGGTCGTTTTCAAATGGCCGTGACTGGGGTAGCCCATGGATTCCTGAAAAGATTGATCTCAAAGCAATGTTCAAACTTGCACCCGAAGTTGTTGTTCGTCCGCGTTGGTTGTGGTCGTTTGCAAAGACTGGCAAGTTTCCCGATCTTGTTGCGCCCAACATGGCCAAGCCAGGCGAGAAGGCACCAACATTTTTTGGTGCGTACTACGAGTGGATGCAAACTCCGCTTCCATCATGGGAAGACATTGCGTGGTTGCGTGAGCAATGGGGTGGTCCTTTTATGGTCAAAGGCGTAAGTCGTGTCGATGATGCAAAGCGTGTTGTCGATCTTGGCGCTACTGCGCTTTCAGTTTCTAATCATGGCGGAAATAATTTGGATGGCACTCCAGCACCAATTCGTGCGTTACCGGCAGTTGCCGATGCCGTTGGTAGTCAGATCGAAGTGTTGCTCGATGGTGGTGTGCGTAGAGGCAGCGATGTGGTGAAAGCACTTGCACTTGGCGCACGCGCAGTGATGATTGGTCGCGCTTATTTGTGGGGCTTGGCGGCCAATGGTCAAGGTGGAGTCGAAAATGTGCTCGACGTTATTCGGGGCGGCATCGACTCGGCGTTGTTGGGACTTGGAAAATCGCATGTCAATCAACTTGACCGCGACGACGTGGTTGCGCCATCCGACTTTTATCGCAGTCTTGGCAACTCATAATTGTGAGAAAGTTTCTACCTAGATCACTCTGATTTCGCGCGTGTGCCAACCAGTGGCACCGTCAGGATCAACGCGTCGAACTTCCTCTGTTTGGGTGTAGCCGCTTTTATCGCTTGCTCGCACCTGAATCGTATGCTCACCCGCAGTTGCGTCCCAGTCAAAGATCCACTGTCGCCACGCATCATCGGTAAGGTCGACACCCAAATCGCAAGACTGCCAAGCACCGCGGTCAATGCGCAGCTCAACTTGTTGAACTCCGGTGTGCTGTGCCCACGCAACTCCTGCGAGGCGAAATTTACCCGCAGAGATTGATTCGCCTTTTCGTGGTACATCGATGCGAGATTGAGTTTTGACTGGCGCGTCTCTCGACCATCCACGCGGAATCCAATAACCTTGTTCTGCCGACCATGTGGTGATGTTGATTTCTGACAACCACTTGGTTGCTGACACATAGCCATACAATCCCGGAACAACAAGTCGAGCGGGATATCCATGCATCAGTGGTAACGGTTGCCCGTTCATTCCAATCGCGATGAGTGCATCTCGGCCGTCCATTGCGGTCGATACGGGAAAGCCCGATGTCCATCCATCCAGACTGGTACTTAAGACTTGCTCCGCATTTTTTTTGATGCCGCAAGACTCTAAAACATCTTTGAGCAATACGCCACGCCACACTGCGTTGCCTATGTAAGGACCACCAACTTCGTTGGATACACAACAAAGAGTGATGATTCGCTCCACTTGTGGAAGTGCCTGCAAGTCATCGATGGAAAAAAGCTTCTCGCGCTCCACGAGCCCGTGAATCCTAAGTTTCCATTTCGCTCGATCGACTCTTGGAAAAGACAGTGCCGTATCAATGCGATAGAAACTGTCGTTGGGTGTGATGTATGGATCAGTTGGATGAAAGTCGGTTGCTGGATCGGCAGGTGCATTGTCTGTTGCAAGCGGAGGAAGTGGAATTTGTGTTAGATCCTGTAGTTGTTGCACTCGTGCTTGCTCTCGGCTGCGCGCAAACAGAACTCCGCCTCCACTGAGTGCGCTAAAAGCACCAACAGTACGAATAAAACTTCGACGATCCCAACCAAGTGGCACACGAGACTGCTGTGGAGTGCGCGACAATTTTCGTTGATTGGTGAGGTAGCCATGCAGCCGGTGGGCGGCGAACAGACCAGCAGCAACTCCGCACAATGGAGCAATGATCGAGATAAAGCCTGCTCCAACGTGTTCGGATGCCGATACTGCGCCAAGTAATCCAAAGACGAGAATGCCGATCTGAAGGGGAGCGAGCCGCTTGCTACTGAGCAAACCCAACACGACAGAGGCAATGATTAACACTCCGATCATTCCAACTTCTAGTGCAGTTTTGTCATTGGTTCCAAAGGTTTGGATCGCTTGTTCTTTGAGCCAGAGAGGTGTTCGATCAATGAATGAGCTCCCTACAAGATCGAGCGAAGATCGGGAGTTGCCTAATGCACCAACCACCATGCCAATAGATACGGCAAAGATGCCACTTGAAAGACCAACAACGCAGCCAATCCAACGTGGTGGCAAAATAACTTCATCGCCGCGTGGCGCAGTCGGATCGGTTTCACTCAATTCTGAAAATGTATTCATGTTCAAAACTCAGGGTAGTCAGCGAATCTCGATTTCTTGCGCCTCTGCCTCAGCGGCAAGTGCAATCCAACTCTCCTCAGCTGCTGCGACTTTTGTTTGGGCATTTGCGAGGTTTGCGCTGATGCGTGCAAGCGCGGTGTGATCGCTTCCAGCTTGTGTTAATTCTTCTGCGATTTTTCGCTCTGCTGCAGTTGCCTGGGCAAGAGTTTTTTCTGCCTGGGTAAGCAATCGTTTGAGTGTGCTTGGGCTCTTTGACGGTTTAATTTTGGCTGCGCTAGCTGACGCAACAATCGGCGCATCTTGCGCGATGAGTTTTCCGCGTTGTGCTGCAGCAATCTGATGTGTTGGTGAAGCGTTGTGATGTGCAAGCCATCCGGCCACTCCGCCACGTACAACTGCTGCGCCACCGTGACCATCGAGTGCCAACACATCAATCACAGTGCGATCCAAAAACACTCGGTCGTGGCTGACCACGACCACAATGCCTGGCCACTCATCTAAATAATCTTCAAGTGCGCGCAATGTATCGAGATCTAAATCGTTTGTTGGCTCATCCAACAGCAATACGTTTGGTTGCTCAATCAACGTGAGCAACAATTGCAAGCGCCTGCGCTCACCACCAGACAACGTGGAGATCGGTGCAAACTGCGCATCACCATCAAACCAAAATTGGCGCATTAATTGATTGTCTTCAACAGAAGGGTCGCCCTTGTCGCCAGCAACTGCTTCACGCACACGCTGATTGACATTGAGGTCGCGACCCAACTGGTCGTAGTAACCAATTTTTACAGTGCTTCCTATGTCTATCTGTCCATGCGTTGGCTTGAGTCGACCAGCAATCAAATCGAGCAGTGTGCTCTTTCCCGCGCCATTGGGCCCAACGATTCCGAGGCGATCGCCAGGTTCGAGTTCGTGGTCAAACTGATTGAGCACAAGTGCTCCAGGCTCACCAGTCGTTGTCGATGGCCATGAAAAACCAATGCCGTGCAACTCAACACCTTTTGAACCAAGCCGTTGATTGCCGAGCGACAAACCCAACTCACCACTTCGCGCAGCGGCATCTGGTCGACGAGCAATTAGTGCCGTAGCGGCTTCAATGCGGGCTTTTGGTTTGGTAGTGCGCGCAGGTGCGCCGCGTCGCAACCATGCAAGTTCGGTGCGTGCCAAGTTTTTGCGCCGCTGTTCTGCGGTCACAGCTTTTTCTTCACGATCAATTCGCGCAGCCAAGTAAGCGGCGTATCCAGAGCCTGCATTGCGGCCAGCCGGTACATGCATGTAGGCATGTCCGCGATCGATCTCAAGCACTTTGTTGGTGACGCGGTCAAGTACATGTCGGTCGTGCGTTACGAGAATTAATCCGCCGCGATAATTTGCCAACCATTCTTCCAAATATGCAATTGCATCAAGGTCGAGATGGTTGGTTGGCTCGTCCAATATGAGCGCGTCCCATTCGCTCACCAACAGTGCAGCAAGGGCAACACGTTTTTGCTGTCCGCCCGACAGTTCTGTTGTTTGAGCATCGTGCAGCCCGGCCATTCCGAGCTTGTCGAGCATCGCATCTGCACGCCAGTCTTCGCCGACTGCTGCCCGCACACTGCCTTTTGGCAATACCGGTTGCTGCGCGAGTACTCCAATGCGTGATCCACGTCCATTGCGCACAACGCCAGCGTCGGGTCGGTAGTCGCCGCTCAGGATGCGTAGCAGTGTGCTTTTGCCGCAGCCATTGAGACCCACAACGCCCACTCGGTCGCCATCACTCA
>DFDK01000036.1:0-1713 GCA_002367695.1 Acidimicrobium sp. UBA3029 | reverse complement strand
TCGATCAAAATCACTCGTTCAGGCTACGGTTTCCGAGCACTACTATTTAGTCCATGTCCACTGCACAACTGCGAGAGTCACTTAAACAACGGGCCTGCGAAACAATTGATCGCCTCAAAAACGATCTCGAGGCAATCAGTCACGACATTCATGCTCATCCAGAAGAGAACTTTGAAGAGCATCACGCGCACAAGTTGCTCACCGATGCAATTGCCGACAACGGACACAAAGTAACTCGCAAGGCATACGGACTCGACACCGCGTTCGAATCAACAATCGGCACACAGGGTGCAACAGTTGCTGTGTTGTGCGAGTACGACGCATTGCCAGGTATTGGACATGCATGTGGACACAACATCATCGCTGCAGCAGGTCTTGGTGCAGGACTCGCGCTTGCTGGTCTTGCGCAAGAAGCAGGCGGTCGTCTCAAGTTGATGGGTACGCCGGCAGAAGAAGGCGGCGGCGGCAAGATCATGATGGCAAGAAAAGGCGCATTTGACGGGGTAACTGCATCAATGATGATTCACCCTGCCGATACAGAACTTGCGCGCATGAATGCAATTGCAATTCAACATTGCTTGGTTCGTTATGTTGGCGAAGCAGCACACGCTGCAGTTTCTCCACACAAAGGACGCAACGCGCTCGACGCAGCAGTGCTTGGTTACATGAACATCGCTGCACTGCGTCAACACATTTTGCCAACCGAGCGCATTCACGGAATCTTTTTGAACGGTGGCGAAAAACCAAACATCGTTCCGCGTGAATCGACTATGGATTGGTACGTACGTTCCGACACCATCAAGTCGTTGCAGCCACTGAAGAAGCGGGTTGCATCGTGCCTCGAAGGATCGGCAGTTGCAACCGGATGTCAGGCCGAACTCGATTGGCAACCAAACCCATATGCAGACATCGTCGACAATATGCCGTTACTCAGCGCTTACATCAGTAACGCAGCACAGTTTGGTCGCATGATGACAACCGATTTCTTGCCAGGTACAGGCGGCGGCTCAACCGATATGGGCAATATCAGCTATATAACGCCCTCAATTCACCCAATGATCGCTGTTTCGCCCAAAGGCGTGTCATTACATACGCCAGATTTTGCCGATTACGCGATCGGCGAGCCTGCCATGAAGGCGATTCTGGACGGCGCAAAAATCATGGCCATGACGACCATAGATATGTGGACAAATGAGGCGCTGCGGGCCGAGGTTGCGGCAGCTTTTGGAGATGGCGCAATTCCCGAGGATGTGCTCTAAAAACGCGGTTTTTATTGAGTTTTTTAGCTCGGCGACAAGGCAATTAGTCTGCCCTGACGGCGCGTTTTCTGAACCTCTTTAAAAATATGGGTTTTTCGGGTTACAAGTTGGGGAACAGCAGTATTCCCGATAATGTTTCAACTCGCCTCACGGGAGGGTTGTACAGGTCTTAGGGCCATGTAGAGCAGTTTCGTGAGTCACCCTTCTGGTGTCATCGCCGGTTCGTCGACTCTGTCGGCGTGTCCGAGTGCCACTGAAGATTGCTCCTTGAAAACGGAAGAGAAGACTGAACGCCAGTGCGGGCAGTATGCAACGGTCCTTCGGGATCGATGTAGAACTGTCCGTCAATTCCGGTCGGATGCGAATCCGACCAAAACAATCGTTGATGAAGATCAACAAATAATTAAAAATCAATCAGTAGAGCTACTGATTGGTCAGGAAACGTTGGTGCGGA
>DFDK01000079.1:3818-3973 GCA_002367695.1 Acidimicrobium sp. UBA3029 | reverse complement strand
GGACACCAAGGTCCGGGCAAGAATGTTGCAGCAATTGCATCAGTCTTGAATTTGACCGAAGCAGAACTCAAGACTGAGGTGCAAAGTGGCAAGACGCTCGCGCAGATTGCTACCGCTCAGGGTGTGAGTGTGCAGTCGGTTGTCGATGTGTTAGT
>DFDK01000079.1:0-3524 GCA_002367695.1 Acidimicrobium sp. UBA3029 | reverse complement strand
AAAGGCATGCGCGGTGGACACCACAACAACAAAGCAGCTCCAACCGCCTAATACCCCCTAATTCCTCATCGAAGGAGAATAACAATCGGCCGACACTTGAGCACATGCTTGAGTGTCGGCCGTTTGGTTTTTGCGTAAAAGTTAGAGACCGAAACGAGCACGCATCTGAGGATCGTCAATGACGAGCGCAAGATGCGAGCCGGCCGTGCGGGCGCGAGCAACTGCACCAAGAATGACGCCAACACCTGTGTCGTCGAGTGCGGTTACTTGGCACAAGTCGATGGCAATATCGCGTCCTGCAAAGTCATCCACAAACTTGGTAAGCATGTCCGAGCATTCGGGAACTGTTGCTAAGTCGATTTCACCAGCAAAGAAAAGTACTGATTGTGAGCCAGCACGAATGATTGACGACGACAACTGCATGTGATTCACGCTACCCAACATCTTGCACGTGCATGGTGACAGATGCCGACAGAGTAAGTGGTGGAATGATGTGTTGAATCAACCACAGGTTGATCGTGCGCGGATATTGGACCTCGACGGTGATGAGTTGTTCATCACGAATAATTTTCAGATGTAATGGTCGAAGTTGCACCTCGGCTTCAACTGCTCGTTGCACCACATCGGGAGAATCTGGAGAAATCGATGCAGCACGCGCACCGGCACTGGCCGCGTGCCACACCGCAAGCTGATCGCGAACCACGAGACCAACAGTCAAAATGATGAGCAATAACCCGATGATTAGTGGCATAACAAGTGCCAGTTCGACCGTTGCTTGACCAGAGTCGGGTTCGCTCTGGCGGTGGCGCATGTCAGCGACTATGGCTGGACTGCATCGGCGCGACCCAAGATATTCCCGATCACACTGTCAAAGAGCTCACCAATGCGGCCTGCACCACCGCCATCAGTAGCCCAAGCCACCACTAAAAGCGCGATGATCGCGGCACCTAGTAAGACAAGTGCGTATTCGGTTGTTGCCTGACCAGCATCATGTATGTTTGCGCGGTTTGCACAAAATGTACGGATACACCGTGTCAATTGAATTAGGTAGATAGATATTCGATTCATAATCCTTCTTTCATGACCGTCCAAGATGAACGAGTGCTGTTGCGATCATCGGCACAACGCCGAGCAGTACAAACGAGGGAAGGATGCAACACACGAGTGGAATCGTGAGTCGCACAGGGAGCCTGCGGATATCGGCATCGAGTTGGCGCCTGCGTTGAGCGCGCGATTCATTGGAGAGTCGATCAAGAACGCTGGCGATCGATTGGCCATCTCGGTCCGCCGACAACAATGCCTCGACCAAAGGAAACGCTGGCGGACCTATAGGGCCACGCAGAGCTGTAACACATTCGCTGAAGCGATTGCCGCGAGAAAGTTGCTGAGCAACGTCGTTGACAATCTGATGCAGGGGTGGCTCAAGCCAGGTTGGCGCGGCAATGAGTGCCTGTGCTGGCGTGCTGCCAGAAAACATGAGCAATACAACGGCGTCGATAAATTCGGGTAGTTGGCGTACAAGTTGTTGGGCAACCGGATTGTGATTGCGGCGCTTTAACAAACCAAAGGTGATAGCTGCAATGAGGATAATTGTGAGGGTCATACCAAAATTTTCCTTACAACGCGAGACATCCATTTACGACCAGAAATATTGAGCGTGATGCCTGTTGCAACACAACCAATGCCGGCAGGTGTACTTAGTAAGAAAAGTCGTGCGACAGGGTCTGTTGTACAAATCCATGCGAATACCACAATGGGCAACCATGTCAGCACTTTGGTAGACAACTGTGCTTGCGCAGATTGCACATCGCGATCGAGTGCAAGACCATGTTGTTCGCGCAATATCGACGCGCTGTGCTCGAGAGCAGGGGCAACGCCAGGACCACCCACACTTGCAATCGCCAACGTGCGGCTTGCAAAACGAATTTCGGGAGTCCAGGTGGGTAGCGCACACTCGATAAGCGCATCGCTCAGGCTTATGCCGCGCATTAGGCGCCGCGCTATGGGTTCGCTCCAAGATTCAAGGACTGGTTGTCGATCACTGCACTGCACAAAAGACGCTCCGAGCGAAAACCCAGAGCGCACGTCGCGAGCAACCGCATCAAGAAAATCGGTGATGGAAAGCGGCGGTGGCGCAGTAGAACCAACACTGGCTATTGCGACGGGCCGATGAAACAGGCGACCCTTTATGAATGTTGTGTTGCTGAGTCGCAAGCGCAACCAACGACGTGTCCAATGCTTGGTGAGTAGTGGCGCAATGGTGAGTCCACATGCTCCGGCAAATGAAAGAGTGCCAACGATCCGAAGTAGCGATTTGAAAATGGCGTGCATCATGATCGTGTCCGGGTGAGTTGACCAATGCGGAGTTCACTGCGCACTCCACTACACATGTCTTGACGTAACAGTGGGCGACATTGAGATCCGGGAGTCGTAGCGACTTCGCTGATCTGGACAACAGAGCGCGAACCGTCTGCGTGGCGACCGACGAAAACCACAACGTCAATTGCCGCACAAATGTGCTGTGTAATCGCTTCGCGAGGCCATTGCCCACAGTGTTGCAACATCAACGACTCGAGCCGCAGCAGGGCATCGTCTGCCGAGTTGGCATGGCATGTTGCAAATGAGCCGTTGTGACCAGTGTTCATGGCCGCCAACATGTCGACAACTTCGGCACCACGTACTTCTCCAACGACAAATCTGTCTGGACGCATTCGTAACGCAGTGCGCAATAGTTCTGAGATTGAGATGCCTGCAATGCCACTCGAGGTGGTGGGCCTAGCTTCAAGACGTACAACATGACTTGCTTGCAATTGCAATTCGGCGGTGTCCTCCACTGTGATGACACGTTCGTGAGCAGAAATATGGGCGCACAATGCGTTGAGCAGTGTGGTTTTACCTGTCGAAGCAGCACCAGTGACGAGCACATTGCAGTGGCGTTGCACGAGCTCTGTCAACAGTGCAGTTGTAGCATCTCCACCAAAATCGTCAAGCGTGATCGGTCGCACATGAAATCGCCGAATTGACAAACAAGAACCGTCAATAGCGATTGGTGCAATGACCGCACACACTCGAGAGCCGTCTGCAAGTCGAGCATCGACAATTGGCGATGATCTGTCAAGTTGCTTACCAAGCGGCAACAAAATGCGTTCGATAATGGCGTCGACTTCCCCGACAGGAAGTTTGTCAACCAAGTGCACACCCGTCGCGTCTTCTATGTACACATCTGTTCCAGCGTTGACCATGACTTCGCGCACGTCGGCTCGTGCCAAATAGTGATCGAGTGCACCAAGACCCGACACCCCCGACACTGCACGCGACGCAATGGCTTGTTGGAGGGGATGAGATAGAAGTGGAGCGATGCTCCGTAAATGAACATGGGCCGCTGTGAGCAAGTCGCCACGCTCGTTGCGCAAGTGTTGTTGCAACGTGTCGACAAGCGCTCGAGTGTGAGCGTCAACTGGATGCTGGAGTGCAGCGGTGGTGATGTCAGCAGTCATGATTGTTGTGCGCGTCTAGACAACAGC
>DFDK01000118.1:31121-31690 GCA_002367695.1 Acidimicrobium sp. UBA3029 | reverse complement strand
GGACTCATTCACGTTTCGGAATTGTCATGGAAGCATGTTGACAATCCAAGCGCGGTCGTCACGATTGGCGATGAAGTAACTGTCAAGGTTCTCGAAGTTGACATGGACCGTGAACGCATCAGTCTTTCTCTCAAGGCCACGCAACAGGATCCATGGCAAGAATTTGCCGGTGGTCACCAGGTTGGTCAGCTCGTTTATGGTCGCGTGACAAAACTCGTTCCATTTGGTGGCTTCGTGCAAGTTGGCGATGGCATCGAAGGTCTCGTCCATATCTCCGAAATGTCAACACACCATGTTGAGGCACCCGAGCAAGTTGTTACTCCAGGTGAAGAGTTGTGGGTCAAGATCATTGATCTCGATCTCGCTCGCCGACGAATCAGCCTCTCGATCAAGCAAGCTGCCGAAGGTGGAGAGTTGGCCGAAGAGTATCGCGGTCAGTTCCAAGTCGATGACCAAGGCAACTGGGTTGGTGGCGATGACTCAACTCGCGAAGCAGCATGGTCGGAATACTTCGACTCAAGTGCTCCTGTTGCAGAGGCATCAGCGACAGATTCAACAGATTCAACAGA
>DFDK01000118.1:0-30878 GCA_002367695.1 Acidimicrobium sp. UBA3029 | reverse complement strand
CAGATTCAACAGATTCAACAGATGCGACAGATGCAACAGCTCCAACTGCAACGGCCGAAGAAGCCCCTGCAGGTGAGCACTAGCCGTTTGATCCGAAGTGGTGCCACAACTTTGGCGCCACACATGACAGCGTGTAGTTCATGATTCTTGTTGGTCTTACCGGTGGCATTGGCTCTGGCAAGTCAACGGTCTCACAGATGTTGGCTGATCGTGGCGCAATTATTATTGACGGTGACGCCATTGCTCGCGTATTACAACGCTCTGGTACCGCAGTCTTTGCGGCGATGGTCGAACGCTTCGGTGATGTTGTTGGTGCTGATGGCGAACTCGATCGCGCAAAAGTTGCTTCAATGGTGTTTTCTGACGAGCAAGCGCTGACAGACCTCAACAAGATTGTGCATCCAGCAATCGGTGTAGAGATGTTGCGACGTATTGGCGAACTCCGAGACACTGATGCAATTGCGATTCTCGATTTTCCACTGCTAGCCGAGTCGCCACGTAAGGGTTTGTCTGGCGTGATTGTTGTCGATGTCGATCCTGATATAGCGATACAGCGTGTGGTGCGTGATCGTGGCATGAATGCAAGTGATGTACAAGCACGTATAGACAAACAAGCATCGCGAAAAGATCGTCTTGCGATAGCCGATCGTGTACTAGATAATTCGGGAACCAAAGAAGACTTGGTTCGCCAAGTTGATCAAACTTGGACGTGGATTACGAATCTGCCAAAGGCGGGAGCCGACGCAGGAGAGACTGCGTGAATAAGAAGGATGGCGGGTTAGACGAGATTGTTGTGAATAAGTTTGAAGTGGTTTCAGAGTTTCAACCAGCAGGAGATCAGCCGGCTGCGATTGCAGCCTTAGCAAAAGGCATAAATCGCGGCGATCGATTTCAAACGTTGCTGGGTATTACGGGTTCGGGTAAGTCGGCAACAATGGCTTGGACTATAGAAGCTGTTCAAAGACCTACGTTGATATTGGCACCCAACAAAAGCCTCGCTGCGCAGTTGGCGCAAGAGATGAAAGAGTTCTTTCCAAAGAATCGAGTGGAATATTTCGTCAGCTACTACGACTATTACCAACCGGAGGCGTACATCCCTTCGAGCGACACGTTCATCGAAAAGGATTCCGCGATCAACGACGAAATCGATCGACTTCGTCACTCTGCAACTGCAGCACTATTAACTCGAAGAGACACAATTGTTGTCGCATCGGTCAGTTGTATCTACGGTATGGGCGATCCAGACGAATACCGAGGCAATCTGCTCGAGTTGCACGTTGGAGTTGATTATGACCAGCGAAGCATCTTGAAACGTCTCGTAGATCTGCAATATGACCGCAACGACCTAACTCTTGGTCGTGGCAACTTCCGCGTGCGAGGCGACACCATCGAAGTTCACCCTGCATATGACGAAACAGTGACGCGTTTCGAGATGTTCGGCGACACAGTCGAACGAATCACCATTGTCGATCCTGTAACAGGTGAGACATTGCAAGACCTTAAGCAGACAATGGTTTTTCCTGCGACGCACTATGTTGCCGGCCACGAGCGCATGCAACGGGCGATGTTGCAGATCGAGGCAGAGCTGCAGCCACGATTGAAGCAATTTGAGAATGAGGGCAAATTGCTTGAGGCTCAACGGTTGAGGCAGCGCACGCAATACGACCTTGAGATGATGGCTGAAGTTGGGTATTGCAACGGTATTGAGAACTATTCGATGCATATTGATGGGAGGGTGCACGGACAACCACCCTTTACATTGTTGGATTACTTCCCAGATGATTTTTTGATGGTGATGGACGAAAGCCATGTTTCGATCCCGCAATTACACGGACAGTACGCCGGAGACCAAAGTCGAAAGGCGACCTTGATTGAACACGGCTTTCGGTTGCCATCTGCGGCCGACAACAGGCCACTTCGTTTTGAAGAAACAATGGAACGAATCAATCAATGCGTGTTTCTGTCGGCAACTCCAGCACCTTTTGAATTGGGTTTGAGTAGTCAGATTGTTGAGCAGATCGTGCGACCTACGGGTCTCATTGATCCTGAAGTAATTGTCCGACCAACCAAGGGCCAGATAGACGACATCATTGAGATGGTCAATGGGAGAGTCGCGAATGGCGATCGAGTGTTGATCACCACATTGACAAAGAAGATGGCCGAAGACTTAAGTGAATACTTGATTGAGCAGGGGCTCAAGGTTCGATATCTGCATTCCAACATAGACACCGTGCAGCGGATAGAGATTCTGCGCGCTTTACGACTTGGCGAATTTGACGTCTTGGTGGGAATCAACTTACTTCGAGAGGGTCTCGATTTGCCGGAAGTTTCGCTCGTCGCAATTTTGGATGCTGATAAGGCGGGCTTCTTGCGCAGCCAAACATCATTGATTCAGATGATCGGACGTGCCGCTAGAAACGTCAATGGGCAGGTAATCATGTATGCAGACAATCGGACTGCCGCAATGGACAAAGCAATTGGTGAAACAAGTAGGCGTCGAGAAAAACAGATTGCCTACAACCTTGAGCACGGAATCGACCCTCAAACTATCCGTAAGGCGGTAGGCGATATTCTGTCGATATTGCGCCCAAGTGAAGGCAGCAAAGTTCCAAAGCTTGGAGATCGCAAAAACATGGAGCGTGACAAGGTTCTCAACGAACTCAAATCTTTACCTCAACAAGAACTAGAAGCGCTCATTTTGACACTGGAAGAGGAAATGACGCTGG
The DNA here is from genome assembly GCA_002367695.1 of Acidimicrobium sp. UBA3029. Taxonomy (GTDB): domain Bacteria; phylum Actinomycetota; class Acidimicrobiia; order Acidimicrobiales; family Ilumatobacteraceae; genus UBA3006. The sequence goes on along the minus strand of DFDK01000118.1, from coordinate 28,152 downwards.
CAGCCTCTGAGATGCGTTTCGAATATGCTGCTCGTTTGCGGGATGAAGTTAAAGAATTGAAGCGCGAATTGCGCGACGCAAAGTGATGACTTGTAGTCTGCTTGCTGATGTCTATGTCTAAGAAGCCAGCAACTACCAAATCGGTAAAGTCTCCGGCAAAATCGAAAGCAAAATCGAAAGCAAAATCAAAAGTTAAACCAGCTGTTATAAACGCAGGTCACATATCGGTTCGCGGTGCGCGCGAGCACAACCTCAAGAATGTCAGCGTAGATCTGCCACGTGATCAACTTGTGGTATTCACGGGTTTGTCTGGTTCTGGCAAGTCGAGTTTGGCATTCGACACTATTTATGCAGAGGGTCAAAGACGCTACGTCGAGAGTTTGAGTTCCTACGCGCGCCAGTTCCTCGGACAAATGGACAAACCCGATGTTGACATCATTGAAGGTTTGTCACCCGCTATTTCGATTGATCAGAAGTCTGCTTCTCGCAACCCACGGTCAACCGTGGGGACGATTACTGAGGTGTACGACTATCTGCGATTGTTATGGGCACGAATTGGTGTGCAACATTGTGCAAATGATGGTACGAAGTTGCAACGCCAAACGCCGCAGCAGATTGTTGATCGCATACTTGATCTTCCTGAAGGTACTCGTTTTCAAGTTTTGGCACCGGTGGTTCGTGGTCGTAAAGGTGAGTACGAATCACTGTTATCAGATCTATCAGCGCAGGGTTTCTCGCGTGCTCGCATCGACGGAGAAGTAGTGGAGATCGCGGAGTTTTTGAAGTCTGATCAAAAACTTGGACGTTACGAAAACCACACGATCGAAATTGTGGTCGATCGCCTCGTGCGCAAGGCAGGTATACAGCGACGTCTGACCGACAGCCTTGAAACCGCGTTACGACTCGCCGACGGTGTTGCCGAAATTGAGTTAATGGGTACAAAAGCAAGTAAGAACGCAGATCAAGACGAACCCGGTGACATCATTACGTTTAGCCAACACCTTGGCTGTCCAAAATGTGGAGAGAGTTACGAAGAGCTTGCTCCACGTAATTTCTCCTTCAATTCGCCTTATGGTGCATGCGAGACCTGTCTTGGTCTTGGCACACGGTACGAAGTAGATCCTGAGCTGGTCGTGCCAGACGCTGAGTTGGCAATCAATCAGGGAGCAATTGCTCCTTGGCGCTCAGCACACACTCAATACTTCACGCGGATGCTCGAAGCGGTCGCCGACGAGTTCGGAATCGACATGAATCGTAAATGGTCAAAACTGACCGAAAAACAAATGGCGATCGTGATGAATGGTGCGGGTGACGCGCTGATGGTCAAGTACAAGAATCGATACGGCCGTGTACGCGAGTATTCAACTGCGTATGAGGGCGTTGTGCCATGGATCAAACGCCGACACGAGTCTGCCGAAACTGACACCCAGCGGGAACAATTTGAGAGTTATATGCGCGAAGTTCCTTGTAAGGCCTGCAAAGGTGCGAGGCTCAAGCCCCAATCACTCGCGGTATTAGTGAATGGCGAACACATCAGTGCGGTCTGCGATATGTCAATCGCCAAATCGGCGGCGTTCTTGTCGAAGCTGGTGCTAGGCGAGCGAGATCGAATGATTGCAGAGCGGGTAACAAAAGAGATCAATGCTCGATTGAGTTTTTTGCTCGACGTTGGTCTTGACTATCTAACTTTGTCGCGCGCGGCGGGCACTCTCGCAGGTGGAGAAGCTCAGCGAATTCGTTTGGCAAGTCAGATTGGTTCGGGATTGGTCGGAACGCTCTATGTATTAGACGAACCATCGATCGGTCTACATCAACGTGATAATCACAAATTGATAGAGACTCTGATGCGATTACGCGATCTTGGTAACACGGTGATTGTCGTTGAACACGATGAAGACACGATCAATGCAAGTGATTGGTTGGTCGACATTGGTCCGGGTGCTGGAGAGCACGGTGGAGAGATCGTGTATAGCGGGCCGGTGCCAGGTGTGCATTCGGTGAAGGCTTCGATCACTGGTCAGTACTTGAGTGGCAAGCGTTCGATCGCCGTTCCGCAGGATCGTCGGAGCCCTGGTAAGGAATGGTTGTCGATTAGAGGAGCGCGCCAACACAACCTCAAGAATCTAAGCGTCAAAATTCCGCTTGGATGCTTTGTTGCAGTGACTGGAGTGTCTGGAAGCGGAAAGAGCAGTTTGATTCGAGACATCTTGTTGCCTTCATTGATGCAAAAGATTTATAAGTCAAAAGATGCACCGGGCAAGCACACGGCTGTCGACGGTGTACAACATCTTGACAAGGTCATTGATATGGATCAGTCGCCAATTGGCAGAACCCCAAGATCAAATCCTGCAACATACACAGGGGTGTTTGATGATATTCGCAAGTTGTTCAGCACGACACCTGAAGCAAAGATACGCGGTTACATGCCCGGGCGATTTAGTTTCAACGTCCCAGGTGGACGATGTGAAGCTTGTGCTGGCGATGGGAACATCAAAATTGAGATGCACTTTTTGCCTGACGTCTATGTGCCATGCGAGGTGTGTAAAGGCGCACGCTACAACCGTGACACTCTCGACATTACGTTTAAGGGTAAAAACATTTCAGATGTGCTGAGCATGCCGATCGCAGAAGCAGTTGAGTTTTTTGCAAAGCAACCGCGTATCTCGCGACATATGGAGACGCTTGTTGATGTAGGCCTTGGCTATGTTCGCCTCGGACAGTCTGCGCCAACGCTTTCCGGTGGTGAGGCACAGCGTGTGAAGTTGGCAGCCGAACTCGCGAAGAGAAGTACAGGCCACACGATTTATTTGCTCGACGAACCAACTACAGGGTTGCATTTCGAAGACGTACGCAGGCTTCTGACAGTGTTGGCCCGACTTGTCGATCAGGGGAATACCGTGCTGGTTATCGAACACAATCTTGACGTGATCAAAACTGCCGATTGGCTGATTGACCTCGGCCCCGAGGGCGGTGACGGCGGTGGCCAATTAGTTGCAGAAGGTACTCCCGAGACCGTTGCAAAAGTTAAGGGAAGCTACACAGGAAAGTATTTGGCCCCGTTACTGAAATTGACGAAGTAGCAGAGACCGGAGAGTACCGAGATATGCAACGACCCGAAGGAAGCATTCCGGTCACTCCAGGTTCGTACCAGTTTCGTGACGTACAGGGACGCGTCATCTATGTAGGTAAGGCAATTAATTTACGTTCTCGTGTTTCGAGCTACTTCGCAGACCCAAAGACTTTGCATCCCCGTACTGCGAGCATGATGAGCTTTGCCGACAAAGTTGAGTGGATTGAAGTACGCAACGAAGTCGAAGCTTTGTTGCTCGAGTACGCCTTGATCAAGGAGCATAAGCCTCGGTTCAATATTCGGTTGCAAGATGATAAGAGTTTCCCGTTTATGGCGATCACTATGGATGAAGAATGGCCTCGGGCGATGATGTTCCGCGGTAAACGCCGCAAAGGCGTTCGCTACTTCGGTCCCTATGTGCATCCAGGCGCTATACGCGACACATTGGAATTGCTACTTCGTACATTCCCTGTTCGCACCTGTGCCGCATCCAAATTTAAACAGCACGAGCGATTGGGTCGGCCATGCTTATTGTTCCATATTGAAAAATGTAGCGGACCTTGTGTCGGTGAAGTCTCGTCTGTTGATTACAAGGCACATGTCGATGGGCTGATGAAGTTTCTAGATGGTGACAACAGCGAAATTGTCACTGCAATGGAACAGCAAATGATTTCTGCATCAGAAGCAACCGATTTCGAACGGGCAGCGAAGATCAGAGACAGATTGACAGCAATACATCAGGTTTTAGAAAAGCAGCAGATGGTCGGTGTCAAGGAAGACGATATCGACGTGATCGGAATTGCTCAAGATGAAATTACGGCTGCTGTACAAATTTTTTTCGTTCGTAAAGGCCGAGTGATTGGACGTAATGGTTTCGTTTTGGACAAAGTTGAAGATGTGAGTCCCGAATTGCTCGTCGATCGAATACTTGAAAATATTTACGGGGATGAGCCAGCGCTTGGTATTCCCAAACAGGTACTGGTGCCAGTGTTGCCTGAAAGTCATCAAGCCGTTGAAAAGTGGCTGAGCGATGTGCGCACAACTCAGGTAAGCGTGAGAGTACCCATGCGTGGTGACAAACGAGATTTGCAAGAGACCGTGACCAACAATGCAAACCGGGAACTTTCGAGGCATCGATTAAAAAGATCTGCCGATCAGCACAGTCGAACATTGGCTCTTAACGATCTGCAGAAACTGTTGCATCTCCCACATTTTCCACTGCGTATCGAGTGTTACGACATGGCTCACCTGCATGGCACAGACTATGTCGGGTCAATGGTCGTACTTGAGGACGGATTGCCAGCAAAAACTGAATACCGACGTTTTAAGATCAAGGATGTTCCAGGTAACGATGACTACGCAGCAATGCGCGAAGTGTTGATGCGCAGATTGAGTGCTTACAAAAAACAACGAGACTTACCGATTAGCGAACGTGGAAGCAAGCCTGGCAAATTTTCGTATGCTCCACAATTGATTTTGGTGGATGGTGGCAAGGGTCAATTGGGGGTTGCTTTTGACGTGGTGAAGGAACTTGGTCTCGAAAACGAAATACCAGTTGCATCTCTGGCAAAACGTCTCGAAGAAGTATTTATACCAAATTATTCACTGCCGATCGATGTACCCCGTGGTAGTGAGGCGTTGTTCATGCTGCAGGTGATTCGAGACGAGGCTCATCGTTTTGCCAACACATTCCATCGACAATTGCGCGGCAAAAGAATGAAGGTGAGTGGACTAGATGGAATTGCTGGTCTTGGCGCGGCTCGTAAAGAGAAACTGATGATGGTTTTCGGCAGTATTAAGTCGTTGCGGGAAGCAAGCGCAGAAGAGATCAATACTCAATCTGGTCTTCCTCAAGTTGTATCGCAGGCTGTATTTAATGCTTTGCATCAATCTTGATCTTTGTATCAATCTCGAACTGTCTCTTGTTCGGTAGCCTGATTAACAGTGGCTGACATCCTCTTAATTGCAGGTCTTTCTGGAGCTGGACGTTCACAGGCTGCAGATGACCTCGAAGACCTTGGATGGTTCGTTGTCGACAATATGCCAATTGCATTAATTGACAAAGTTGTTGAGCTTGCCGCGACGGGGGAACAGTCGCAACTTGCTCTTGTCGTCGGAGCTGCAACTCATCAAACAGATGCTGTCGTTATCGTGCATCGATTGCGTGAAGCAGGGCACCGAGTGCGCGTTTTGTTTTTGGATGCATCAACGCCTGAGTTGGTGCGTCGCTACGGTGCCACAAAAAGAAAGCATCCACTCGCTAATCGTTTCTCGAGCGTGGAAGAAGCAATTCAAGAGGAGCGTGCAATTCTTGAAACAGTGAAGGGTGCTGCTGATCTCGTTATTGATACTTCAAGTCTCAACATTCATCAACTGAAGTCGCAGATTGTTGAGCTATTCGCTCCAACTGGAGACAGAGATGTCATGCAGCTGTCCCTAGTTTCGTTTGGCTTTAAGCACGGCATTCCGTTAGATGTTGACATGGTGTGGGATGTACGGTTTCTTCCAAACCCACATTGGGAAGAACATCTACGTGAATTGTCTGGGCTTGATGATGCGGTTAAATCTTTCACAATTGATCAGCCCTTAACGCAAGAGTTCCTGGCCAAGGCGCAGAACATGTTGGAGTTTTTGCTTCCGGCCTATCAGGCTGAAGGCAAGAGTTATCTCACCGTTGCTATTGGCTGCACGGGTGGCCGCCACAGGTCGGTAGCTGTGACAGAGGCCATTGGCTCTTGGTTGGGGATGAGCGGTCTGCAACCGCGAATTACCCACCGTGACATCTTCAGGTAAGTACTAAGACCTGCGGGATATATCTGTGCGCTAATATCGTTCGATATGGCACAGACACCGATACGAGTTGGTATTAATGGATTTGGACGAATTGGTCGTAACTTCTTTCGTGCAGTGAATGCAGCGAATGCGCCGATCGAAATTGTTGCGGTAAACGATCTCGGTTCTATCAAGACGATGGCCCACCTTTTAAAATATGACTCAGTGCTTGGGATTCTCCCAAACGAGATCCTTCCAGTGGAAGACGGCATCTCAGTTGATGGCAAAGTGCTCAAGGTTTTGCAGTTTCGCGACCCGAAGGATCTTCCATGGAAGTCGCTTGGAGTTGACGTTGTAATCGAATCGACTGGTTTTTTTACAGACCGCGACAAAGCAGCAGCACATCTAGATGCTGGTGCGCCTCTGGTCATTGTTTCCGCTCCATCAACCGGTGCGGATGCGACGTTTGTTTATGGAGTGAATCATGAGGATTTTGATCGCTCTAAACACAAGGTGATTTCGAACGCAAGTTGCACCACAAACTGTTTCGTGCCGATGGTAAAAGTACTTGATGACGCATTTGGTATCGAGCAAGGTTTGATGACGACTGTTCACGCTTACACGGGTGATCAGCAATTAGTCGACGGACCACATAGTGATTTGCGCCGTGCACGAGGAGCAGCAATCAACATTACGCCAACTGGTACGGGGGCTGCGCGTGCAACTGCACTTGTACTTGAGTCGATGAAGGGCAAGCTGGATGGTACGTCGTTGAGGGTTCCCGTACCAACCGGATCGATCACAGACTTTGTCGCTGTGTTGAAAAAGGCCGCAACGAAAGATGAGATCAATGCTGCATTCAAAAAGGCTGCAGCAGGTGAGTTGAAAGGTGTGCTTGAGTACACCGATGCGCCAATCGTTTCGAGCGATGTCGTTACCAATCCGCACAGTTGTGTTTTCGATAGCGATTTAACAATGAGCATGGGCACTCTTGTGAAGGTTCTCGGTTGGTATGACAACGAATGGGGTTATTCAAATCGCTTAGTTGATTTGACCCGCCATGTCGGTTCCGCAAAATAGTTCATTAAATATGACAACGCTGCCTCTTTTGGAGGACTTGGGTGATGTTCGTGGAAAGCGTGTGCTGGTGCGAACGGATTTCAACGTGCCGATGTCTGGCGCTGATGATGCTCGTGTCATAGTCGATGATTTTCGGATCATTTCAGCACTCCCAACTATTAAGTACTTGACCGATCGTGGCGCAACAGTTGTTTGCGCAAGCCACTTGGGGAGACCGAAAGGATTGCCCTCTACAAAGTATTCGATGGCACCAGTGAGGACGAGACTGACAGAGCTCGCCCCCGGTGTTGAGTTATTAGAGAACCTTCGATTTAATCCGGGAGAAGAATCTAACGATGCCCAATTTGTGGCAGAACTTATTGCAGGTTTTGATCTCTATGTTGACGATGCATTTGGTGCGACGCATCGTGCCCACGCCTCCATAGTTGGACCGCCAAAGACGCTGCCATCTGCTGCTGGAAGGTTGCTTGAGCGAGAAATCGAAGTTCTAGGTGCGTTGCGTGAGAAACCTAATAGACCATTCGTTGCGGTGCTCGGTGGAGCCAAGGTGAGCGATAAAATTGGAGTGATTGAGGCGCTCCAAGAGCGTGTAGATGCTTTCATTATTGGTGGAGGAATGTGTTTTACATTTTTGGCAGCAAAGGGCTATCCGGTTGGTGAATCTATTTGTCAGCCAGAGTTGATTGAAGTCTGTAAGAAACTATTGGACGGCAATGTGCCCATTCATCTTCCAGAGGATATTGTCGGTCTCGATGCGGATGGCGCATACGCGACTTATGGTATTCGGTTGCCAAAGGGCGCGAAAGGTCTAGACATTGGTCCTGGATCTGCCGCAGCATTTACCGACATAATTATGGATGCTCGCTCGGTGTTTTGGAATGGACCAATGGGAATGTTTGAGGACACAAGGTTCGCAAATGGTACAAGAACTATTGCGCAAGCGATGGCGGATACCAAGGCGTTTACTGTCGTGGGTGGTGGGGACTCTGCTGCTGCACTTGCACAATTTAATCTCGATGATGAAGTTGACCACGTTTCAACAGGTGGCGGCGCATCGCTCGAGTATCTAGAGTTAGGCGACCTTCCTGGTCTTGAAGCGTTGCGAGGAGCACCACGTGTCAAATGAAATTATTCGAAAACCGCTGATCAGTGGTAATTGGAAGATGCACCATAATCATTTCGAGGCGATTCAGTGTTTACAGAAACTTGCATATCTTTTAACTAAAGACGATTATGCGTCTTGTGACGTGAGCGTTCACCCACCGTTTACCGATATTCGTACTGTTCAGACACTGATTGACGTAGACGATCTCAAAGTCTCTTTGGGTGCCCAACACTGCCATTGGGAAGATAGGGGGGCATTCACTGGTGAAGTGAGCGCCGTGTTCTTGGGAAAATTAAATGTTGAGTATGTAATCTGTGGCCACAGCGAGCGACGTGAGTTGTTTGGTGAGTCCGATGCCGATGTTGCCAAGAAAATTTCGGCGATTCAGAAGAACAAGATGACCCCTATTGTCTGTGTTGGGGAAACTCTCGCCGAGCGAGAAGCTGGCCAAACGACTCACAAGGTGATGGGGCAAGTGCGATCCGCGCTAGCTGGTCGAACGTCTGAACAAGTTTCGGCAATGGTGATTGCCTATGAACCGATTTGGGCCATTGGTACAGGTCGTACTGCCACATCCGCAGATGCCCAGGCTGTCATTGGGGCCATACGTGCTCAGGTTCTAGAAGTGAGTGGAACAAAGGCCGCCGAGGCGGTACGTCTGCAATACGGTGGCAGTGTTAAGGCGGCAAATATCGCTGAATTGATGTCTCAGCCAGACATCGATGGGGCACTTGTGGGTGGGGCCAGCCTGGACCCAGCCGAATTTTCTCGAATTGTTCAGTTCAGGCTCCACCGCTCGTAGCAACCAGGCTGCTCCTATCTAAGACGCCTCTAGTGGTGTTACTCTTGTCTTATTCGTTGAGGCGGCTTGCCTCTTCATCAATGGGGGAACCCACCTTATTCGACGGGGAGGTCGATAGTGAAGAAAACCAACAAACTCAGCCTGCTGGCTGCCGGTTTCGCAACGGTGTCACTTGTAGTGGCATCTTGTGGCGGTAGTTCATCAAGTGATACGACTGCTGCTGCTCCTACCGCAGACGCAGTGTCATATCCAACCATCGAAGAGTGTGCGAGCGTGTCTTACGACTATGCCGCACCAGCTGCGACGGGCAACGGAATGACGATTACCTATGACATTGCTCCTGAAGCAGTGTGGGAAGACGGTTCACCAATTACCGTTGCCGACTTTCAGGCAACTTATGATGCATCGTTGAATACACCTGGCTCAATCTCGACATCTGGTTACGATCAGATTTCAACGGTAGATGCTGGAACAAGCGACAAGCAAGTTGTTGTCACATTGAAATCTGTTTACGCCCCATGGCGCGGATTATTCGGTGGTTTGATCAAGGCGGCATCGGTGTCAAACACTGCTGACGTGTCTGGCGACTTTGCCGATATTCTTCCGTTCTCAGGACGTCCGTACAAGATGCAATCGTGGAGCAAGGACCAGCTTGTCTATGTTCCTAACGAGAACTATTGGGGTACTGACAAAGCTGTGACTCCTAAAATTGTCATGGTTCCAAAGGCCGATAGCGATACAGCAAATGCTTCACTCAAGGCTGGCGAAGTTGACTTTATGTACCCTCAGTACAGCGGTGAAACTGCAGCAGCACTGAATCAGGAGAACATTGAATCAAAGGTCGAGTTCGGTGGGGACTACGAAGCGTTCTACTTCCAATCGAAGTGCGGTCCTTTCGCAAACCCAACGTTCCGTGCAGCATTTTCGATGTCGATCGATCGCGATGCATTGTTCGAGCAGATCTATATTCCGATTGCTGATAGCGCAACACTCTTAGAGTGTGGTCCGATCACACCAGGTCTTTATTGCAATGGCGATGAATTCGCTAACAGCTTTGATCCCGAAGGTGCGGCCAAGGTATTGGAAGACGCAGGCTGGGCAAAGGATGCAAGTGGTTTTTGGGCCGAAGCAGGAAAGACTGCGCCAAAGATCCGTTGGATCATCAACACGGGTAATACCCGTCGCGAGAGTACACAGGCTTATTTGATTCCGTTGCTACAGGCAGCAGGTTTCGATGTGCGTGCAGACAACTGCGATGCAGCCTGTTACTTTCAGAAGCGCCTGCCAGCACTCGACTATGACTTGGCGATGTACATATCGACAGCTCCACCAGACCCTGCGTACCTCACCAGCGCATTTGCTTGTGACTTGATACCTACTGAGGCCAATGGAAACATCGGTCAAAACAGCAGCGGTTGGTGCAACGCCGAAGCTTCAGATCTGCTTCACGAAGCAGACATCGAAGTTGATGCAGCAGCACGAGCAGAGAAGATTAAATCAGCCCTCCAATTAATGGCTGCTGATTCCATCTTGTTGCCATTGTTCCAATTCCCGAAGTCTGGTTTCTGGCGCACCGATAAGGTGGGCGGTCCAGTCGATGGTGATTTGAACAACTACCAAGCATTTAAGAACTTCGACCAGTGGACCGACGTTGATGGCGATGGACAAATCGTTATCGGCGCTGAGCAGTGGCCAGAGTGCTTGAACCCAATCACGGAGTGTGCAAACTCTTCATGGATGGTGTGGACAACAGCATTCCCAGTAAGCCCAGGTGCCTACACAACGACCAATGATGGTCAGTATGTAGTCACCAACCTGCTCGCAGGCGAAGCAACCGTAGAGGTGCTTTAGTCTTCGAAAGTAGTTAAAAAGCATTGATGGTGCGCAGACCAAGTCGGTTAGATTTGGTCTGCGCGCCTTTTGCGTTGTGGGATTCAACCGTGCATAAGCGAGGGGATTAGTCATGTTGAGGTTTGCGACCAGGAGAATGGTCTGGGCAATTCCCACTCTGCTTTTGGTTACTTTCCTCGTATACATTGCCTTGCGATTAGGCACAGACCCACTGCAGAGTTATCTGCGCGCAAATCCTCGAGCCACAAAAGTAAAGATTGAGCAATACAAAGCTGTTAATGGGCTGTCCTCAAACTATGTGCTCGGATATTTTGATTGGCTGAAAAATTTCCTGATCTTCAATTGGCCGCGAAGCATTAAAGGAAGTCGCGAAGTTTGGCCAGAGTTGAAGGATTCGCTTGTCAACACGGTCCGGCTCGGTTCGCTTGCGACTTTTGTAGGTGTCGTAATTGGACTTTTGGTTGGAATGTTCGCTGCGCTTAAACCAGGCAGTCGTCGTGATGTTGCAGTAAACACTGTTGCGTTTTTGGGTATCTCGATCCCTCCGTACATAACAGCGGTGTTATTTCAATTATTATTTGCGGTGTATTGGTCGCGATGGTTCGGTTCGACGTTGTTTCCAACATCTGGCGTATACCCACCAGGACATTCGGGTTTCGATTTATTTCTGATGCTCAAGCACATGGCGCTACCAACAATCGTTGTCGCGATTCAAGTTATTGCCGTATATAGCCGGTATATGAGGTCGTCACTTCTTGACGTATTAAATTCGGATTTTATGCGCACCGCGCGTTCGAAGGGAATTAGCGAACGACAGATTTTATTTAGGCACGGTGTTCGCAACGCACTGATACCGGTCGTGACCATTGCCGCTCTAGATATCGGCTCGATTATCGGTGGACTGATTATTACTGAAAATATTTTTGCTTACCCTGGTATGGGCATGTACTTTTTGTCGGCATTTGCCGCAGGTGACTTTCCACTACTTATGCCATGGATGGTGATAGTCGTTGCTTCAACACTGATGTTTAACCTGCTTGCCGATGTGTCTTATGCATTTTTGGACCCGAGGATTCGTCTTGACTGAGTTTGCAACGATTTCACCTAAGCGCATGGCCATGCGACGTTTTCTCTCGCACAAGGCGGCAGTTGGAAGTTGTGTTTTGCTCGCAATCATGGTGCTTGCGGTGATTTTGTCTCCGATTACAGCTCGATACGGTGTTAATGAGCAGGTGCGAAAACCGCCGAACACCTATTTGCCACCTCAGAAATTGGCTTGGTTTGGTACAGATGATATTGGGCGAGATCTCTATAGTCGTCTGATCTACGGAATTCGTGTTTCCTTAATAATTGGTCTATTTAGTGCGATGATCTCAACGATAGTTGGCTGTGTGGTTGGAGCGGTGGCGGGTTTTCGTGGCGGAAGATTTGACGACATAGTAATGCGTGTAACTGACTTATTCTTGGCGTTTCCATTCTTGGTCGCGTTGTTAGTGATTCGTAATACAATTGGTGGTATTGGTTGGCTCACTGCGATCATCGGCGACAAATCATCCCTTCGCTTTATTGTTTTTTTGCTCTCATTCTTTGGCTGGATGGGGGTCGCGCGCATCGTGCGAGGACAAATATTGGCGCTGAAGGAACGCGAGTTCATTGAAGCAGCGCGGGCTGTTGGCGCAACACGTCGGTATATCGTGCGTGCACACCTTTTACCAAACTCGATCGGTCCAATTATGGTGGCGCTTTCATTTGCGGTCGTCGGCGCAATTACGGCAGAATCAACACTTGCTTTTTTCGGGTACGGTCCACAAGCTGGTGATGGCGGCACATCCCTAGGTATCTTGGTGGGAGCAGCGAAGGGTGCAGTGCAATCTGGTTATTGGTGGATAGCGGTATTCCCTTGTTTTTCTTTGGTATTGATCTCTCTAGCAATCAATTTTATAGGTGACGCATTGCGTGATGCCACCGATCCACGTTTAGACAGGGGAGAGTGATGAGCGAATTAATTCTCTCTATACGTGACCTACGAGTCACGTTTGATACGCCACTCGGTCCTCTTGAAGCAGTTCGTGGTGTTGATTTAGATGTACGCGCTGGTGAAATGGTGGGCGTTGTGGGCGAAAGCGGATCAGGTAAATCTGTGACCTTCCTCGCTGCAATGGGATTGCTGCCACGTAGTGCCAAGGTCACAGGTTCGGTGATGCTCAACGGTCAAGAGATGGTCAATGCGCCAGGCAAAGTTCTGCGAAATATGCGTGGTGGTTTGATGTCAATGATTTTTCAAGATCCTTTGTCGGCGCTTAATCCCGTACACCGAGTTGGCGACCAAATCGTCGAGATGCTTCAAGCGCACCAGAGTCAATTGAGCGATAAGGACGCCGCTAAGCGTGCTGTTGAGTTGCTAGATATAGTCGGGATCCCTCAAGCAGCAGAACGCGCACATCAATACCCTCACGAGTTTTCAGGTGGAATGCGTCAACGAGTGGTGATCGCAATTGCCATTGCCAACAACCCAAAAGTTTTGATTGCCGACGAGCCAACAACAGCGCTAGACGTAACAGTTCAAGCGCAGATTTTGGAAGTTATTGAGCGTGTGCAGAAATCGTTTGGCACCGCTGTCGTTTTGATCACGCACGACCTAGGCGTCATCGCTCGCGTGGCTGACCGTGTCAACGTGATGTACGCAGGACGCAATGTTGAAAAGGGTGGTGTTAATTCGTTGTTTGATCACCCAAGTCATCCCTACACTCGTGGTTTGCTGGCGTCACTGCCGCATGAGGGAGCTGAACGTCTCACTCCTATTACTGGTTTCCCGCCAAATATGTTGATGCCGCCACCTGGATGCGGATTTGCGCCAAGGTGTTCGTACGCCAACGATGATTGCATGAAGTCGCTTCCTGAATTGCGTGTTTTTGGCGACCTAGAGACTGCTTGTTTGCGTGCCGAGCAAATAATCGTCAACGGAGCGAGCTCATGAACCAGCCACTGCTCAGGGTTGACAATCTTGTCAAAAATTTTGAATTGCGGGCGAGTAACGGTATTCGTAAAACCAAAAGAATTGTGCAGGCGGTATCTGATGTGTCGTTCTCGGTCGATCGAGGACAAACATTGGGCATAGTTGGTGAGTCGGGTTCTGGTAAAACAACTGTTGGTCGTTGTGTTTTGCAGTTGCTCGATGTCACATCGGGAAACATCTTCTTCGAAGGCAAGAATCTTGGCGGATTGAGTTTTGAAGAGATGCGAAAGATTCGTCGAAAGATGCAGATTGTATTCCAGGATCCGTTTGCTTCACTTGACCCAAAGATGACTGTTGGCTCTTCAATCGCAGAGCCACTTGTGGTGCAAGGAGAAGACGGTAACCACGCAGAGAAGGTTGCAAGCTTGCTCGAATTAGTCGGTCTTGCAGCAGATCATGCGAAACGATTTCCTCACGAATTTTCTGGTGGGCAGCGCCAACGAGTAGGCATCGCGAGGGCTCTTGCCCTTGATCCAGCACTGATCGTGCTCGATGAACCAGTTTCTGCTCTCGACGTCAGTATTCAAGCTGGTGTTGTTAATTTATTCGGTGATTTGCAAAAGCGGCTCGGCATGTCATACGTATTTATTGCTCATGATTTGTCAGTTGTGCGTCATATTGCCGACCGTGTCGCGGTTATGTATCTCGGCAAAATCGTAGAGATCGGCGATAAGAAATCAATCTATGAACACCCAACGCATCCATATACAAAGGCCTTGCTGTCTGCTGTGCCGGTACCAAATCCAACTACCGAACGTTCACGATCGAGAATTATGTTGCAAGGCGATGTTCCATCGCCGGTAAATCCTCCAACTGGGTGTCGTTTCAGAACGCGGTGTTGGAAGGCAACTGACTTGTGCGCATCCACCGAGCCGCAATTGGTTGTGCGCCCAACAGGGCAACTTTCGGCATGCCATTTTCCAGAGTAGTAACGGTAGGATTTAAGTCGTGAGAGAGTTCATCAAAGTCATAACCATGGTTGTCAATGTGATTTCTATGTTTGCCATGATCGTAGGAGTGTTGCTCCACAGCGGTCGCGGCGGAGGCCTCAGCGACATGTTCGGTGGTGGTGGTTCTGCTGCATTGGGCAGTGCCGGAGCAGAGCGAAACCTCAACCGCATCACTACGGTGTTCGCACTTGTGTGGATTTTTACGGTTGTGGGATTAGGTTTGCTTCTCGCATAAGAGTTTAAAATAGGAAATACCACGTCGGAGTGGCGAAATGGCAGACGCACCAGCTTGAGGGGCTGGCGCTCGAAAGGGCGTAGGGGTTCAAGTCCCCTCTTCGACACAAGAGTTTGGCCGCGGTCTATGGTGCAGAATCGCTTACGATAATTAGATAGTTATGGTTTATACACCCAACGAAATCGCTGTAATTCAAAAGCGCACTCTACGTGTCTTGGTTTTGAGTCAGATGACTGGTTCTGCAGCGCTTGCGGCTGCGGTTACGGTTGGCGCTTTTGTCATTCAGGACATCCTTGGTCAAGCCACGGCGTGGGGTGGTATTGCTTCGGCGACAGTGACAATGGGTACTGCGTTTATGTCGCAAATACTTGCACGCCTGATGAATATTCGGGGACGTCGAAATGGATTACAAACCGGTTATTTGTTAGCGATTCTAGGAGGTTTTGTCGCTGGTTACGGTGCTGAAACAAAGACCCTTTGGATATTTATGATTGGGTTGTTCATCTTTGGAAACGGGCAAGCGTCGAATTTGTTGTCGCGTTATGCCGCCACCGATCTGGCAACAATTGACGAACGAGGTCGCGCGATGAGTCGGATTTTGTTTGCCTCTACCTTTGGAGCCGTGTTCGGTCCTTTGCTGATTAAACCTGCCGAACAAGCAGGTATGGACTGGTTCGGGTGGGGCCAGTACACCGGACCGTGGGTGTTTTCTGGTGTCTTTTTTTTGACTTCGTTAATTAACACAACCTTACGCTTAAAACCTGATCCACTCGAAGTAGCAGGAAGACTGAATAGACAATCTGAAGTGGGTGCGCCTTCAAGACTTTTTTCTGACGCAATCAGGGCGATAAGAGGATCAAGTAACGCAAAGATCGCTGTGCTGTCAATGGTGATATCTCAGATGGCAATGGTTGCGGTGATGACGATGACCCCAGTACATCTCAAACTTCATGGTCACGAGACTGTAAGTGCATACATAATTTCACTACATGTCGCGGGCATGTACGCGTTCAGTCCACTTGTTGGAAGGTTTGCTGATCGGCGAGGTCGGTTGTCAACGATCCAGTTTGGGGCTGTGGTGTTGATGTGTGCGACATTGCTTTCATCGCTTGCTGGTGGTTCTCCGCTGCTCTTGTATCCCGCTTTATGGATGCTCGGTGTTGGTTGGAGTTTCGGTTTGATTGGAGGTTCAAGTCTTCTTGTGGACTCTATTGATCAACAAATTCGCGTACGTGTGCAAGGGGCAGCAGATTTAACAATGAGTTTCTGCGGCGGTCTTGCTGGTTTTTCGAGTGGTTTTATTCGAAAAGCTGTCGGATATCACGTCTTGTCTAATTTTGGCATGCTGTTAGCGGGAGTATTGCTCGTGACCGTTATGTTGAGGAAGTCCGTAGCCGAAAGAGAGACGGTGGGTGTTCTGTGACGTGGAAAAACTGGGCAGGCAATGAAATCGCAAACCCGCTGAAAGTGCATCGCCCTCAGTGTGAATCAGACATTATTGCTGTGATTGGTTATGCAACAGCGCTGAAGCAGAGGGTGAAAGTTGTCGGATCAGGGCATAGTTTTACAGCAATTGCTGTAGCGCCAGACCATCTTGTAGAGATGACTCGCTACAACAAAGTGGTCGGCCTCAACGTGGAACGCATGGAAGTGACAGTCGAGTCGGGGATAGTGATTAGCGAACTGAATGAGTTTTTGGATGACGCGGGTTTTGCTATGCCAAATCTTGGAGATGTGACGTATCAAACGATCTCGGGCGCACTTTCTACATCAACGCATGGAACTGGTGCCTTAAGAACTGGACTCGCTGCGCAGGTCACTGCATTTCGGCTGGTTGTTGCAAGCGGAGAAGTTTTGCAATGTTCGGCCACAGAAAATGCGGATGTGTTTCATTGCGGCCGCGTGGGTCTTGGTGCTTTAGGGATTTTGAGCACAATTACGCTACGAATAGTTCCGGCTTTTCGTTTGCATGCGATTGAGGAACCAATGCGTGTGGATGCTTTGCTTGCCAATTTAGATGCCCATGTAGAGAGCAACGATTTTTTTGAGTTTTACTGGATACCTCATACGGGTTGGGCCTTAACAAAGCGAAATAATGTGACAGACAAACCCGCGGATCCACCTGCTCGTGTTAAGACATGGATTAACAAGATGCTGCTGGAAAATATTGCGTTTGGTGCACTTTGCTATGTGGGTCGAACCATGCCATTCCTGATACCGCGTCTGTCTAAGGCATTGCCGAGTTCGGGAAAAACCGAATATGTCAACGCAAGTCACCGGATTTTTGCGAGTAAGCGCATAGTGCGTTTTTATGAGATGGAATATTCCATCCGACGGGATGCGGTTGTTGAGGCTCTCAATCGTGTGCGACGGATGGTAGATGACTGCGGCTTTTTACTGAATTTTCCAGTTGAAGTGCGATTCACTGCGGGCGATGACATCCCATTGTCAACCGGTAGTGGTAGGGACAGTGCGTACATTGCGGTACACGTATTTAAGGGAATGAAATACGAGCCTTATTTCCGTGAAGTCGAAGCGATCATGAGTGATTACGGTGGTCGACCCCACTGGGGAAAGATTCACTTCAAGACAGCGGAGTCGCTCGAGCCCCTGTATCCTGAATGGAAGCGTTATATCGAAGTTCGGAACCGTCTCGATCCCGAGGGTGTGTTCACAAACGACTATTTGCGTCGTGTGTTGGGTCGCTAGTTAGCCCCAACTGTACATAAACCCCCTAGGTAATTGAGGAGAATTTCATGACTAAGAGTTGGACCGCGCTCGGCGTACCCGAGAGAATCGTTGCTGGACTATTGAAGCGGGGTATCGCAGAACCGTTTCCTGTGCAAGCCGCAACAATCCCAGAATCATTAATGGGCCTTGATATCTGCGGAAAGGCACCAACAGGCTCGGGTAAGACTCTTGCATTTGGTATCGCACTAGCTGTCAAGGTTGTCAAATCTAAGCCTGGTCGTCCACATGGTCTGGTGCTTGTTCCAACACGCGAACTAGCAGCACAGGTAGCAAAAGAAGTTGCGATGTTGTGTGCCGGTGGAGGTATCACCGTTGCCGCTGTTTACGGTGGCGCTGGTTATGGGCCACAAGTGAAGGCTGCTCGAGCAGCAAGTATTGTCGTTGCAACTCCTGGCCGACTAGAGGACTTGATGAAGCGTCGAGATCTTGACTTGGGGGCAGTAGCCATCGTTGTGATTGACGAAGCAGACCGTATGGCCGACATGGGTTTCATGCCAGCCGTCAAACGCATTATGCGGACGATTCCTGGCGGACGTCAGACATTGTTGTTCTCGGCAACGTTGGATGGTGATGTTGATAACTTGATTCGTGAATTTCAGCGCGATCCAAAGAAGCATCAAGTCGCTGCCGCTGAAAATGGTGGTGAGATTGAGCATCTGTTTTGGAATGTCAATCGTGATGAGCGCACTCGTATGGTTTCTGAAATTGCTAATCATTACGAACGCGCAATTGTATTCTGTCGTACGAAGCACGGTTCTGACCGCTTGGCCGGCAACCTCGAATCACTTGGAGTCGAGACGTGTGTTATTCACGGCAATCGCAGCCAAGCTCAGCGCGAACGAGCGCTGGAGCAGTTTCGTCGTGGCAAAGCAACAGTGATGGTCGCGACCGACGTTGCAGCTCGTGGTATCCACATCGACGCCGTTCCAGTGGTAGTTCACTTTGACTTACCTGAAGATCCGAAGGACTACATTCACCGCTCGGGCCGCACAGGTCGCGCAGGCGAGAAGGGTGTAGTCATCTCGTTTGTCGACAAGTCGATTCGCAGATCAACTACTCAGCTGACAAAAAACATGCCATTCGATGTTGTATTTGTTGACCCACAGTTTGTTGATACCTCAATGCCAGCCCAGTCGCCACGACCGGGTTCAATCGGCACGGTTCATACACTTGCGCTCATAGGCGCAGGACCTCAGCCAGAGTAGGTTACAAACAAATATCTTGTGGTCGGACTGGCACTCTTGAAAGTTTCTTTCCGGTTGCTGCTCGGATAGCAGCAACAATTGCAGGTGTAACTGAAATACATGGTGGCTCGCCGATACCTTTAGCGCCAAGTGGCGCTTGAGGTTCGGGTTCCTCGATCATGATCGCAACTACACGTGGAGCATCTAGGGCGGTAGGTAACAGGTAGTCGGTAAAGCTTGGATTCTTCACTCGACCATTGTCCATGATGATTTCTTCCATTACCGCGAGACCAAGGCCCTGAGCAATGCCACCCTCGAGCTGACCAATAGCCGACAATGGGTTGAGCACACGGCCGACATCTTGCGCTGTTGCAATCTGCACGACCTTAACTAGTCCGAGCTCAATGTCGACGTCGACAACTGCGCGGTGCGCTACGAAAGCGAAAGCTACGTGGCAGTTACCTTGACCGTTTTCGTCAAGGTCTTCGGTTTTGCGGTGGTGGTGCTCGAATGTCTCTGAGAGCGTGATGCCTTGAGTTGCTTCAGCAACACTGATGCGGAAGGTTCCGACTGTGTCAATGATGTCAGTGTTTTCAACCATCAACCGAATCGGATCAATATTGTGTTGCTTGCCGACATGCTCAAAAAGCCGTTCACGAACAAGTCGACATGCACCATCCACAGCACCGCCACTCATCCACGTTTGCCGAGATGCCGAAGTTGATCCTGCCGAGCCAATCTGTGTATCAGATGCCTCGAGTACTACATCGTCAATACCAAGTACGCTTCGTGCGATTTGTGGAGCAAGTGTTACGAATCCTTGACCCACTTCAGATGTCGCAAATTTAAGCGAAGCGACACCATTGGATAGAGTGCACCGTGCCGTTGCGTAGTCATCGAATCCCTCTGAGTACATCAAGTTCTTGATTGAAACACCCCAGCCAATGCCGCGAATGATGTTGTGTCTATCGGCTGTGCGGCCACTGCCACCTGGAAACTCCAGCACATTTGCGTTGGGTGCCAAGGGTTCAGGCATCGGTATGGCGTTGGTTTCGCGAATACACCGCTCGACTGGCGCGACACTTTCGACTGTTTGACCAGTAATCAATTTGTCGCCTGTGCGCATCGCATTTTTTAAACGAATATCGACTGCTGAGAGTCCGCACGCTTCCGCCAGTAGATCCATCTGACTTTCGTGAGCAAAACAAGCTTGCACCACACCAAAACCACGCATCGCTCCACACGGTGGATTGTTGGTGCGTACGGCAAAGCCGTCGACAATGGCGTTATCGCATTGGTATGGCCCTTGAGTATGTGTGATTCCGTTGATCAACACTGCCGGGGATGTGCTTGTGTAGGCGCCACCGTCAAAAACCATGCGGGATTCAATCTTGACGATCTTTCCGTCTCTGTTTGCATGATGCCTCATCCAGATCTTGGCAGGATGGCGGTGTACATGTCCAAAGAAACTCTCCTCACGGCTGTACTGCATTTTTATAGGCCTTCCAGTGCGCAATGCCAGTAAGCAGCAGTGCACTTGCAAACTGATGTCTTCACGTGCTCCGAATGCACCACCTACACCGCCGAGTACGAGCCGAACATTCTCCTCCGGGAGCGACAAACATGCAGCGATTTGGCCTCGATCTTCATGCAACCATTGAGTAGCAATATGTAGTTCCACTCCGTTGCCGCCGGAATCTGGAAACGCCATTGCTGCTTCGAGACCGAGAAATGCCTGATCTTGCATTCCGATTGTGTAATTGCCCTCAACAGTGATTTCTCCTGTTGCCTTGGGGTCGCCGTGCGAAATGTGCTGCCGGCGGATCAAGTTTCCGTCTGGGTGAATTTGTTCAGTTGTAGCAAGCATTGCTAATTCTGGATCTACTACAGGTGTGAGAACCTCATAGTTGACAACGATGGCTGCTAGAGCTCGTCGGCATGTCTCAGGATGATCGGCCGCGACAACCGCAACGGGCTCACCCATATAACGGACATAGTCAGAAGCAAAAACTGGTTGGTCTGCAGAAATGAGACCATACGTTGATTTGCCAGGAACATCTTGAGCGGTCAGTACTGCCGAGACGCCACTGATGAGTAGTGCCTGCGTAGTGTCGACTGAAATGATGCGAGCGTATGGATGGGGGGAACGCAGCGTCGCGCCCCACAACATGTTCTCTGCCCACATATCTGATGAAAATGAAAACGAGCCTGTAACTTTTGCAACTCCGTCTGGGCGAAGAGCGCTTGCCCCGAGAGTATCTCGAGCACGTATGTCTTGTTTTATAGTGCTCATGAATTTGCCTTTCGAACTTGAACAACCGCTTCAACTGCCGCAAAAATGCGTCCATATCCGGTGCATCGACAAATGTTTCCCGATATTGATTCTTTGACTTCTAGTTCGGTCGGATCTGGGTTCTTGTCAAGCAAATGGTGAACCGCAACTATCAATCCTGGAGTGCAAAAGCCGCATTGCACTCCTCCTTCTTCAATAAAGGCCTGTTGCACATCTGTAACTTGGCTGGTGATTGCCTGTGCGGTGATGGCCATCGTTGGGTTTTGCTCTATAAGACCCTCGACTGTGACGATGTCGGAGCCGACCGCAGTAGCGGCCATAACCAAACATGAACACACAGCATCACCATCCATCAAGACAGTGCAACTTCCGCATTCGCCTTGCTCGCATGCGCCTTTTGCCCCTGGAAGTTCTAGTCGTTCGCGCAATACGTAGAGCAAGCTTTCGCCAACCCAAGCATCGACCACTGGACGATCTTGACCGTTGATGTGCAGCGTGTACATTTCGTTTCCAAGTGATTCGTTCATGATGGGTATGCCCTTGTGATGAGTCGTTGAGCAAGAATCCCAACGGCGTGTCGGCGGTATTCGGCAGTAGAGCGGTGATCATCGATCGGTTTGGATTCGAGAGCCACACGACGACCAAATTCTTTGGCCACAGCAGTATCAATCCCTGATGTTGAAGAAAGATCAAACTGCCCAGAGAGCCAAAATTCTGCATCTCGGCATCGAATTATGGTTGGACCAACTGCACCGAGCGCGATGCGCACAGATTGAGTAGTTGTGTCAACCGCCAAGCACGCCGATGCGACGGAGATAACCATTGCATTGCGTACGCCAACTTTTGCGTATCCCTGCCATCCGTCGAGCAAGGGAACAGTAACTGCTGTGATTATTTCATTACTGTTTCGCGCATTTCGCTTCACCCCGAGCATGAACTCGTGAATCGAAAGATCGCGTGATGCGTCGCTGCTCTCTAGGTGAACAATTGCATCTAGCGCGAAGAGAACCGGCAGCCCGTCGCCGGCAGGCGAACATGTGCCCAAATTTCCACCGAGAGTGCCCGCCGCACGAATTTGGGGTGAGCCAACCGTTCGTGCTGCTTCAGCGAGAGCAGGTATTAGTTGTTTAAGTTCGCCGGTTTCCATCTCTTGGTATGGCACTCCGGCACCAATTGTGACTGTGCCGTCAATATTCTTCTTCCAAGTACGTAACTCTTGAACGCGACGCAAAGCAATCATATTGTTGGGCTTGAGATGATTGAAATTGATCTCGACCATCATGTCGGTTCCACCCTGAATGAGACGGGCGTCAGGAGTATTCGACAATGCATCGAGTGCTTCACGGATTGTGAGGGGGATTGCGACCGTCATTTGGTGCCATCCCAGTCGGCGAATGTATCGATCATTGCTTTGACGTCGCCAAGTGGATACAAAATTGGGCAAGTTGCTCCGTTGTCAATGTAGTGCTTGACACTTGCACGCGCTTCTGCGGGCGTGCCACTGGCGGTCAGCATCTGCACGATTTCATCTGGTACCAATTTTGAAGCGGCAGTGACTTGCTCGTGGGTGGCTGGCCAAGTCAGTACTTCGCCAACCTTGTCGAGCAAACTCTGTGGCACACCAGATGCCTTCATGATGTGCGGCTGCTGGCCAAGATATTGAGTCACCATTTCGCGAGCCATGTTGAGTGCAGTTTGCCTGTCTTCGTGCACACTGCAGACTACGAGTTGAGGCCGGTCTATGTCTGCAATCTTGCGCCCCGCCTTATCGGCGCCAGCAGTGAGTGCCTCTATCGCTTGCTTGTTGTAGTCGGGGGAAACCAAGTAGTTGAGAACCACACCATCAGCAATTTCTCCAGTCAGTTCCATCATCTGCATGCCGGTTGCGCCGATATAGATCGGTACATCCTTTGCGCGACGTTCTTGATACACGTAATCCAACTCAATCCCATCGAACTTGACAAATTCGCCCTGAAAACTCACGTTTTCGTTGTTCAAAAGAGCTCGAACATTGAGAACAATCTCTCGCATGGCGCGCAACGGTTTGGCACGAGAGATGCCAACCTTCTGCGCCAACGGGTCCCACCAAGCACCGATTCCTAGAATCACTCGACCAGGTGCAAGGTCGTCGAGCGTCGAGAATGTCGCTGCGAGTCTTGCTGGATTTCGGCTCCAGCAATCGACAACACCAGAGCCGACCTTAATTGTTTTTGTCACTGATGCAAATGCGGCCATGGGGACAGTCGCTTCACGAACGAGACGACTCTCTGCTTGCCACACAGCCTCAAATCCTTTTGACTCTGCGTATTGTGCGTACTCCATGCCCTCGCGAATATGGTGGGCATCTTGTAGATAGATAGCTACGCGCGCCTTGCCGGTCGCCGGATTAACTGCTTGTGTTGGAAGTGACATTATTGCAACCTTTCAAAAAGTCGAAGAGCCTGTTCGTGTGCTTTGGCCCGAATCTCGTTCAGATCAACTCGAGTCGGTAATCCATCCTTCAAAACGTATTGACCATCGATGAGTACATCGGTAGCCCGAGTTCCGGGCGTAAAAGCAACATGCCATGGGCTTTGAATCTGATCGTAATTCCAGGTCACCGTATCCTTTTCTGCTTCAGGAAAAAGTTCGTATCCATTCCGTAGCCATTGAGCGACAGTGTCTGGAGTTTCGGTGATATCAAATTCGCGAAGTCTGGCGTACGCCAAACGAGACTCTTCAAGCATGTCCGCTCCGATTCCATCGGTCCCGAGCAAGATCGTGTTGGTTTTAGATGTCGGTGCGCCATAGCCGACATGATTATTCATGTTCGATCGCGGGTTATGTACGAGCCGACCTCGTAAAGGTGCGTTGAGATGCACCCCATGTACCAGTAACCAATCATCAGTCGCCAGTTCGGTGAGCCGAGATGGGCCTCGAGCATCGTCAACACCCTCAGCGACATGAATATGAACGCCGACATCAAGTCGTTGAGCAAGATCTGCTGCGGCATGTAACGTCTCGTCACTGCAAGTAAAGGCCGCATGGACACCGACCATGCCGCGTCCGCCCTCGGTGATGAACCGCTCGCATTCATTCAGTCCTCTTTGGGCGGCATCAGTCATCTTCGAAAGTGGCGAAACCTTTGAGTGCAATTGTCCGTCGTTGTCCCAGCGGTCAGTAACTCCATAACAAGTGTTGACTCTTACGCCTACATCGCTACATGCTTTGTTGATGAGGGAGAGTGAGCCTTCAATCATGTTCGGCGATTCGTGGTGGTCGATAATCGCTGTTGTGCCATTGATGAGAGCTTCAACAGCACCAAGTGCCCCAGACCAGTAAATCATGTCATCATCGAGGGCTACATCGAGACGCCACCACACTTGTTGCAATACTTCAATAAATTTCGTTGGTGCTTGCGGTGGTGCTGGCATTCCGCGAGCGAGCGATGAATACAAATGATGATGTGCGCAGACGAGTCCAGGCGTTGTATTTGACACAGCGCCTATTCTTCCGTGTCGTCTGATGCGGACTTCAGCATTGGCAAAGTCGTATGCCATGTGCCATTGAGAGCACGAAATGCAGCGGCCACAGCTCCAGCAGTTGGAACTAAGCCGATCTCACCAACACCCTTGATGCCGTATGGCGAATTAGGTTGTGGCGACTCAACCAATATGACTTCAATCGCTGGCACATCTTTGGCTCGCAAAATCTTGAGAGAACGCAAAGTCTTGTTGATGGGGAAGCCGGTCTCGGGATCGCTCGGAAAATCTTCAGAAAGGGCATAACCAAGTCCCATGTGCACACTGCCCTCAATCTGTCCTTCGCAAAGCTGTGGATTAACAGCTTTTCCAACATCGTGAGCAGCAACAACGCGCTCAATTTTGTTGGTCTCTCGATCCATGACCACCATTTGGGCTGCGTAACCAAAGGTTGAATGAATAATTGGATTAACGACATCTGGGTCACCGAGTTTTGTGGTCCAATCGACTCGATACTCGCCGTAGTGATCTACACCCACGGCGCAATTTGCGGCTTTAGCTGTATCGCAGGCATCTTTCACCGCGCCAGCACCCATCAATGTGCCGCGAGATCCAGTGGTTTGACCAAGTCCCAATTCGCGTGTCGTATCCACAATCACATCAATGAGATTGCCATCGATCCCGAGCTCATGTACCGCTACTTGCAATGCAACGGTGTTAATGCCTTGACCCATTTCGGTCCAACCGTGACGCACCTCAACTCGACCGTCTTCCTTGAAACGTATTACCGCTCGATTGATTTCCTTAAAACCATTTCCAAGACCACTATTTTTAAGACCGAGTCCCAGTCCAACGGCTTTACCAGACGCAAGTGCTGCGTCGTAAGCCGGTTTGATTGCTTTGAGACACTCTGAGGCCCCAAGACAACCGTCGTCCATAATCTGACCTGGACCCCATACTTGACCAGGCATGATGACATTGAGTTGACGCATTGACCAACCATCGATTCCGACTTTTTCGGCAAGGCGATCAATTACACCCTCCATTGCAAACTGGGCTTGGTTTGCACCAAAACCTCGGAATGCACCGCAGACGGGGTTGTTCGTGCGTACTGCGATTGCTTCAACGTCTATGTTCGGTACGAGATATGGACCGCTTGCGTGGCCGGCCATACGTTCGAGAACTTTCATTCCAACACTCGCGTATGCACCTGAATCACCAATTGCACGTACGTGCAATGCAGTCAGTTTGCCCTGCTTGTCGCATGATGCTTTGTACTTCATCGTGATCGGATGTCGCTTGGCATGCATCAAGAGACTTTCTTCGCGTGAGAGTGTGCACTTAACAGGGGTCCCGAGGAGCCATGCACTCAAAGCCGTATGAGCTTGGTTGCTCATGTCTTCTTTGCCGCCAAACGCGCCACCATTAGAAATGAGTTCGACTGTTACTTGTGAGTTTTCAAGATTAAGTATTTTTGCAATGTCATTGCGATCATCCCAAATACCTTGTCCGCCAGAGTAAACATGCAAAGACTTTCCATCTGCGGCAGGAACGGCAACGGTGCTTTCTGGCTCAAGAAATGCATGTTCAATGCGTTGCGTAACGAAAGTTTCTTCGACAACAAATTCGCTGTTTTGCAGGGCAGTGGAGGCATCTCCGCGTTCGTAGCGACTTGTGCTCAATACATTGTTGTCAGTTTTCCAAACCGCAACTTGAGTGTTGGTGAGCGCTGCAACGGGGTCTGTAATTGGTTTGTGAATCGTGTAGTCAATAGCGACTTGTTGAGTTGCAGATCTCGCATGGTCGCGCGTGTCTGCAATGACGATGGCCAGAACGTCACCGGCATACGATGTCCGGCCACCAATCGGAATCATGACGGGCCAGTCTTTATAGATAATTCCGACCATCAGCTCGCCAGGAATATCGGCCGCCGTAAAAACTGCTCGAACTCCCGGCATGTTTAGTGCGGGCGCCGTATCTATTGCATTGATGTCGGCGCGGGTGTGTTGTGTGAAGACAAGCGAAGCATGCAACATGCCGGGAATGCGGATGTCATCGATGTAACCACGATCACCGAGTGCAAGAGCTTCGGCTTCGTACTTAACAGTTCTGCTGCCAACGCCACCAGGTTTTACCATGACAGGAACTTCGCCACGGGCAACCATTTGAATTGCATCAAGAATTTTTACGTATCCGGTGCATCGACACAGGTGAGCTCCAAGATGTTTCGCCATGTCGCCACGCGAAAGTTCCGCACCCTTTTTGTCAACCTGTGCTTTGGCTCGTACAACAATGCCAGGAATGCAAAAACCGCATTGCAATCCGCCACATGCTGCAAACGCCTGTGCATAGGTTTTGCGTTCCTGTTCCGACACACCTTCGAGCGTCACTACGGTTGAGCCAGCGACTTTGGTGAGTGGCGTCTGACAACTGACGATCGCTTTGCCATTGACAAGTACTGTGCAGCATCCACATTGGCCAGTAGGCGAGCAGCCATCCTTGGGTGATGTGATATTCAACTCTTCTCGCAAGGCAGCCAATAAATGGGGGTGATCTGAGCGGACTGTAACGGGGGTTTCATTGACTGTAAATGCAACAGATTCCACTTGGGAGGCACTCAAATCCATAGCAGTCATGGGTTTTACGCTACAGCATTTGCTTTACAAAATGTTAAGCATTTGCTCTTTCGTTGACCAATTAGTCCAAAATGGTTCCGCGTTGACCGGTGATGCGACCATACACCTCGGGTCTGCGGTATTTGTCAAAATCGAACAGCGTTTCCTTATATTGCTTGCACCAGTCAAGGTCGCATACCGCTGAGATCAATTCGTCGCCTGACGTGGTCGTTTTGGCAAGAATCTCACCAGACGGCGCAATGATGCTTGAATCGCACAAACCTTCTACGCCTTCTTCAAAACCGCCTTTTGCGACGCCAACTACGAATGTGCCATTTTGGTAGGCACCACTTTGCATGACCAGCGCATTATGAAAACTCTGCAAGACGTCTTGCGAAGGATCTGGTACATAGTGCATTGGCG
Source organism: Acidimicrobium sp. UBA3029 (assembly GCA_002367695.1). GTDB lineage: Bacteria > Actinomycetota > Acidimicrobiia > Acidimicrobiales > Ilumatobacteraceae > UBA3006. Next base: position 544 of record DFDK01000118.1, on the reverse strand, counting down.
TGTTGTATCCACACAAGATCATTTCAACACCTTGCAGACCCATCACGCGGTATGACTCCGGCCAGCGGCGGTCATTGCAAATCATCATTCCAACACGACCTCCAAAAGCTTTCCAGACCCCAAAACCCTCTTCGCTTGGCGTGAAGTAATAGCGCTCTGCATGCTGAAAAGGTCGATTGGGCTCATGTGTCGCATGGCCTGGAATATGGACCTTGCGATACTTGGCCACAACTGATCCATCACGCTCCACCAAAATTTGAGTATTGAAGCGATCGCCATTGGGTGTTAACTCTGCATAGCCAAGACAAAAACCAATACCTAAGCGTTTGGCTTCGGCAAAAAGTGGGAGAGTAACAGCCGACGGCATCTCGGTTTCGTACCAATGGTTGGCAGCAGAAATATTTTCGACAAACCATCGTGGGAAAAAGGTTGTGAGAGCAAGTTCTGGAAACACCACAAGATCGCAGCTGGCAGATTTTGCTTCATTTAAAAGTTCAATCAAACGCTTAACGACCGATGCGCGATCATCGTCTCGTTGAATAGG
>DFDK01000006.1:17925-18057 GCA_002367695.1 Acidimicrobium sp. UBA3029 | reverse complement strand
GCATATTTCATCCGTGGTTGGCGAAACGGTTTCTGTTCGGGAAGCACTGAGCGAGGGCCTGCAGCTTGTCGTTCGCGACCACGACGACGTGGACCTCCAGCTTCAACTTCGGGCACGATGACCTCTCCAAAC
>DFDK01000006.1:17266-17670 GCA_002367695.1 Acidimicrobium sp. UBA3029 | reverse complement strand
CACAAATTTCAATAGGACTAGAGAAAATAGGCTAGTGCTCCAGGCTCGGCTAGCGATAATTTATGTAGCCATTTCGTGGCTAATACCTTTGTGAAGCGAGAGCGTGAAATGCTATTGACCGCGGCGGCGGCGAATTTCTTCAGAAATAGCAGGAACCACTTTGTGCAAGTCGCCGATCACGGCGTAGCCGGCTTTGGTCACGATGTTTGCTTCGCGGTCGGTGTTGATCGCCAAGATATTCTTCGAGGCCATTGCGCCAACCCAATGCTGAATAGCGCCAGAAATACCGCAAGCGATGTAAATATCTGGGGCAATACGAGTGCCAGTTTGGCCAACTTGATCGGTGTGATTGCGCCAACCATTGTTGGTTACAGCGCGTGAACAACCGACGACTCCGCCAAGCA
>DFDK01000006.1:16886-17038 GCA_002367695.1 Acidimicrobium sp. UBA3029 | reverse complement strand
ACAACTGGTGCAGTGGCAAGAGTGACACCAGCAACTCGCTCGACTCTGTCGCGCACGAACGAGTGCAATACGGATGCATCCAACTCAACATCGACTACCACAACATTGGCAGATGTCGGCGCTTCGACAGGTTCAACAGTGTGGTTTGCAAG
>DFDK01000006.1:6551-16693 GCA_002367695.1 Acidimicrobium sp. UBA3029 | reverse complement strand
GGTTCAACAGTGTGGTTTGCAAGCGTGACTAGTTTGATTGGTGCATCGAGTTGCGCATCCTCGAGTAGTGATCCGCCCCAACGCGCGCGAGTTACTTGTAGCGGTTGTGTGCCATCAAATGTTGTATCAAATTCGGTGCAGTTCATGGACGCTGGTAGATCTAGTCGCGCGGCAACTTGAGCAATCACTTCGTGACCGCGCTCCGTTCCGCATCCAATGACGACATGAGGTGATGCGTTGCGCACAATTTGTGCAACAGACTCACCCCATGCTTCCGGGCCAAAATCGACGAGCGCCGCATGGTGTGCTTGATGCACAGTTGTTGCGCCGAACGCCGCGAGTGTGGCGCTCAATGCATCGGCATTTGCGCCAACGGTTACTGCTTCCATTGTTGTATTGATTTGTTTTGCAAGATTGCGACCAGCGGTGAGTGCGCCGAGTGATGCAGGTGCAATCGTGCCACGGTCGTGCTCGACGACAACGAGCACGCTCATTTAAATACTCCGAGTTCGATCAGTAGGTCGACAACTGCCGACGCTGCTTCTGGGCCAGTGCCAAGAATCTGTGTGTTGCTGACACGCTCAGGTGGGCGTTGCAATTGAATCATTTTGAGTCCACCAGCTTCGGCTGTGATCTCGGTGCGCTGGATCTCGACTTTTTTGGAGGCGAGGCGACCCTTCATTGTTGGGTAGCGGGGCAGGTTGATGCCTTCACGAACACCAATGCATGCAGGAAGCGGCAAGTTGTAAATTTCTTGGCCAGCATCCGACTCGCGACGAATTGTGGCAATGCCATCTGCTACATCAATGCCTTTCGCGCCGTTGACCATTGGTCGACCGAGTTTGACTGCAGCACGAACACCAACTTGGTAGCCGCACGAGTCGGCTGATTCGTTGCCAAACAAGATCAGGTCATAGTTTCCATTTGTGGTTTCAAGTGCAGTAATGGCTGAACTGATTGCTGATGCGGTTCGCTGGGCATCCCAATCCATTCCTTCGATGGGCACCAACACCGCCTTGACGGCACCGACGCTTGCAGCAGTGCGCAGTTGCTCTTCTGCCAGGACACTACCGAGCGTGAGCACGGTAACTTCGCCACCATGCTTTTCTACGAGCTGCACGGCCGCTTCAACAGCACATTCTTCGTGCGGGCTAACTGTGAAGCCAAGAAATGCAGTATCAACTTGCTGGCCATCTTCGGTGATGTTGATGCGCGCGCCAGGTGCCGGAACGCGTTTGACACAGACAAGAATATTCATGGCAAAAGAAAAGTTTCTAGCTCTTCATTCGCGCATCGGTTGGGTCAAACAACGGTTGTGATCCAACGCGTGCAACCCGCACTGGAAACATCTCGTTCATGTACATCACTTGCAATTCGTTGCCTTCAATGGCATGTTCTGGAGTGAGATATGCGAGCAACAAGTATTTGCCAAGCGATGGTGCTGCACCTGCAGTCGTTACGCGAGAAACGCGACCCTTAGTGTCAACGATTCGTTCGCCATCTTTTGTCAAAATCGGTTCGTTGCCACCGGTAGGAAAGCGCTTGATACCCGACTTGCTGGTGTTATCAATCATCTCGAGTGTGCACATGAGTGCCGCTGGTTTTTCGTCGCGTGCCTTCATGTAGTCGGCTTTGCCGATGAAGTCAGCAGACTTCACTTTGGCGCGATTCAAGCCAGCTTCCATTGGGTTGTATTCGCTCTCGAGTTCTGCGCCCATGAGGCGGTAGCCCTTTTCGATACGACCGGTTACTGCGTACACACCCATGCCTACGGGAATGATTTCAAACTCTTTGCCAGCTTCGGCTATCGAATCCCACAAGCGCAAGCCGTGTTCCATCTTGGTGTAGATCTCCCAGCCATTTTCGCCAACATACGAGATGCGGAACATGGTTGCAGGAACTCCATCGATGAGTACTTCGCGAACCGAACCGTAGGGGAAGTTTGCTTGGCTGACATCGAACGGAACCAACTTGCCTTCGGCGTTGATGTTTTGCGTTGCCTTCGCCATTGTCATTTGCGCGTTAGGACCCCACACACCAATTGTGCACAACGCACTCGACATATCGGTAAATGTCACTGAACCGTCTTGCGGCATGTATTTGGTAAACCAGTACTTGTCACGACCGCCGTCGAATGCGCCGGTGATGACTCGGAAATGGTTTGCACCGAGGCGCATGATCGTCAAGTCGCCACGGAAACCGCCGCCTTGGGTGAGTAGTGGCGTGTAGACCGAACGGCCAACTGCAACATCAACGTTGTTGACACACATGTATTGCAAGAAAGCCATTGTGCCAGGGCCAGTGAAATCGAACTCGTTAAACGCTGTGAGGTCAACCATGCCAACTGACTCGCGCATTTGTAGATGCTCTGCGTTGGTGATTGGTGACCACCAGCGTGCATCCCATTCGCTCGGGCGTTCCTCGCATTGGCCCTTGAACTTGTCCATCAACTTGGCATTGGATGCAAACCACTGTGGACGCTCCCAGCCACGGGCATCAAAGAACGTTGCGCCAGCTGCTTCTTCGCGCGGAAAGAATGGACTGCGACGCATGTTGCGTTGCGTTGCCCATTGCTCGCGTGGGTGCACGATGCCGTATGTCTTGTTGAAGTGCTCATCGCAACGTGCATAAATGTGGTGGTCTGTTTTTTCGTGCGCATAAAAGCGGCTGATGTCAGACGAGTGTGGGTCACACAAATGCGGGTAACCGTACGTCATCCACTCGGCAACGAGTTGTGCAATGCCAGGTCCTTCTTTGATCCATACTGCAGCAGCAGACCACAAGTTGCGCACTTCAACTGTCTCTCCAAGAACTGGCATCGCATCTGGTGTGAGCGACAAGAGACCGTTAATGGCATATTTTATTTCGGCATCGCCGAGCATCTCCATCAGGTCAATTGCTTGTTCCATCTGCGGATCAAAGTCATCTTGCGTGAGTGGCAATTCGGTGGGCGACAAAGCAGATGCTTCGTTGGAAGGAATATCATCTGGGTGCATAAAGATCGCACGGTGTGCATATGAACCAACTTCCATCGATCCAGAAGACTGACGCTCGTAGCAGAACGTGTCCATGTCTCGGATGATTGGGTATGCAAGTTCTTTGTTCGATTGTTGCAAAATGTCAATTGGGCCAACGTCAGCCATTTGGTGAACGGCTGGTGTCAATGGAATGTTTGCTCCAGCCATCGCTGCAATACGTGGGCTCCACACACCGCAAGCCACAACAACGAATTCAGCCAAGACCCGGCCCTTGTTTGTCACGACAGCTTTGATGGTGCCATTTTCAACTTCAAGGTCGAGTACTTCGGTGTTTGCAAAGACTTGCAAGTTGCCAGCAGCAACAGCGCTTTCACGCATGAGCGTGCCGGTTTGCAGCGAGTCGACAACTGAAACGCTTGGCGTGTAAAAACCACCGAGCAAAATCTTTTCGTTAATGAATGGAACGAGTTCTTTAATCTCGGCAGGGGTGAGCAACTTGGAGTCAATGCCCCACGACTTGGCAGAAGTCATGCGACGATTAAATTCTTCGAGACGCTCTGGTGTGCGTGCAACTTCGATGCCACCGCAAGTATTGTTCATGCCCAATTCGATGTACTGCTGCTGCGATGCAAGTGTCAGCATGGCCATTTCTTTGTTGTGGTCGGTAGGGAAGATGAAGTTAGAGGCATGGCCTGTTGATCCACCTGGGTTCGGCAGCGGTCCCTTATCGATCTGCACCATGTCTGTCCAACCCAACTTGGAGAGGTGTCCGACAAGGCAGTTGCCCACGATTCCGGCTCCGATTACAACGCACTTTGCACGGGTTGGAAACTGACTCATCTGGAGACCCCCAAGATTGGCTAAATTAATGAGATCCGTAGTATATCACCGCAATATCACGGGCTAAAAATCGGATAGTCTGTGAGGAATGAGTATTTCATTGAGCCAGCAGGCATATCTGCAGATCCGTGACAAAATTGTGCGCCTCAAACTTGCACCGGGCGATGTGATTAGGGAAGACGTTTTGCAGGCCGAACTGGGCATTGGTCGAACCCCGATTCGGGAGGCGTTGCAACGGTTGGCTCGGGACCAATTTGTGACCGTTATTCCGCGGCGAGGCATGTTGGTGTCGCGAATCGATGTGATGGAGCTTTCGATGCTTTATGAGACTCGCGCGATTTTGGAACCGTACGCAATGCGACTCGCAGCGGCTCGTGGGAAGCAAGAACATTGGGATGCAATGGCTGCCGTACTTGCAGGTTCGCGACGACCGAATGTGAGCAATAGCGATCTAATGCGCATCGACCGCCAGTGTCACGAGATCGTGTGGGATGCTGCAAACAATAGGTTTCTTACAGACACACTTGACATGATGTACGCCCAAAGTGATCGTCTCTGGCATCTCTATATTTCGGATGTGGAAGATATGCGTCATGCACTTGAAGAGCACGCCGAGATGCATCAGGCGCTTACCGCAGGTGATGGTGAATTGGCAGCCAAACTTGCAGAAGCGCACGTGCGTGCATTTGACGAAGAAATGAACTTGGCCGTGCGCAAGAAACTGGGCTCGCGGCTAAATTAGCGCACGCAATTAAATTGGCGATGCAATAATACGCTATTGCGTGCTGAGACTTGCGCGAAATTCTCCCTCGCGCATCTTCTGCTTGATTTCTGCAGGTGGCTCGTCAAGTCTCTCGACGACAACCGAGTGAATTTTCGCTGTGCAGTCAAAACCATGAGGGTATGGGCCAACAGGTGAGCCGGTGTCAACACCTACATCAAAAGTTTCTCCGCTCATCGAATAGACAAGCGGAACTGTTTTGTCAATGCGAGCAGAGCCAACATTTTTGTTGTCTATGTCGTTGTTTACAAAAATTGTGACGTCTCCACCTGAGCCAAATCCACCGTCGTATGCAAACGCCACGACGATCTGGTGCGTGCCGGTATCGAGTGGAGCGCTACTTGTAACCGAAGTGTGTTCGTGGCCGAACCAGTTGTAATGAAAAGTTGGACGACTCTGTTCGTCGAGGTACAACGACCAGCCGGCCATGTTGCCACCCTGACATACGATCACGCCATGTGGTCCAGATTGTGCAACTTCGATGTTTGCAGTGATACGAAACGAACAGTTCTTGATGTTGATTACTGAAGATTCCGGCATGCGTACGTGCGCAGGCGTGTAGGTCATTAAAGTCAATCCATCGAGTGAATGCGGTACCGAAAAATCTCCATGGCGCGGCGAGCCTGGATCCCGCAGTGGATAGATACCGTAATCGATTGCATGTTGATGAAAGAGGGCTTGTAGCTCAGCCAGTTTTTCTGGGTATTGAGTAGCCAGGTCAACTGCTTGCGAGAAGTCTTCGGCGATGTTGTACAACTCCCACACTTCTTGCGGTCCATCGAACTCAAAACCCTGCAGTCTGATCCACGGCAGTCGACCATGGAAACATGAAGCCATCCAGCCGTCTGCGTAAATAGCTCGATTGCCAAGAATCTCAAAATATTGACTGGTGTGGGTGCTTGGCGCATCTGCAGAATCAAATGTGTATGCCATAGATGTGCCGTGAAGTGGCATCTGCTCGATGCCATTGACATGTGTTGGTGGAGTAATACCAGCAATGTCATAAATTGTTGGCACGATGTCGATGACGTGGTGGAACTGTGTGCGTAAACCACCCTTGTCGGCAATCTTTTTCGGCCACGAAAGCGCCATTGCGTTGCGGGTGCCACCAAAGTGTGAAGCGACTTGCTTCATCCACTGAAACGGAGAATCAAGCGCCCATGCCCAGCCGACATTGAAATGGTTTTCGCATTTATCTGTCCCAAAGTCGTCCATGTGATCGAGCAGCCACTCTGGGTCTTCGGGGACTCCATTCTGAAACGATGGTGCGCTCCACGCGCCATGAATTGTGCCCTCTGCCGATGCACCGTTGTCACCAGTGATGTAGATAACAAGAGTGTTGTCGGTAATACCCATGTGGTCTAATGAGTCGATGACGCGCGCAATTTGTGCATCTGTGTGCGCAAGAAAGCCAGCAAACGTCTCCATCAACCGTCGCGCAACTGGTTTGTAACGGTCTGGGTAGTCGGCCCATGCTGGCACTTGTTCTGGTCGCTTGGTGAGCGTGGTGTCTTTGGGAATAACGCCGAGTTTCAACTGGCGCTCGTAGATCATGTCGCGGAGTGCATCCCAGCCATCGTCGAACTGACCTTTAAATTTGTCGATCCATTCGCGCGACACATGATGTGGAGCATGTACTGCAGGAGTAGAGAAGTAGCAAAAAAATGGGCGATTGGGTGTTGATGCATGTTGGCGTTGCATCCAGATAATTGCCTGGTCGGCCAAGTCTTCGGTGAGGTGATAACCAGGCTTGCCAACATGTGGGGCGATTGGGGTCGTCTGGTCATACACGGGTGGTTCCCATTGCGATGACTCTGCACCCATGATCCCGTAGAAACGATCAAAACCCAAACCTGTTGGCCAGCGATCAAATGGACCTGCAGGGCTTTGCTCCCATGAGGGCGCGAGGTGCCACTTACCAAAACAGGATGTCGAGTATCCAGACATCCGCAGTACTTGCGCAACTGTTGCAGACTCTGGCGGGATTGCGCTGTCGTATCCAGGAAATGAGTTGGCAATTTCGGTGATGCCTCCCATGTGCACGCTGTGGTGATTGCGTCCAGTCAAAAGTGCAGCTCGAGTGGGTGAACAAAGTGCCGTGGTATGAAATTGGTTATAGCGCAAACCAGTTTTAGCAACCCTGTCAAGCCCAGGGGTTGTTACTGGTCCACCAAAGTTTCCAAATGAACCGAAGCCAACATCGTCGAGCATGATCAACAAAATATTTGGAGCGCCATCTGGCGCAGTTGGTATGTTGAGTTTTTGTGGTGTCGACTCAGTAATGATTCGCGAGATATCTCCACCAAATACGGGAGTTGATTTTGGAAGTTTTTGTGTCATGGCTGTAGGCCCACAACGTCGAAACAGGCGAGTGCTTGCAGCACTTGTGGTTTGTTGCCATCGATCTGTACTACCGAATCCGCAATCGCTTGCGGCAATGTTGTGCTTCCGCTCAAAATGTCGGCCCACACCGCTATATCGCAAGTAATCGAGTGGGCTGCACCCGAGCCATCGGTGGGGACGGCCACGCTATTGCGAATATGCAGACCAGTTTTTTGGCCTTGAGAAAACTTGAAAGCAATATGGATATCGATGCCTTGTGCACGATTTGGTTCAAGCAGCACCCGCAAAATACTCACAGCCGAAGAAATTGGTCCAGAGACAATCTGTCGTTTGTTGATGCGATGTGTGTTGAATCTTGTTGCATCAAAACTTCCGTCTAAATGGCGTGCTCGAGTAAGACACCAGTTGCGAATGTTGGCCGCAGGGGTCCGTTGAGCCACAAGGCGTAAGGCGCTTGCGAGTAACTTCTTGTCCGCGTCGCTTTGGTCAGAGCTGTACGCCAGCCACGAAGCTAGTTCAATTGCAAAACGGAGGTCGTCGCTTGTTAATGCGTGCTTCGCTTGATCGCGAACCGAGTCTTTGCCGCCGAATCCCTTGATCATTCGATCTGCATGATCTTGTGTCGACAGCGGAAACAGGTTTGCTTCATGGCCGTCAAAGAAACCAAAAATTCCACTTCTGATCTGGCGCACATGGTGTTCGGCTACGCCATACAACTCTGACGTGAGGTAGTCGTCATCGCATTGTTCTGGCAATCGAATGGTCGCAGCCAAATCGACACTCGACATGCCGCGATTGGTGTGGCGCACAGTTTGATCCCATAAAAACTGAATTGCGTCTCGATACTTCGTCACGCGATCTTTGATGGCTTCCAACCCGCTGATCGGTGGACCATGTGCGCCAGCGAGGTGTTCGGAGTGCAAGCCAAGAAGATGATCAAGACCGCGCAACATCACTTGGGGGTCTCGGTACTCTTCGCCGCGAATTGCAAAAATATTAAACAGCACTGGCCAGACCAAGTTATTGACACAAAGCTTCTTCGATTCAAACCAGTAGGTAACTGAATCATCGGCATCGGACGGTGCCGGTGTTACTTGAATGTCAAGACCTGCAACGTGGATATTGGATGAAGAATTGAATGTATGTTCTGGTGGAATGAATCCGTATGTGTGTGGGGCATGTGTGGGGTCACGATAAAACTGGCCAAGGCCAACATTGACGACCCCATCTACGTCGTCGAGTGGAAGTGTCACCGCGAACTGTTCAACGAGTCCGCGACCATATGCCGGGGCAATCTCAGAAGTCGTGCGCAATCGATTAATCGCGATCTTCTCATGTCCCCAGATAGGAATTTTTGCCGTTGGGTCTTCTTCAAACACTGCTTGTGTGCCACCGACATAGTGAAAGTGTGTGTACAGCACTGCGACTATTGGTCGTTTCGTTACTGTGCGCAATTCTTTTATAGCCGCACGCATTTCTTCGTTCGACTCGCCTGTATCGATAGCGATGATTCCATCTGGAGCATCAACAAATGTTTGATTGGACAATCCGTTTCCGACAAGGCACCACACGCCCGGGCTAACGGTGTAAAACTTTCGCTCAAGCCTTTGTGATTGGGCGATGTGGTCGCGGTGTGCTATCTGGCCAGATACAAGGGTGACGCTGAGTGCATCGTTCGGCTCAAAGCTACGGCTGGGTTTTTTGTGCGACGATGTCATCCACACAACAGTAACTACTTGTAGTTGCCGAGCACCTGCGCGGGGTCGGTCGAGATGGCGTCGGGCCAATTGGAATACCAGATATCGGCCGCTGAAGTGCCTACGTGCAGTGGTGGGCGGTCGAATCCTGCAATTGGTTCAAGCAATGGCTCGACCACTACGTCCCATCGAGGTTTGGAGAAATAGGGAAATGATTGGCGGGGTTTGCCAGAACGATTGAATACCCGATGGGGTGTGGAGAGCAAACGCCCTCCGCTCCATAGTTCGAGCATGTCACCCACGTTAAGGACCATTCCGTTTGGTGGGCAGTCCGCAGATAACCACTCGTCGTTACGATTGCGCACTTCGAGACCACCAATTGGGTCGTGAGCGAGCAGTGTGAGCAAGTTGAAATCTTTATGTGGGTGAATACCCCACGTATCTGACTGTGGCGGCATCGGCGGATAGTTGAGCAATGTCATGTTGGTCAATGGATCGGACATATACGAGAGCAAAATGTTTTGGTCAACACCCAATTGATTGCACAATGCGACAATCAGGCGTTCGCTCACTTTTGTCAGCGCATTCCAGTACGCCATGATTGGCGTACGCACATCAAAAGAAATGTTGGGCCACTTATTTGGACCATATAAAGAGCAAGCAGTACATACAGGGTTACCCGGGTCTGTTTCGTTGTGCAACTTCCACGCTTCATAATGATCTGCCGCACCGTTGCCAGAATTAGGTGTGAAATATCCGAGTGGAACGAATCCTCGATAGTTGCCCTTGACGACCATGTCTTGCTTCAAAATTTCTCGTGGCGCATCAAAAACAGTTTTGACTGCGTTTCGCATGTTGGTGATTATTGCTTCATCAACGCCATGGCCAACGATGATGGCAAATCCAATTTCACTGAGCGCCGCATACAAATCCGATGCATCGTTTTGGTAATTGGCCGACCCCGCCGTGCTTGTCGAAAATGACTCAATCGAGATGATTGGAAGTGACTGGCCCATGAGGGCAATCTACTCTGCGCGGTTTTGTACGTGTTGAAACCCAAACCGGCCTTTGATGCACAAGTTGCCTTGAGTTACAGAGTGATCGCTTGGCGATGTGACCTTGACGATCTCGTTGTCTTGCACGTGCAAAGTGAGAGCACATCCAACACCGCAGTATGGGCAGATTGTGTCAGTTTGCGTCTGCTCTTCTTCTTTCCATGTGTCGGCCTCGCGCATGTTGTACTCACTCGTAAACATGAGTGCTCCGGTGGGGCAGACCTGAATGCAGTTGCCGCAATAGACGCACGCCGAGTCGGTGAGATCAACATTGAATTCGGTTGAGATGCGAATGTCGAAGCCACGACCTGCAACACCAATAGCAAATGTGTTTTGCCATTGCTCGCCACAGGCATCGACGCACTGATAGCACATGATGCACTTGGAATAGTCGCGTATATAGAGTTCGTTGTCGATCTTGACGGGCTGCAACACATTGGAGACGCTC
>DFDK01000006.1:0-6284 GCA_002367695.1 Acidimicrobium sp. UBA3029 | reverse complement strand
AACATTTTTGGTCAGAGAAAGATCAACCGACGAGCCGAGCAATTCGAGCACCAACTTGCGACTATGGTCGGTGCGCTCGGTGTCGGTACGCACCACCATGCCAGGCTCGACTTTGCGTGAGCACGAGGGCACCAACACACGCGACCCTTCAACCTCAACCATGCACACCCTGCAAGCATTCTTTGGGGTGATGGTGTCGCCGAAACACAAGGTGGGAATCTCTTTGCCCATTGTGCGGCACGCACTCAAAATCGTTTCGCCCTCTGCAACTGTGACTGGCTGATCGTCGATGGTGAGTTGCACCGAGCGGCGCACTTGCAAACCAGTAGTTACCTGAGTGCTCATACTGCAAATACTTTCAGTTTGTTAATGGCCGAATCAATTGCGCTGTTGGCAGTTTGTCCAAGACCGCAAATCGATGCATCGCGCATTACTGTGCCCAACTCGCGCAACAATTCGATGTCGTGCGACTGGACGCCTTTGGCCAAACGAGAGACGATCTCTTCTTGGCGTACGGTGCCAACGCGACATGGCACGCACTGTCCGCAAGATTCATCGCGGAAAAACGCTGCAATTCGACGGAGCTGATCGACCATGTCGACCGATTGGTCAAGCACCATGACTACACCCGATCCAAGGCTTGAACCTGCTGCGCGAGTGGCTTCCATGGTGAGCGGCAAGTCGAGATCGTTTGGCCCAACAAAACCGCCTGCAGCGCCACCCAACAAGATGGCCTGCATGGTTGATCCACTACGCATTCCACCACCGAGATCAATCAATTGTCGCAGTGTGATACCAAACTCAACTTCATAAATACCAGGCTTTGCGACTGCGCCAGAAAGGCAGAACAATTTGCGACCCTTCGAACCCTCGGTGCCAAGCGCGGCATATGCGGCACCGCCATCTTTGACAATGGAGAGAACGTTGACAAGTGTTTCGACGTTGTTGACGAGAGTCGGTTTGCCAAACACGCCAACTTCAACTGGAAACGGTGGTTTGTTGCGCGGTTCTCCGCGATAGCCCTCAATTGAGTTGAAGATTGCGGTTTCTTCGCCGCAAATGTATGCGCCTGCACCACGAACGATTGAAAGTGCGAAGTTAAACCCAGAGCCCAAGATGTTGTCGCCCAAAAATCCGTGCTTGGTTGATTCATCGATCGCATTTTGCACGTTGCGTATTGCCCGCGGGTATTCACCGCGCAGATAAATAAATCCTTGTTCGCAACCCGTCGCAAACGAGGCAATGATCATCGCCTCTACCAGCGCAAACGGATCGCCTTCCATGATCACACGATCTTTAAACGTGCCTGGTTCTGATTCGTCGGCATTGCAAATTGCGTAGTGGGGAAATACTGGTTGACCAGCAACCGCACCCCACTTGCGGCCTGTCGGAAACGCTGCACCACCACGACCAACAAGTCCAGACGCATTTACTTCGTCAATCACACCAGTTGCACCGAGTTGAATTGCTTTGCGCAATGCGTCGAAGCCACCGTGCTCTTGATAGTCGGTAATAGAGAGTGGATCAACTTTGCCGATGCGACCGAGCAACACAAGTTTTGTTGAATCACCAATAGCTTGCGGGGTCGCTGACATAACAGTTGCTTCGGCATCTGGCCATGCACCTTTTGCAAGTGCACTGATCTCTACGGGTGTGGCAGGCGCAAGCACTTCGTGGCGGGCTGGGTCGCCGGCCTCAATGACAAGCACTGCGGGCGCACGTTCGCATGTTCCAAGACATGGAGATGGGTGGGTGCCTAGCGGAAGCTGATCTTCTCGGAGACCGCCCATTGCGCGACACGCCAAGTCGATACACACGTGTACTTGGCGCTTTGGGCGCTCTGTCATCGAGAACAATGCATAAAAGCTTGCGACGCCGTATATCTCGGCTGGCGCAACATCAAGTTGTTGGGCGATGTAATTAATCGAGCCGCGACTGATCCAACCGACGCGATCGTTTACTGCATGCAAAGTTGGTAGCAACATATGGCGCAGATTGCGCAGCGCTTCACCAGCCCGCGAGATGCGCAAGTCTTGCTCGTTTCTTATCCCACCTTGGCTGTATTGGGTTGGCTTGCCAAGCACGCTGTTAACAGCATCACGCTCATCGGGCGTTGCTACAGAGGAGTTAACTTTGAGATCCATGGCTAAAACAGCGTAATGCTGGGCTATTCGCCAGCAACGGGAACGCGCATATCGCTCTTCAAAATTTTGTCGATCCGCACCGCAGCAGCCTTAAATTCGGCAGTTCCAGATTTTGGATCGATTGCTTCGATGGTCAAAAGGTTGGTATTCACTTCATTAGGAAAATGCGGAGTCATGAATACGAGTCCTGGACGGAGGCCGTCGTCAATGCGCGCTGGGGCATCCACGGTGCCTCGAGGCGACGTGATGCGCACGATCTCACCATCGATAATGCCCATTGAAATAGCGTCTTCGGGTGACAGGTCAACAGTTTCGGCCATTCGTAATGGGCTTTCAAATCCACCAGACTGAACGCCGGTGTTGTACGAATCGAGTCGGCGACCCGTAGTCAGGCGTAATGGAAACTCTGGAGTCGTCTTTTCAACTGGTGGCGAGTCAATCACCACACTGAACGGTGCAAGGCGACCACGGTCTTCAAGCTTCTCGGCCCACAACCTGCCGTGAAGGAATGAAGGCTCGAGGGCGTCTTCGGAGAAGCATGGCCACTGAATGCCACCCAAGTCGGCAAGTCGCGAATACGTCATGCCAAAGTGCATCGGCGACAAACTCCGTAATTCGTTCCACACTTGTTCATTGGATTCGTACTTCCATGTATGACCCATCACGCCTGCCAAGTCAACAATGATCTGAATATCATCATGGGCATTACCAGGAGGAGTGATGGCTTTGCGCACTCGTTGCACTCGGCGCTCAGAGTTGGTAACGGTTCCTTCTGCTTCGCACCACGAGGCCGAACCAGGCAACACAACGTCTGCAAGTTCTGCAGTCTTGGTGAGAAATATGTCTTGCACAACAAGATGCTCAAGATCCATAAGTAATGCTGTTGCATGAGTTCCGTCTGCTTCTGATTGCGCAGGGTTTTCGCCAACCACAAATGCCGACTTCATCTTGCCGTGTTCCATTGCTTCAAACATCTGCGTTAAGTTCCAACCATTTTTTGGCGGGATGGTGACGTTCCACATTTTTTCAAACTTGGTGCGAGCAACATCGTCTTCTACATCTTGAAAGCCCGGCAATTTGTTTGGCAATGCGCCCATGTCGCCACCGCCTTGCACATTGTTTTGACCGCGCAACGGGTTGAGTCCCGCGCTTGGCCGACCAACCTGACCGCACAACAACGCAAGATTGATCAACGACAGCACGTTGTCGACACCGTTGTGGTGCTCGGTGATGCCAAGCGTCCAACAGATCTGTGCCGTTTTTGCATTGCCTAATGCATGCGCGAGTTCGCGGATTGCTTCTGCAGGCACACCAGTAACTTTGCTTCCCATTTCGAGTGTCCACTCTTCAACGGATGCGGCGTAGTCGGCAAAGCCGCTCGTGGAGTTTTCGATGAACGAACGATTGGTCAAACCAGCATGAATGATCTCGCGTGCGATGGTGTTGGAGAGTGCAACATCGGAGCCGACGTTGAGCCCCAACCATAAGTCAGCCCATTGAGCGGTCTCTGAGCGACGTGGATCAACCGAATATAACTTGGCTCCGTTATGGATGCCCTTGAGCACGTGATGAAAATAAATTGGGTGAGCGTTGCGAGCATTCGAGCCCCACATCACGATGAGGTCAGTCGTTTCAACTTCTAGATAACTCGATGTTCCTCCACCTGCTCCAAAGACTGTGGCCAGACCGACCACGCTGGGGGCGTGTCAAGTTCGATTACATGAATCGATGTTGTTGGTACCAATTACGGCACGCGCAAACTTTTGCACAATGAAGTTCAGTTCGTTGGTTGACTTGGAACACGAGAAAAATCCGATCGCATCTGGACCATAGGCATCCTTCACGGATTGAAAACCTGCAGCGGCACGGGCAAGGGCTTCTGGCCAGGTGGCTGTGCGCAAAACACCATTATCTCGCACCATCGGTTCAGTGATTCGGGCGAGGGGGGCGTAATCGTGTCGCTTGGAGTTCTTCTTCCGACCCATATCCATGTCTCTACCCTAGTGCAGTAAGGAGATCCCGTCATATATCAGACCCCTAGAGCCATATATAGTGACAGAGTCGTTTTAACGGCACCAAATACCCGCCATTTCTCAAATCCATATTTCAAGGAGCAACCCACAATGTCATTCCCATCCGATCTCGAAATCGCGCGTGCCGGAAAACCCCTTCCACTCAAAGACATTGCGCAGCAGATGGGTATTGGCGAACACTTACTCGAGCCCTACGGCACAAGCCTCGCCAAGATCAGTCTTGATGCGATCGACGAATTGAAAGATCGCCCGAGGGCTAAGTATGTAGTAGTTACTGCCATCACGCCAACACCGCTCGGTGAAGGCAAGACCACGACCACGGTTGGCTTAGGAATGGCGATGAAGCACATCGGTAAAAAAGCAGTGATCAGTTTGCGCCAGCCTTCGATGGGACCAACATTTGGTATCAAGGGTGGAGCAGCGGGTGGTGGCTACAGCCAGGTAATTCCAATGGAGCTCCTTAACTTGCATCTCACTGGCGACTTCCATGCAGTGACCGCAGCGCACAACTTATTGTCGGCAATGGTCGACAATCATTTGCATCAGGGCAACGAACTCGATCTTGATCTCGACAACATCACGTGGCGCCGAGTGATTGACGTCAACGATCGCTCATTGCGCAACATCATTGTTGGCCTTGGCTCAAAAGAAGACGGTGTTACTCGTCAAACTGGTTTTGACATCACAGCGGCATCAGAGGTCATGGCAATCTTGGCTCTCGCGACATCGATTGAAGACATGCGCGCCCGTTTCGGTCGCATCGTCGTTGGCTACAACACCAAAGGTGTTCCAGTTACCGCGGAGCAACTTTCGGGTGCCGGCTCTATGGCTGTCATCATGCGCGAAGCAATCAAGCCAAACTTGTTGCAGACTCTCGAGAACACTCCGGTGATCGTGCACGCAGGACCGTTCGGAAACATTGCGCACGGTAACTCATCCATCATCGGCGACATGATCGGTATCCATGGTGGCGACTACCTCATCACGGAAGCAGGCTTTGGTGCGGATATGGGTGCAGAGCGTTTCTTCAACATCAAATGCCGCACCTCTGGTCTTGTTCCAGATGCTGCAGTGCTCGTGACAACAGTGCGTGCACTCAAGGCTCACTCTGGCAAGCACAAGATTGTTGCCGGCAAGGCATTGCCAGCAGAGTTGTTGGCAGAAAATCCATCCGATGTTGAGGCCGGTGGCGCCAACTTGATAAAGCAGATCGAAAATGTCAAAGCACACGGCGTAACACCAGTCGTTGCCATCAACGCTTTCCCAACCGACCACAAGTCTGAACATGATGTGATTCGTCGTATCGCAGCAGAGGCTGGCGCACGTGTTGCTGTGTGTACGCACTTCGCCGACGGTGGTGCCGGTGCGGTCGACTTAGCAAAGGCGGTTGAAGAGGCTTGCCAAGAAAAGAATGACTTCCATTTGCTGTACCCATCTGAGGCATCGCTTAAAGAAAAGATCGAGACTGTTGCGACCAAGATCTATGGCGCTGCAAAAGTTGAGTACACAGCACTTGCTACCAAACAGCTCAAGAACTACACCGACAATGGTTTCGGCCACCTGCCAGTGTGTATTGCTAAAACCCACCTTTCAATTTCGGGTGATGCATCGCTTAAGGGTGCACCAACTGGCCACACACTGACAGTGCGCGAAGTGCGTGCTTCGGTAGGGGCAGGTTTTATCTATCCAATCTGTGGAGAAATGCGCACACTGCCGGGTCTTGGCACAAAGCCAGCAGCAGCAATCATCGACTTTGACGAAAACGGCGAAATCATTGGTCTTTCATGACCGATAACTTCAAGCGCTCACCGGGTGGTGCCATCTTGATGGATGGCAATGCATTGCGCGATGAAACCGTTGCGCGTCTGCGCAAAGTGATTGAGGATGCGGGTTCGCCACGGGTTTGTCTTGCGACTGTTCTGATCGGGGGAGATGCACCGAGTCATATCTATGTAGCGAGTAAACACAGAAAGGCTCAAGAAGCAGGCATGGAGTCGGTTGGCGTGCATCTCGAAGAGGATGCGACACAAGAGCAAGTCGAAGCAGAGGTGCGCAAGTTGGCTCTCGATCCAAATGTGCACGGCATTTTGGTGCAGCTGCCGTTGCC
>DFDK01000003.1:15181-15368 GCA_002367695.1 Acidimicrobium sp. UBA3029 | reverse complement strand
GCGCAACAGGCGCAACAGGCGCAGTTACTACACGCGCAATTGGTGCAGCTGATTGGATCGGTCGTGCAGATGAGATTACTGGGGCGTGTGCAACCGGCATCTTTGGTGCATCAGCTACTTCCACTGTTGATGATATCGATGTTGGCTCGTCTACGTCTGACGAAGTTGTTTCAGCAACAGCTTTCTT
>DFDK01000003.1:12861-14941 GCA_002367695.1 Acidimicrobium sp. UBA3029 | reverse complement strand
ACAGCTTTTTTTGCAACAGCTTTCTTTGCAACAGCTTTCTTTACAGGCGCCTTCTCATCAGTTCCATCATCAGATTTTTTTGCAACAGCTTTTTTTACTGCCTTTTTTACTGGCTTTGGTTCTTCTGGTTGTGCATCTCGAATAAGACCTTCGCGCTGCGCCTTCGTGCGTACACGATCGGCCTGTTGCTCGATAATCGTTGAGGATTGTGTTTTTACACCGATGCCCATCTTGCCGCACAAATCAAGGGTCTCTTGATTGGACATGCCGAGCTCTTTAGCAAGCTCATGAACGCGCAAGATCTTGGCCAAGTGTTATTTCCCCTCGCCGTTTGCTGCAGCTTCGGAAATTGAACTACCCGTATTTTCGGCCCATTGTTCTTGACTCACAACAGAACCGTCTGCTGCATGCCACTCCATTGCGCCGGTCTCTGCATTGGTGACCCACTCACCTTCTGCATAGTCGGCTGCAGGTGCATCTTCCGTCACTACTGCTGTGTAACCAGAAGTTTCATCGGCGGCTTGCGTCTCGCTCTTAATATCTAGACGCACACCGGTGAGTCGTGCTGCAAGGTTCGCGTTCACACCCATCTTGCCGATTGCCAACGAAAGTTGGAAGTCGGGCACGATTACATCGGCTTGTGTGCCATCGCTACTCAAACGAACATCGGTAACTTTGGCTGGCGACATTGCTTTGGCAATGAAGTCGCGCACATCTTCGCTAAACGGAATGATGTCAACTTTTTCGCCACGCAACTCGGTAACGACCATACGTACGCGACCACCGCGAGCACCAACACAGGCGCCTACTGGGTCAACATTGTGGTCATTTGACCAAACAGCGATCTTTGTACGTTGTCCTGGTTCGCGTGAGCAAGCCTTGATTTCAACAACGCCATCTGCAATTTCTGGCACTTCAAGCTCGAACAAACGCTTGATAAGACCAGGGTGCGTACGACTGACAACAATCTGTGGACCCTTTGGAGTCTTTCGAACTTCGACGATGTATGCCTTTAGTCGCGCATTTGGCTCACGCACTTCGCCCTGTACTTGCTCGGCTTGTGGCAGCAGCGCTTCTACGCGGCCAAGGTCGAGCAATGTGTACTTGGTGTCGGTCTTTTGAACGATGCCGGACACAATGTCGCCTTCGCGGTTTGCATATTCCTCAAACTTGCGATCGCGTTCTACTTCACGAATGCGCTGACTCATCACTTGACGGAAAGTTTGCGCAGCAATACGACCGAGTTCATCTTTCTTTGGCGTGTCGTCGCGCTCGTTAATCCAGTTGCCGTCATCGTCCACGTCATACGCAGTGAAAGTGATATCCATGTTTTCTGGGTTGATACCGACGATTACTTCTTCGGCTGCTCCCTGACGCTTTTTGTACGCAGTCGCAAGTGCCTCAACGAGCACCTGTAAAAGAGAATCTACGGTAATACCGCGATCCCCTGCCAACATGCGGATTGCTTCTGTCATATCGAGATTGCTCATGATTCGTTGACCTCCGATTGCGTCTTGGTATTCACTTTTGTTGCACCCGACTTTGGAGTTGGGCCCCATTCAAACACTGTGCGAGCGCGATCGATCATGTCGTATCCGATCGTCATCTCAGTTGTTTCGGTTGATGATTTATCGTTCAGTCGAACGACAATGTTGTTATCGTCTGCCGACAACAACACACCTTGTGCGCGACGCACACCGTTAACGGCGGCGGTCAAGCGAATAGCAACAACTTTTCCGACTTCACGAATGAAATGTCGTGGAATGCGGAGTGAACGCTCAAGACCTGGGCTTGTCACTTCGAGTGTGTAGTGACCGGGCACTGGGTCACTATGGTCGAACTCGCGGGAGATTAGGCGCGTGATTAATGCAATCGACTCCATGTTGACACCGGATGGACCACCGGTTGGGGTGTCGACGACTACGCGAAGAATGCCACCCTGGTATTCGACGTCGTACAACTCAAGACCAAGGTCGGTCACGATCGGAAGAATGAGAGCAGAGACACGATCAACGACAGGGTTCAACTTGGTGCTTCCACGTGCTACTGACATGTTCTTTCTCTCCTCTCTTGACTATTT
>DFDK01000003.1:4159-12589 GCA_002367695.1 Acidimicrobium sp. UBA3029 | reverse complement strand
TTTCTTGAAAATTTCTTGAAAATTTCTTGACTAATTTGGAACAAAATTTTGGCTTGTTTTGGGGGTTTTAAACCACAAAAACAAGGCCCTGTAATGAACAAAAGGCGTGGGTCGAGACCCACGCCTTCAGCTCGACGAACTTTAAAGGACGGCTTCATTATATCTCCGCGAACTAAGGTTCGTCACGGCTCACCCAACAGGCCAAAGGCATTTAGACCAATAGGTGCCGAGTAAATTCAGTTATCAACAAGACAAAAACCCAACCCTGAACGAAACGAAGCGACCGCGCGTGATCAACAAAATGTCCACCCTGTTTGTACGCACATTGCGCGATAACCCTGTTGACGCAGAGGTTCCAAGCCACCGACTACTTGTGCGGGCTGGATACATACGCCGCGCAGCACCTGGCGGTTACACATGGCTTCCACTCGGATGGCGCGTGTACCAACATGTCGCTGAGATCATCCGACAAGAGATGGACAACATTGGCGCACAAGAAGTGAATTTTCCCGCCATGTTGCCTCGCGAGCCATTTGAGGCGACTGGCAGATGGACCGACTATGGCGACAACTTGTTTCGGCTCCAAGACCGACGCAAGGTCGACTTCCTACTCGGTCCGACCCATGAAGAAATGTTTACGTTGCTCGTGAAAGATTTGTACTCAAGCTACAAAGACCTACCACTCTCGCTGTATCAGATTCAAACCAAGTTTCGCGACGAAGCACGACCACGTGGCGGTCTGTTGCGAGGACGCGAATTCTCGATGAAGGATTCGTACAGTTTCGACATCGATGACGAAGGTTTGCAACAAAGCTACGACGCTCATCGCCACGCTTACATACGTATCTTCGAACGACTTGGGTTGCCCTTTGCAATCGTGTCTGCGATGTCGGGTGCCATGGGCGGATCAAAGTCCGAAGAGTTTTTGTTTCCATGCGAGATCGGTGAAGACACCTTCGTGCAATGCACAAAGTGTGATTACTCTGCTAATACCGAAGCGGTGCGAGTCGGTACGCCCGCACCTATCGATGCCGCACAAACTCCTCCTGCGCAAATTTTTGACACCCCGGCTACACCTACGATTCAGACTCTTGTCGATTTGTTTAATTCACGCGCAGACTTACAACGAGCAGATCGACAGTGGACTGCAGCAGACACTCTCAAAAATGTAGTTGTCAATTTGCGCCATCCCGATGGACGCATCGAAGCACTTGCCATCGGTGTTCCAGGCGATCGTGAAGTTGACATGAAGCGCCTCGAAGCACAAGTATCACCAGCCGAAGTAGTGCCATTTGACGAAACGCACTTTGCGGCACAGCCGAAACTTGTCAAGGGCTATATCGGACCAAACGCCTTAGGCCTTAAACATTCCACAGGCGTGCGCTACTTGCTCGACCCACGCATCGCCGATGGCAGTGAATGGATTACTGGAGCAAATGCTGCTGGTAAGCACGTTGCGCATCTCGTACATGGCCGAGACTTCACGGCAGACGGAGTAATTGACGTTGCCGAAGTACGCGATGATGACACATGTCCTTCGTGTGCTTCTGCACTCATCATAAAACGAGGCATCGAAATTGGTCACGTGTTTCAATTGGGTCGAAAATATGCAGAAGTCTTGGGTTTGAGTGTGCTCGACAAAAATGGCAAGGCCCAAACCGTAACGATGGGCTCCTATGGCATTGGTGTTTCTCGTGCAGTTGCCGCAATAGCCGAAGCAACATGTGACGATATTGGCCTGCGTTGGCCGCATGCAATTGCTCCATTCAATGTGCACATTGTGATGGCTGGAAAAGAAGACGACCTCATTACCAAAACTGCAAACGACCTCGCTCAGACGCTTGACGCATCTGGCGTTCGCGTATTGCTCGATGATCGCGTTGGAGTTTCGCCTGGCGTCAAATTTAAAGATGCCGAATTGATTGGCAACCCAATCATCGTTGTCGTGGGCAGGGGTGCAGCGAACGGTGTCGTCGAAGTACGCGACCGTTTGACAGGAATTGCCAGTGAAGTCGCAATTGCAGATGCCGCTGCGCACCTAAAAAGCGCCTGTGCGACGAGCTAGCAATGCATTTACTGCGAGGCGTTGTCCAGCACTACGACTGGGGCGATCAACAGTTCATTCCAGAATTTCTCTCCACAGAAGCCGATGCTCGACCTTGGGCCGAATTGTGGTTTGGCACCCATAGAGGTGGACCATCGCTTGTAAGAAATGCAACCGGAAGTCAGCCACTTGAGCAACTGGCTGGTGATCTTTCGTTCCTCGTCAAGATCATCTCCGCCAACAAGCCATTGTCTCTACAGACTCACCCCACCGACGAACAAGCTGCTAGTGGCTTCCAGCAAGAGAACGAGATCGGAATTTCTCTCGATGCTGCGCAACGCATCTACCGCGACTCCTCGGCGAAACCAGAACTACTCATAGCCCTCACCCCATTTGATGCAATTTGCGGATTCCGACCTATAGAAGAATCGCTCGAATGGTGTAAACGATTCGGCTGGACGCAACTCGCCGAGCACCTAGAGAATGATGGACTCGCCGAATGCGTGCGCTGGGCGTTAACCACTGGGCCACATCAACTCCCAGAACAAATGCCTGCATGGGCTGGACGATTGGCGAGCATGTATCCAGGAAATGGAGGCGTACTTGTTGCCCTGTTGATGCATCACGTTCGACTTTCCCCTGGTCAAGCACTCTTTCTTGGTGCCGGCAATGCACATGCATATCTCAATGGATCTGGCGTTGAAGTGATGTCATCATCGGACAACGTGGTGCGAGCAGCATTCACCAAAAAGTACGTCAGTGTTGACGAATTCTTGGCCGTCGCCCGTCTTGAAGTAATCCCCTCACCAGTTGTTAATGCAGCCGAGACGAGCCCAGGACGCTTCACCTACCCAGTCTCAACAACTCGATTTGGAGTGGAACGTATTGATGTCGCCGGAGAAGCAACAATCAAGTCAACACACAGCACGGAAATATTGGTATGCACAACAGGTGATGCCACCACGATCCAACGTGGACAAGCGTGTCTGCTTCGCAATAACGAAACGGTACGACTCAATGGCACCGCAACCGTCTTTCGTGCATGGGGAACGCATTGAACCGTCGAGTATGCAAATCTCTCACTATTGTCGCCGTCACGCTAATTTCATGCATCTTCGTTGGTAATGCACGTGCTGTTGAACCTGCACACACACTGCTCGTACTCGGCGACAGCATTACCTGGGGCACCAACTACAAAGGGTTTGGCAACCTAACACCGAAGCTGCAGGCCCTAAATACTTTTGACAATGTGATAGTTGACGGTGCATTTTCTCGCAACATCAGCGGTCCGGCCAAAACCTTAAAAAACGGGGTTAAGACTTACGCCAAGTACCTCAAAACAAAAGTAAGACCTTCTGCTGTGATTGTTGCGCTTGGGAGTAACGATCTCCAAGGTTCAATCAAAGTTCGGTTCTACGAATCCCGAATTCGTGAACTACTCACACTCATAGGTGACGTTCCAGTGGTTTGGGTCAATGTTTTACGCATTGACAGCCGGTACTACGTTCGCGCATCTTCGGTGTTTAATAAGGTACTCAATCGAGTTGCACTGGATTACCCCAATGTTTCGGTCGTCAACTGGCACGCAATGATTACGAAAAATCCAAAATGGTTTGCTTTTGACAAACTTCATCTGAAACCGGTTGGATACCGTGCTCGAGCCAATCTCTATATTGATCTATCACAAAATCTATGGAACATAATTACGACTGCTACGACATCGCAATCAACAACGACAATTGTCGCAGTCACAACAATTCCTGACTAGTTGCTAGTTGCCAGCAACCTTTTTGCGAATCTCCACTATTTTTTCGTCGGCGTGATTAACGTCATCGCCCTGCTCTTTGAGCAACATGTTGCGATCTTTCGTAGCTTCGCGCTCGGCAAGTGCGGTGTCAACTCGTGCAATAGCCGCATCTACGCCGTGTTCGTGAATAAATGTGGCCCAATCAATCAGCGCCTCGACCATCTCAGATTCTGGTACGACCGCGACATTGCGCCCCTTGACAAATAAGTGACCACGCTTATTGCCCGCAGCGATGCCCAGGTCTGCCTCACGAGCTTCACCCGGACCATTGACAACACAACCCATCACCGCGATTTGCAATGGAATTTTTTTGTCTGCAAATGCTGCTTGTGCACGATTAGCAACATCAATGACATCAATCTCTGCTCGCCCACAACTTGGACACGCAATCAAGTCAACATTTTTGCGCTCACGCAAACCAAGCGATTCAAGCAATTGTCTGCCTGCTCGTGCTTCTTCCACTGGGTCGGCAGTGAGGCTGTACCGAATCGTGTCGCCAATGCCCTCCATGAGCAACGTCGAGATTCCTGCGGTTGCCTTGATCAATCCACCCGGCAATGGTCCGGCCTCGGTAACTCCGAGGTGCAATGGATGTCGTGTCACTTCACTGAGTTGTCGATATGCATCGATCATGAGCGGGACATTGGATGCCTTGACAGAGATCTTGATCAAATCAAAATCAACTTCTTCAAAATATGCAATTTCTTTTAGAGCAGACTCCACCATCGCTTCGGCAGTCAGGCCTCCATATTTTTCGTACAGCGCCGGGTCGAGCGAACCCCCATTGACACCAATCCGAATTGGTACCTTGCGATCGCGAGCCTCGGAAGCAACAGCCTTGATGTGTTCCGGCTTGCGTATATTTCCAGGATTAAGTCGTAAGCCATGCACTCCTGCTTCCATCGCAGCAAGCGCCATTTTGTATTGATGATGGATATCGGCGATGATTGGCACCGGTGAGCGCGGAACGATTTGCGCAAGACCTTCAGCGGCTTCTGGCTCATTGCACGTGCAGCGTACGATGTCACAGCCAGCCGCAGCAAGCGCATAAATTTGCTGCAACGTGCCTTCAACATCGGCTGTCTTGGTGATGGTCATTGACTGAATGCTGATTGGCGCATTGCCACCAACGGCAACTTTGCCAACCGAAATCTGATTCGTCTCGCGTCTTGCAAATGCACTCATGAATACCAGTTTGTCATCACGGTATGGTTTTGCAACGTTTTACTCGCGATGAACTTCAGCCAATTGGCTGAGTGAGATCGAGGTATAAGCCAACGACTAGAAGCATTGCGAGTAACCCCACGACCATCGTGGCAACTGGCACCATCTTGCCAACGTCGGCACGATAGGTCTTATTGCGCCGCGAACGAATCCGTTCATAGGTTGCTATTGCGGCATGGCCTCCGTCAAAAGGCAGCAAGGGAAACATGTTGAACACCCCGACAAACACATTGACACTTGCAAGTAGCAACAACACACCCTTGAGCCCATCTTGCCGACCGATTTCTCCACCGAGTTGGCTCGCCCCAACAACAGTTCCGGGGCGAGTTGTTGGGTCGGCTTTTTCATCGATCACGCTGTTGATGATGTTGCTCGGATTGAGAACGATAAAAACTCCCGCAACCGATCTTCCAGCCGTAACAACTAGATCCTTTGACGCATATCCGATTGCCGAAATCGGATCAACACGAACATAGTCGAGCGACCAACTTGCAACACCAAAATAAGCAATTGAAGAATCTACTGGATTATTTCCAAGCGTGACATTGAGCGAAACTGGTTCGCCTGCGCGATCGATAATTACTGAGACAGTTTGACCCGGCTGCTTAGACACAATTTGTTCAACAAATTGGTCGCGATTAGTAATGACAATTCCGTCCATCTCTCGTACGACGTCACCGGTCAACACACCAGACTGTTGCGCTGGCGAGTTGGCAGCGGGTGGAGAAGTGATAAGTACATCGCCAGTTTCGCTGTATCGACCAGAGGTTGCATAGACCCCGACAAATAGAACTAGTGCGATCACACCATGCATCAACGAACCCGCAGTGATCACAAGCAATCGTTTTGGATATGACTGTGCTCGATATGCACGTGATTCATCTGCTGGATCACATTCGTCCAGATTGTTCATACCAACTATGCGAACAAATGCTCCGAGTGGCAATGCCCTAATGCCGTACTCCACCTCACCTCGCTGCATACTCCACAATCTCGGACCAAACCCCATAAAAAATTGCGTCACCTTCATCCCCGTACGACGAGCAGTAACAAAATGTCCCATTTCATGCAGAAAGACTGAGATAAGTAAGCCCACAACAAACACAAACGTCCAAGGGCTTGTTACACCCAACCAGACAATCAAAGCCAGCAGTGCGGTACCAGTAAACCTACTTGTGCGCTTATCGTTGATCCGTTTGGGTTGATCTATGGTGTCTCCACCAGCAACAATCTCATCGCGAAATTTGTTGTAAAACGAACTCATTTTGTTAACTCCATTGCGGCAAACCTACGAGCCGACTCATCTGCGTACAAAATATCACCAACTGTTGTCGGTAAAACTCCATCATGGTGTTGCATTGTTTGCTCAATTACGCCAGCAATTTTTGACCACGATATATGCCCATCCAAAAATGCCTCTACTGCAATTTCATTGGCAGCGCTCAGCCACGCGGGGGCGGTTCCACCGATTCGACCGGCCTGATACGCGAGCTCCAAGCATCTGAAAGTAGATCGATCTGGAGTTTCAAAGTCGAGACGACTCAATTGCGCCCAATCAATCGCTCCAAACGCGATTTCTGCACGTGCGGGAAATCCGAGCGCATAGGCAATCGGCAATCGCATGTCAGGTAGAGACAACTGGGCGATGACTGCTCCATCCGTAAATTCGACCATTGAGTGCACGACTGACTGCGGATGCACAACAACATCAATTTGATCAAACCCAACTCCAAATAATTCATGGGCCTCAATGACTTCAAGACCCTTGTTCATCAGAGTCGATGAATCGACAGTGATCTTCGGACCCATTGACCAGGTTGGATGTTTGAGCGCATCAGAGATTGTCACGTTTTGCAATGACTCTACGGTGCGACCACGAAATGGTCCACCACTTGCAGTCAGTAGTAAGCGCCTCACTTCGCGTTGTGCATCAGTTGATGATCGCAAGCATTGGTGAATCGCACAGTGTTCACTATCGACAGGCACAATTACCGCGCCCTTGATGTTTCGCAGAGGCTGCACAATTGGGCCTGCTGCAATCAGGCTCTCTTTATTTGCCAACGCAAGCCGCTTACCGTGTTGCAGCGTAGACATCGTTACTGACAAACCTGCGAAACCAACTACCCCGTTTACAACGACATCGGCATCTCGTGCCAACTCTGCAAGATCGGCGACCACTTCCACCCCAGGCAGGGCCTGCGAAACCTTTTTGCGAGCCTCATCACTTTTTACTGCAACCATTTTCGGTTTGCACAACTTTGCCTGTGCAATTACTGCATCGGCGTTGCTACCAACTCCAAGACCGACCACTTCGTACTCACCACCACTGCGAGAAATAACCTCGAGGGTCTGCGTACCAATTGAGCCAGTTGAACCAGCAATTGCAACCCGTACGACCGACATCTGTTCAGTCTGTCAGCGAAATAGGTAAATCAGCCCCAGGGTTGGATGACGAGAGTGAGGTAATAGGCGGCCGGCAAGACAAACAACAGACTGTCAAATCGGTCCAGAACTCCCCCATGCCCACGCAGTACGGTGCCGAAATCTTTGATGTTGAGGTTGCGTTTAAACATCGACTCTGCAAGATCGCCAAGTGGCGCCATGACCGAAATCACTAAGGCAAGTAAGAGCCAATCTCCCAAACTGTTCCATGTAGTGCTCTGCATTCCAACCAGCACAACAGCACAGAAAGTGCCGATAGTTCCACCGATCAAACCCTCAATAGATTTTGCAGGACTAATCCAATCACGTAATGGTGTTCGTCCCATCGTCGTACCAACGAAGTAAGCAGCAATGTCATTAGCAATAACCCCGATGACAACGATGAACAATGTGTCGGTGCCAACATGCACAAATGCTGGACCATTTGCCGACGAGAAACGCAAGATGAGCGCGGCATACGAGCTCATCAGGCCGATCCACAGCATCGCAAGCATCATGATTGCGGTATTTGGTACCGGACCAGACTCAATGCCATCACTGCCAACAAACACGACAACAGCAGCGATAAAACCAAACACGAGCACGAGTGGAAGAGCTGCATCTCCGATCCAATATGCACAGAGTGGTGCAGCGATGCAACCAACTACGCCGATTACCGTTGATGGTCGGTAGCCGCTCACACTGGCCTGAGTGAAAAATTCGAATGCTGCGACACCAATGAGTGCTGCAATCAATAACATCACCGCTGCTGGTCTCCACATCAATGAAGCGATAAACACCGCAGCAAGCAATGCACCTACAGCAGTTGCGGTTGGCAAGTCTCTACCGCCGCCGCTATTCCTACCGCGCGATATAGAACCAGTGGCCGAGCCAGATGACGGACGTTGCGTGCGAGTCACTTGAGTGCCACGAG
>DFDK01000003.1:0-3955 GCA_002367695.1 Acidimicrobium sp. UBA3029 | reverse complement strand
CGGGATTGTGCGCCAGATGCATCGCGTGCAACTGGGCGACGGCGCTCGCCTGTTGGGTCTGTGCCGATCACGATGCGACCTTCACGGCGAGGAGAACTTACTGGTGGTGGAGTTGTCGTTTCAAACGATGGACGACGGGCCCCAGTGGATGCACTCGAGTCTGGATCGTTATATGCAGACCAAACGTCGGTGTTATCAGAATCATCACGGTCACGACTGCTGTCATTTGCACCAATAACTATTCGTCGAGTTGGCTGTTCGTCTATTTTCCTAGATCGAGGAACTTCGCCAGTTGGAGACTCGGTCCAATGTGGGAGTTGTTCTGTATCATTCGCGCCAAAAGCAAGTGCGGGGCCACTGTCGTCTACCTCGGCAAACTTGATTACTCCAAACTCATCGCCAAAGTCAATCGTTGGGTCAACAGTTCTGTCGTCGCCATTGGTGTCATCATCGGAATAATTACCTTTGTTGTCATTGCTCATGATCTGTCTCCCTACACTTCGAGTAGTTCTGTTTCCTTGCGGCTAAATGCTTTGTCGATTGCTTCAACATTGTCGTGCGTGAGTTTTTCCAACTCTTTTTCTGCTCGCTCTAAATCATCTTTTGAAATGTCTCCAGCTTTTTCGGCTGTCTCCAATGTTTTGCGTGCATCACGGCGAACGTTGCGTAGAGCAATTCGTCCATCTTCTGCCATGTTCTTGACAACTTTTACATATTCCTTGCGGCGCTCTTCGGTGAGCATCGGAAAACTTAAACGCACCACAACGCCGTCATTGCCGGGCGTTACACCAAGATCGCTCGACGCAATTGCCTTTTCGATCGCTGCGATAGAACCACGATCATGGGGTTTGATCACCAGGGTTCGGGCATCTGGTACTTGGAATGAGGCGAGTTGTACCATGGGAACAGTTGCACCGTAGTACTCAACCGCAATCTTCTCGACCAAGTTGGATGTGGCTCGACCTGTGCGCACCCCCAAAAACTGCGATTGGACATGCTCTAGAGCCTTGGCCATACCGTCCATGGCCTCGAGCAATGTTTCTTCAATCACCCGACCAGCGTACCTATTTCCTCACCTCTGAGTATGGACTTGACGTTTCCACGCTCCAACAGGTTGAAAACCACGATCGGCAAATTGTTGTCTCGACAAAAGGTAATCGCTGTTGAGTCCATTACTTTGAGACCCTTGTTAATCACGTCTAGATACGAGATGTGGGAATACTTTGTGGCCGTCGGATCAAGCTTTGGGTCAGCGGTGTAGACGCCATCAACCCCAGAGTGTGTGCCCTTCAAGATTGCTTGTGCCGATATTTCTGCAGCGCGCAATGCTGCAGCGGTATCGGTAGTAAAAAATGGGTTGCCTGTTCCACCCGCCAAGATAACAACACGACCTTTTTCAAGGTGACGCTGTGCGCGAAGACGAATGTATGGCTCTGCAACTTTTGGCATCTCAACTGCTGACATCACGCGCGATGATTGTCCAACTCGTTCGAGCGCATCTTGAAATGCAAGGGCGTTCATTACTGTTGCGATCATTCCCATGTAGTCGGCTTGCGCCTGATCCATGCCTTTGGCAGCACCTTTGACACCTCGCCAGAAGTTGCCACCACCAACGACTACGGCAATGTCGACACCAAACTCTTGACGCGCCTCATACAACTCGGTTGCAACTTGATGCAACACGTCATTGTCCAAACCAAAACCTGATGACTCTGCCAACGCTTCACCAGACAACTTGAGAACGATGCGATTCCATCGCGGAGTTGAAGTTGGTTTGGCTGCCATATATAGATACTAGTTTTAGCCGATTTCCACCTGTGAGTAACGAACAATCGTTGATTTACCAATGATCTGCGCTACAGACTGCTTATCGTCCTTGGCATATGGCTGCTCAAGCAATGCGATGTCCTTGAAAAAGCCCTGTACTCGGCCTTCAACAATCTTGCCAATAGCGGCTTCTGGCTTGCCCTCGTTGCGAGTAACGACTTCAAGCGTTGCACGCTCTGCGTCAATAACTTCTTGAGGCACGTCATTCTTGGCCATGTACTTCGGTCGGGCGAAGGCAATGTGTACTGCGATGTCGTGGGCCAATTCTTGGGTGGCTCCGCTCATTTCGACGAGTACGCCATTCACGCAGCGACCACCTTGCATGTGCATGTAGGAATCCAGAAGGTTTCCAGTTGCAGCTTCAAAGCGCACAACGTCACCAATCTCAATTTTTTCCTTAAGCAGGATTTTGAGGTCTTCAAATTCTGCTGACCGCTCGTTGACAGCATCGACACCCTTGTCTGCAACTAAGTTGACCAGAACATCTGCTTCTGAAACGAAGTGCTCACTGCTAGCCACGAAGTCTGTTTCGCACTTGAGTTTGACAATTGCGCCAACATTGCCTTTGATCAACAGTGCAACGAGACCTTGTGCATTTTCTCGGTCGTCACGCTTTGCGCTTGCGGCAAGACCCTTTTCGCGCAACCACAACTTGGATGCCTCCATGTCGCCGTTGTTGGTTTCGAGTGCCTTCTTGCAGTCCATCATTCCAGCGCCACTTGCTTGACGCAAGGCCTGCACATCTTTTGCAGTAAACGACATCGAGATCAGCCTTCCGACTTCGTCTCGCCAGCAGATGCAACTCGTGCATCGCGCTCGGCTTGAGCCGATGTGGCTGCTGCACGCGCTGCATCTTGTGATGCATCAAATGCTGCTTGTTCTTCTGCTGAGCGTGCGACTGGCGCGGCGACTGCTGCAGTAGCAGCACTTGCACGATCAGAAGTCTTTTCAGCAATGAACTGACCTTCAATAACAGCTTCGCAAATCATGCGTGACATCAACTCGTTGGCACGAATTGCATCGTCGTTGCCCGGAATTGGAAATTGCACGAGGTCTGGGTTGACGTTGGTGTCAACAATAGCGATGACTGGAATACCAAGTTTGTTCGCCTCGGTTACCGCAATGTGCTCTTTGACTGTGTCAATGATGAATACAGCAGTTGGCAACTTGCTCATCGAGCGAATACCCGACAAGTTCTTTTGCAGCTTCACAAGCTCGCGGCTGATCAACAGTGCTTCCTTCTTTGGCATTACTTCAAATTCACCCGAAGCTCCCATGCGCTCGTACTCTTGCATTTTATTGACGCGCTTTGAAATGGTGTCGAAGTTGGTGAGCATGCCACCCAACCAACGCTCATTGACGTGCGACATGCCGCACTTATCCGAGAAAAACTTGATTGGATCTTGGGCCTGCTTCTTTGTGCCGATAAACAAAATCGTTCCGCCATTGGCAACCATGTCACGAACATATTTGTATGCCGTGTCTACGCGATCGAGCGTCTGCTCAAGATCGATGATGTAGATACCGTTGCGCTCCCCGAAAATGAACCGCTTCATCCGTGGGTTCCAACGATGGGTTTGGTGTCCGAAGTGGACTCCTGCCTCAAGCATTTGACGCATGCTGACAATGGCCATGATTCTCTCCTCCCCTGTGGTTGATTCGTGAACCCCTGCGCTTTGCAACGACCACAGGATGGGGCACACGTGAATGACGTGAATAATGAAAGACGAAGTGTATCGGGCGGGTTTCAGCCTGCAACGAGAACAGCGCGGGGTTTGCCCCTTAAGCCGAGGCCGGAGCATTGCCGAGGGTCGGAGTACTGGCCATTAACTCGCACACCTATATACAGCGACTCTCCTGCCCTGCCGATGGACTGACCGGTTGTAATTAAAGCACCAGATTTGACCAATACCGATTGCAGCCGTCCATGAGTGACAAGCAGATTGTCATTCGTGTTGATTGTTTTTATAACGACATAGTTAGTGCCGGCGACGTTTCCTACGAACGATGCAATGCCTCCAACCGCCGCCGTCACGATAGACCCCGGCTCAGTGCGGTACTCGATACCCCGATTGCCACTGCACCATTTACAAGACGGTGCACGAAATTGATCAATTACCACAAGATT
>DFDK01000005.1:73610-74233 GCA_002367695.1 Acidimicrobium sp. UBA3029 | reverse complement strand
AAAGTAACCGCCGCAGCCTTGGATACTTTAGAAGCGCGACCACCGCAATAGTCTGCGACTCCGTATAACAGTGCTGCGCCGCACGCCCAAACGATAACCATGTACATCAGTATGGCTGTTGCGCCGTATCCTTCAAGCGTTAGAAGACGCGTTAGTAGAC
Organism: Acidimicrobium sp. UBA3029; assembly: GCA_002367695.1. GTDB lineage: Bacteria > Actinomycetota > Acidimicrobiia > Acidimicrobiales > Ilumatobacteraceae > UBA3006. The sequence goes on along the minus strand of DFDK01000005.1, from coordinate 74,073 downwards.
GCGTTTGTTGGTCAATGAACAAGGGGTGTGGAGTGCGCGGTTTAGGGACATTGATCAACACACTGACGGTTCTTGTTGGCGGTGGACTTGGATTAGTTATTGGACATCGGATTCCCGAGCGAATTCGAGTGTTGGTGGTGCAGGTAATTGGGTTGGTGACTCTTGCACTTGGTCTGAGTGATGTCATCAAGACCCACAACATGGTTTTTCCACTACTAGGCATGGTGTTGGGCGGCATAATCGGCGAGTTGATTCGTGTCGAAGATCGTCTCGTTCAGGTTGGGGAAGTGTTGAAAAAACGGTTTGCGTCAGACAGCGCTGATAATCGCTTCGTGACTGGGTTCGTTACCGCTTCGCTGTTGTTTTGCGTTGGGCCATTAACCATCTTGGGAGCGATCGAGGATGCCAGTGGAAAAACACCACAGCTGTACATCATCAAGGGAAGCCTCGACGGTTTCATGAC
>DFDK01000005.1:65529-73320 GCA_002367695.1 Acidimicrobium sp. UBA3029 | reverse complement strand
CATTGACTCTGTTTGGTACGCGTCTTGATTTGTTATTGGACGAGCGGATGCGTACAGAGCTATTTGCAGCGGGTGGGTTGGCGGTAATGGCCATTGGACTTAATTTGCTGGAGATAAAGAAGATCAGACTTGGCTCATTGCTACCAGGTTTGATCATCACGCCTTTGTTGGTCTGGATATTTGCAACTCCGGGTGGTCTCTGGTCGTAAGTTGGACTAATTTTAGTTCATGTGCGGAAGATTTGTACGCAAGACAACGGCGTTGGAGATCTCTGATATTTTTTCGTGTTCTCTTGATACTGAAGAATTGCCGATCAGTTTTAATATTGCGCCAACCAGCCGTATTTTGGGAATTATTGATTCGACAGGCGGTTCATCGGCTGTCAGTTTTTCGTGGGGAATGATTCCTCGCTGGGCACCCGATGCTTCACGTGCGGCGAGCCTGATAAATGCGCGCATTGAAACTGTTGCTGAGAAGCCGTCGTTTCGTGATTTGGTTGCGCAACACCGTTGTGTGCTTCCGATGGATGGCTACTTCGAGTGGAAAGAGCAATTACGTCATGACGCAATGAAGCCGATTAAGCAACCGTATTATTTCTCTGCCAACAGTCAATCGAGTTATTCACATCATGGGGTTCTCGCTGTGGCTGGATTGTGGACTGCATGGAAAGACCCGAATCAGTCGAGCAGTCAGGTTGTGCACACTGCGGTTGCGTTGACGACTCATGCGAATGACATGGTGAGCCAGATACATCATCGCATGCCAGTGCTCTTAGACCAACGTGGTGTTGAGGATTGGCTGAATCCGAACAATCAGAGCCCACTCATTGATCTGGCTGCCATTCCGAACGGTGCACTTGTCGCGTGTGCGGTTAGTACAAAAGTTAATAGTTCGCGCAATAACGGAAGCGAATTGATTGAACCGATCGATTTGACACAGACTGAATCGTTGGGCGAACTCAGATTGTTTTAAGAATTGCAGCAAGCTTTTGTGCTTGTGCTGCAAGTTCTGTTGGGTCAACATGAGATGCTGCTTGATCGAACGAGAGGTCGGACATGGTGTCGGCTGGAATGACGTGCAGATGGCAATGGGGTATTTCGAATCCAGCAATGATGAGCCCAACCCGATTGCATTTATAGAGTTGTTTTTGCGCCAGTCCAATCCTTTTTGCGACAACCATGAGATGTGTAGAAATCTCGGCTGAGAGATTGGTCCACTCGTCGATTTCTTCAATTGGGACTACAAGGGTGTGGCCGGTCACGATTGGGTTGATTGTCAAGAACGCGACGCAGATCTCATCTTTGTACACAAAATGGCCAGGTATCTCTCCGCGGATAATACGGGTAAACAGTGAAGACATAGTGAAGATTGTAGTGTCGTTGTTTGTGAGCACTGAAAAGCCAAGTCTGACTTCTGGAATTTGGTCTATTCCGAATGCAATTACGTTGGCTCGACTATGTATGTTGCCAGTTTTTTTGTATGTGTTGTTCGCACGAGATAATCGCGCGGGCGCTGCATGGTTGTTGGGCGCAATTTCGTATACCGATTGGATCGATGGCTGGGTGGCTCGAAAACTCAATCAGACTTCAGTCTTCGGATCGGTGTTTGATCCGTTCGTAGATCGCATGCTGTTCATCGTGGCAACCTTGGGCGTGATGATCGACGGAGGAGTGCCAAGTTGGTTCTGTATCGCGATTCTCGTGCGCGAGATCACGGTTGGCGGTGCCATGGTGGTAGCAACCCTGTTTGGCATGCAGCGATTTGCTGTCAGTTATTGGGGTAAGTGGTACACGCTGTTCTTGATGACGTCGGTGCCATTGCTGTTATTGGGATCCAGTACATTCGGGCTCGCCAATGGAGCAACCGCATTGGGCTGGATTTTTGCTGTGCCCGGACTTGCTTTGAGTTATTACACGGCTGTTATGTATGTGCCTATGATTCGGGCAAACCTGCGTGCAGGGCGTGTGGGCTGAAGGCTACGGTAGGGGTATGGCCTATACATTTTGCAACTCATGTGGGCATCGAAATCCTCCCGAGGCCACATTCTGCTCCGCATGTGGCACAGTCCTCGATCATCTAAGTGAGCGCACAATAGTGCTGGCTGCAGTTGATCCACTGCAGGATGCGCCTGGAGATCAAGACAACGTGCAAGTGCTGGTGAGTGAGATTCTTGGAAATGAGAATGCGCACGGGTTGTTGGTTATGCGTTCGGGCGAACGTTCGGGCGAACGGTTTTCTTTAGCACTTGATCGTGTTGAAATTGGTCGAAATCCAGAATGCACCGTATGTCTTGACGATGTAACCGTGTCGCGTCGTCATGCAGAATTGCGACTTGGAAATAATGGCTATGTCGTGACCGATATGGGTTCGCTCAATGGCACGTATGTCAATCAGGAACGTGTTGAAGAGATCTTGCTGCAAAATGGCGACGAATTACAAGTCGGTAAGTATCGCATGGTGTTTTTTGATGGTGCGAACGTCTAAAGCCGCTTTTTAGTTTTAGTTAAATTAGTGGCAGAATATACGAACTGTGATGACTGACAAAAACTATCTCTCAATTGGTGAGGTGCTTGGACTATTGCTCGAAGAGTTTCCTGACATCACTATTTCTAAAATTCGGTTTCTAGAAAGTCAAGGTTTGATCGAACCAGAGCGCACTGCGTCGGGATATCGCAAATTCAGCAGGTCCGAAGTTGAGAGGCTACGTTTTATTTTGCGTGAGCAACGCGAAAACTATTTGCCGCTCAAAGTGATTCGCACAAAACTTGAGGGCGATACCAGCGACGGCATGATAAGGCCTTACGACGATACTTCTCCACACATTGAGAGGAGTCAGGCCACAAGTGGTGGCCATCCTGCTGCACGGCAAAATCTCATCAAGGCACCGAGCAGTCCATCGCGTTCTGCGAAGAAGGCCGATGATACTTCTTCTATTAGTCGTACCGAATTGCTACAAGAGCTCGATGCAGACGATGTCGTGTTGAAGTCACTTGTAGTAAATGGTCTCGTCAAACCCCGAATCGTCGGAGATATCGAAATGTATAGCCCTCTCGATAAGGAGATTGTTGCGATAGCTGCGCAATTTATTGCGCAAGGCATCGATGTCCGTCACCTTAAAACGTTTAAGCATTCTGCTGAACGTGAGTTCGGCTTGTTTGAGCAACGCATCATGCCATTTCTGCGACAACGCAATCCAGCCGCCCGACAAGAGGCGATGGAGCTTTTGGATGAATTGACTGATCTTGCAGATCAATTACGCACAGCATTTGTGACGGTCGCTGCGCGGGGTTACAACGAAGGGCGGTCGCGGTAGTGCTCATCGAACTAGATCTCGAAGGTGTTCGTTTGGAGATGCCAAGCAATACACCGGTTTTAATGTTGCGTGAATCTGGTGGCAATCGACGTATGTTGGCGATTTATATCGGTGGCCCCGAAGCTTCATCGATTCATTTTGCGCTTGAAGGAATCACACCCGAGCGACCATTAACGCACGATTTATTTGTTTCACTTTTTGGGGTAGTCGAGGCTGAGCTCAGGAGCATCGTAATTACCGAAGTAGTCGACAGCACCTATTTTGCCGAGTTGCACTTGAAGGGGAGTGGCGGTGAGCGGATAGTTTCGTGTCGTCCGTCCGATGCCGTCGCCGTAGCTTTACGAGCAGGCGTACCTATGTATGCAACAGAAGCGCTGATGGATGAGGTGGGCAAGGCAACAACCATGACCCATGTGGATACTGAAGAGGAGATTCTGGACGAGTTTCGGGACTTCATAGACAACATCAGGCCCGAAGATTTCCAGGGATAGTCAAATTGGTTTTACGCACCTAACCTTGAACTATGGGTCAAGGGTTTAGTGGCAAAAAAGCAGCGGAGATCGTTGGCATTACGTATCGCCAAATTGACTATTGGGCTCGCACAGATTTAATTCGTCCATCAAGTTGTGATGCGGCAGGTAGCGGCTCAAGGCGCGTGTATAGCTACCGCGACCTACTCGAGCTACGTGTCATTAAGACGCTGCTTGATGCCGGTATAAAGCTTGAATCGGTGCGCGACGTTTTTAAGTATTTGCGCAATCATGTCGAATCAGAAATCACCGCTGCGCATATCGTCATCAGTGGCCAGTCTGTAGTGCTCTGCCAGGGTGATCAACTTGTTGATGTGCTCCGTAACGGTCAGGGAGTACTTAATGTGTTGCCGCTTGCTGGAGTGAAGGATCAGGTTGACTCGCAGATCATTGCGCTTGCTCGTCCAAATGAGATAAGAACAGATTCTCTTACAGTTGCGCGATCTGTGTTATTGGCTCAGTAGTACTCAATCTTCTTTCTTCGGCAAGAAAGCCATCAACGGTCCCAAATTGTGTGCCAGTTCGGCTAGGAGAGTGCTTGCATCGGCAAGTTTCTGAATCGGATCTTCAATCTCGTCGAGTAATTTGTCAACCCGATTGGCGACTCTGTTGAAGTTCTCCATTGACTGCAAAATCAGTTGCAGACTGGTAACAACAGATTCGATAGATCGTTTTGCCTGATCGACTACCTTTGGACCATTTTCGGCAGGGTTAAGAGCACTGAGTAGAGCAAAGATTTGCTCAATCGTTGGAACATTAAACGGTTTTGATTCGCTGCTTTGCGTCATGACAACGTCCCATATGCGCCAGCGTCTCCAGAAAGAGCTGAATCGAGTACGCCTAAAACACTCGCATCTAAATCCTCAAGCATTGCGTCTATCACCAACTCATGAACTGCGTTGACAGTGCAATGCAAAGATTGGGGTGGCTCTTGGCGGTCGATGTACCAACCACGTTTCCACATTTCGTCAGCTACGGCAAAAACATTGAGACGCTCTGGATCTCGTGCAACAAACGAAAGTAATAACGCATCTGGTTGAGCGAGTAACAAAAGCTGAGGGTGACTTGAGATGTGTTGGGCAAGCTTGTCGGTTGCTATGCGAGCACTACGGGTGAGGCGTAGGTAACCATCATCTCCCAGAAAATGCATGACCGCCCATGCGGCAGCAATCGAACCTCCTGATTTTGTGCCGAGCATTCCGCTCGATGCGTACACACCACCAAGCCATTGATCGGTAATAAATCCCTGATAAGAACGTAGACGCTTGCTTGCGTACATGATTACCGACGCACCTTTAGATGTGTAACCAAATTTATGTAAATCAACAGAGATGGATGTGACTCCATCTACTTGTAAATTCCACGGTGGTATCTGATGTCCGAGTCTGCTGAGGTAGGCGAGCGAGACTCCGCCCATGCATGCATCAACATGGCAATTGATACTTCGTTGCAGAGCCAAAGAAGCCAAAGCCGGAATATCGTCAATCACGCCTTGCGGATACTGAGGCGCTGATCCAACGATCATGATTGTGTTCTTGTCGATGAAATGGGCCATCGCTTCGACATCGGCACGCCAATTGGGCAGCACAGCAACACGCCTCAACTCGACACCAAAGTACGCAGCAGCTTTATCGAAAGCAGCATGGGCAGATGTAGGGAGCACGATATTCGGGTGGGAGATCGAGGACTCGGATCGGAACTGATCCCTGGCCGCCTTGACAGTCATCAGGATGCTTTCGGTGCCTCCGCTAGTGAAGTACCCAGCAGCCTCAGTAGATGATCCGAGCCAAACACCAGCCATCTCGATCACTTCGCTCTGCATTTGACGCAGGCTGGGGAAAGCAGCCGTGTTGAGGGCATTGGCGCCACTGAAGCGCCTGTAAGCGTCCTCAGCAACTGCTAAAACTTCTGGGCCTGCGTTATATGCAAGCGAGAATGCTTTACCATCTCGCCACTGCACATCGTTTGCAGACATCTGATCGAACGAAGTCGCAATGTTTTGAGCACTCATACCAGTCGTGGGGATGAGATGTGGTTCAGATTTGCTTGGTTTCATTGCTTATCCTTACTTTACATAACTATGATTATGGGCGTAATATAACTCTGGAAACTAGGCATATGCGTTTAACTTTGATCCTGGACTAACGGTCTGGCTGCGTCCAACAGCCACGATAACGCAGCCTTGTAGTCGCGGGTCGTTGGGTCAATCGACGGATCCAAATCTTGTTCAACATCCTGTACCGCACATCGCAAGACAAAGATTTGGTCTCGAAGATTGTCGCGTTCTGTACGGGTGATTATCAACTCATCTTCACTAAGTGCAAGCTCTGATGCTCGTTGGCGCGCGACCCAATCCCATTGTCTGCAGGCTTGCGAGCAAAACTCCCGCGGTCTGCCGGAACCCGAACTTACCGGTAATGGGCTCCTGCACCATCGGCATTTGAGATGGTCTTGGGTCGTGACTGGAGTCTGGGTGTTGCTGACGCTCTTTGACATCTGATCGGTTTGTTTCGTCATGACGAAAAGGTATGTCATGTTCGGGCAAATTGCGAGTATTACTGCGCATACTGAATGGATGACCGCTCGCGTAGTTCCGTCACATCTCGTTGCACCCACCAGATTGCTGTCAAGTGACAATGCTTCTGGTACTCATCCCCTGGTGATGGAGGCCCTAAATCAGGCAAATTCCGGTCACGCTCTCGCCTACGGCAATGATCGATACACGCAGGATGCGGAGGCCGCATTTTCGGATCTATTCGGCAAAGACGTTGTCACTCGGTTTGCTTTCGGAGGAACTGGCGCCAATGTGATGGCCCTAGCAAACATGTTGCAACCTGCAGAGGCTGTCGTGTGCACTTCGTGGTCGCACATTGCAGTTGACGAAGCCGGAGCGCCTGAACGTTTCCTCGGAGCAAAACTTATTGATATCCCCTCAGTTGATGCCAAGTTGCGTCCCAGTGACTTGCATTCGCTCGAACATCTTTTTGGTAGCGAACACCATGTGCAACCTCGTGTTGTTTCCATCACACAAGCAACCGAACTCGGCACGCTGTATACGGCAAAAGAAGTCAAAGATTTGTGCACTGCGGCGCATGAAATGAACATGCTTGTGCACATGGACGGCGCACGTATTTGTAATGCGACGGCAGCACTTGGCGCTACACGAGAGGCCTTGCGTTCCTTCACTATTGACGCGGGTGTTGATGTGTTGACGTTCGGTGGCACAAAGACTGGCGTGATGTTCGGCGAAGCCGTAATTTTCTTTAATACTGACCTTGCTAAAAGGTCTCTGTATATTCGCAAGCAGTCAACACAGTTGTATTCAAAAATGAGATTTATCTCGTGTCAATATTTGGCTTTCTTAAAAAACGACCTATTCATCGAACTCGGTGTCGCTAGTAACTCTGCTGCAAAATCTCTCTATGCGGAGGTGCAGAACATTGAAATGCTGCAATTGACTGCCACTCCAGCTGTCAACAGCATCTACCCCGTCCTTGAACCTTCGGTGAGTAAAGCACTACAGGATTGGTCATTCTTTTGGGATTGGGATGAAGCAACTCACCAAGTGCGCTGGATGACGGCCTGGGACGTTGACCACAGCGACATCGCTCTTTTCGTTGCGGGTCTCAAGTCGCTACTGGGCTAAATGTCACACCGCTTTAATTGATCGGTTAGTTAGTTCTCCACTACAGTTCGCGGTGGGGGTTGTATGGCAGCAGTCGAATTTGGACAACGGATTCAAGGTGACGATGAGTGGATGGAGAACGCCGCTTGTTTAGGACTCACAAATGTCTTCTTCCCCGCCATCGCCGAGCGCCCGCAAACACGTGAACGACGTGAAGAGATGGCTCGATCTGTGTGCATGGAATGCTCTGTGCTTGAAGTTTGTCGAACATTTGCACGTGAGAACCATGAGTATGGTTTCTGGGGTGGAGAATCTGAAGAAGA
>DFDK01000005.1:21201-65284 GCA_002367695.1 Acidimicrobium sp. UBA3029 | reverse complement strand
TACCGCAATGATCGACGCGGAACGAATTGTTCGCCTTGCTTGGGCAGATTACGGGGATACGCGGACGATCGATGAGATTGTTGAAGTAAGCGCACACGTCTCGACCAATCATGTATTCCGATTGCACCTAGATGATGGCTCACATGTTGTCGGCAAGGTTTCGTCGTATGGTTCGTACTTCTTGTTTGCAGAAGATCACGATCGACTGTTCAAGCTCGTGCAGTCGCTCAGCAACACACAATGGTCGGGTTTTCTCGCTCAAGTCTTACCCCGTGATGGTCGTGCCTATACGTGGTACGACGGCTCGTGCTGGGCGGCGTTTTACAACGATGTTGAGCGCGGCACACAGTTGCCACGCATCATCAGCACTGATGACATTATTTTCCTGGCTCGTGAGATCGCCGGATTCCACAAGGCCTGTGCAAACGCAGCACTAGATCTTCCGCCAACATCCAATTCGGTCAAGGGTGATGCGATTCATCTGCTGGACCAGCTATCAAGTGAGTTTGCCCCACGCAATTTTGATTTGCGTGAGAGCGACATTTCGTACTTGCGCACATCAACCCACAATTTCCTGGCGCATCTCGAGGATATTCATTTTGATGAATGGAACAAGATTCCCATCTTGGTCGATTGGAATCTAGGTAATTTTTCCGTTACTCAAGACGCAAATTTGGCGAAACGATTGTTTACTCGTTGGGATTACGACTGGTTTCGTATTGACACACGGATGCTTGATTTCTATTTTCTCTCCCGTGCTGCATCACACACCGGCGACAAGACTCAATTCTCGTACTCCCCTCACACGTTGGTCGAGCCGCGCTTCGTTGCGTTTCTGCAGGCTTACCATTCGGTTTACCCACTTTCGCGTGCCGAAATTGAATTCTTGCCTAGCGCCTATCAGTTCTTCATACTCAATTACGTCATTCGGGAAGGCGCAAAGTTTTTTCGCGCAGATTTAAGTACGCGATTCCGTAAGGATGCAGTAAGGCTGTATCTGCCGATGCTTGAATCACTGGATATTTCGCCGCTATTGCAAATACTTGACTAAATATCAGTCCGAAATCTTGCGCAGGTCGGTGCGGAATTTTTTTCCTTTTTCAACATAAATTGCCGCACCCATTTCGATCTCAATAGATCGGGCACGTCCTTCCTTGATGGTCGCCGGACTTCCAACTGCTAGTGCTCCAGGAGGAACAATGGTGTCATTGAGAACTACCGAGTTTGCAGCAACAATTGCGCCAGTGCCGACTACTGCTCGATGCAAGACAATTGCTCCCGACGAGACTTGGGCTGAGTTTTCAATGGTGCACGACTCGAGATGCACAATATGTCCGATAACGCAATCGTCGCCAACAATTGTTGGTTGATTGGGCATCGTGTGGATCACCGTGTTGTCTTGGATGCTTGTTCGCGCACCAATGATGATCTCTCCATCATCGCCACGCAACACTGCGCCGGGCCAAATCGTTGACTCGGCACCGATGGTGACCGAGCCGATGATGACTGCGTCAGGATGTACGAATGCACTTTTATGAATCACGGGTACTCGGTCGCCGTATGCGTAAATTGTCATAATTTCTACGGTACTTCTATAACGATCTCATTGGAGAACTAGGTCATATGGCTGTACCGTAGAGCCCCATGTCTCGCCGCCTCGACATAGAACTCACCAGCAATCGACAAGATGGAACCTGGACTTGGCGCGCGGCAGGAGCTAAATCTCCTAAGGGCGTAGTTGATAGTTCATTGCTGTCGGCTGCTGCAAAGACTGGCGATGTACTCAAGGTGGAAGCGGATTTTGATATTGATGGTATTTCGGTTCTGTCGGTTGTCCAGATGCGCGAAAAAGGACAACGCGGGAATTTGTTGGAATTACTTGCGAGCGAAAAGTCGTTCACTCCTGTAACGCAGAAGCTCGCCGAGAAACCAAAATCTGATCGCAAAGGTGGCCGCGATGCAAAAGGCAAGCGTGACGGCGACAATCGTCCAGCTCGCCCGCCGCGTGATCCGAATGCACCACGTCGACCGGCATCCACTCGTCCGGACGGAATAACTGGTCGACCAACACGTCCTTCGCGACCACACTTCACCGCGCCGCCTGAGATGCCGAAGCGTCCTGCAGCAAAGCGACTGAAGCCAAAGCATGTTCATCGCACGGCGGTGCTCGAGACATTGCCTGTGGAGCAGCGTGGCGTCGCCGAACGTGCACTCGAGGGCGGTATCAAAGCTGTTCGTGATGCGGTCAAGATTCAGAACGATCAACTTCGCAAAGACGGCAAACCTGAGGTTCCATCAGATGGTTTGATCTCGATGGCGCAAAACTTGTTGCCGAAGCTTCGCGTTGCAGACTGGCTAGACAAAGCTGAAGCCGCAAAATCTGATCTTGCAATTCTCGATCTGCGTGATCTGCGCTCAGTAGTTGTTGCGTCCGAAGATCCAATGGTGTTGCGCGAGGAATCAACTCGCGCACTTGCAGCCGAATTGAAGTCGGCGCTCAAAGAACGTCAAGACTCAGCGCAAACTTTGTGGCTATCTGACATTGTTGATGCTCTTAAAGTTGGAAGAACTGTTCGTGCGCTCAAGATGACAAGCGAGCCACCAAAGGCTGGTCAGCCATTTCCCTCAGAGCTGGGCGCCAAACTTGCGCAAGCAGCGACCGCAGGTCTCACAACCGAGACTGCACCTGATCGTTGGATTGCTTTGCTAGAGGCTCTCGCGTTTTCGCCGATACGCGGACAAGTAAAACTTACGACGATGCCACAGCAGCCCACAGAGGCTCTGCTGGCGACGGTCAAGCGCCTGTCACCCTTGCTCCCCCAGATTGCCTTGCTCTTTGGCATTGAAGTCTCGTCAGGTGTATCCGCTCCGCGTCCGCTCCGACCTACACGTCCTGTTCGAGTGAAGCCAAAAACGGTTCTGGCTAAGCCTGCGGTGATTGAGCCGTCACCGACTTCCGCCGAGTAAGCCCCATCTCATAGTCTGTACATATGTCAGACGTCGTCAACTATGAAGTTCAAGGCAAAGTCGCACTCATCACTCTCAATCGCCCAGAAGCACGTAACGCCGTAAACGGCGACGTAGCGCAAGGTCTAGAGGCAGCCATCAATCAGATGGAAGAAGATCCAAATGTGTGGGTCGGAATTTTACGGGCTAACACGTCAGGCCAGGAGCGCCCTGTATTTTGTGCGGGTGCAGATCTCAAGGCGATAAATTCTGGACAGGCAGGTTCTCTCAATACAGCACTCGGTGGTTTCGGTGGATTTGTTTATCGTCAACGCAAAAAACCAATCATTGCTGCGGTAGACGGTCTTGCGACAGCCGGTGGTTGCGAAATTGTGCTTGCTGCAGACATGGTTGTAGCCACAACACGCTCATCATTTGGTCTTGCTGAAGTAATGCGTAATCTCATCGCGGGTGCGGGTGGACTATTTCGACTTCCGCGTGCCATTGGGCAAGCAACTGCAATGGAAGTGATTTTGACAGGACAACCATTGTCAGCCGAACGTGCTTTCACACTTGGGCTAATTAATCGTTTGGTCGAGCCAGGCAAAGCTGAAGAGTCGGCTTTCGAATTGGCATCGCGCATCTGTCTTGCTGCACCTCTTGCGGTGTGGGCGTCGCGTAAAATTGTTCTCGCGGCCGCATACGAAAATGACGAAACGCTGATCAAGATGACAAATAATGAGTTCGGGAAAGTATTGCAATCAGAGGACACTAAAGAGGGTTTGACCGCATTTATCGAAAAGCGTCCACCAGTGTGGCAGGGACGTTAAAGAGTTTTTGAAGCAATAAGTAGACGTGCTGGCATGCCAACGCGTTCGTAAAGATTCTTCATCTTCCTGTCTCCAGGCAATGCAAGTGCGTCCAACGTTGCGCAGCCTCGACTCTTGGCGATGCGAGCAATCTCGGCAATCAACCCCGCGCCAATTCCAATTTGTCGCGCCATCTGATCGACGTAGATATGGCTAACGACACAACTTGAGTTCACAGCACCGATGTCCCCTTTTGCAAAACCTACAACTTGCCCAGATGTTTCAGCCACAAGCACAAGGTTGGAGTTATTTGTAACTGTCGCTACCCAAAGCGAATCAATGAGTTCAATTTCATTCAACAGAATTTCATGACCCCTAAACGCGATAATTTCGAGACGAGCCTCATGTTCGAGATCGCTCAGCGCTGTTGCATCTGCTGCAGTTGCACTGCGAACGGTAAACAACGGCGATTTGCTCGTCACAAAAACTAGTGCTCGTCTGGTTTGTCAGTTGGAGTGTCGTTTTGAAACTCATCCACCAATTTCTGTACACGCTGAGCACCAATCTTGATCGCCATCTCACCTATGACCCGAGCATTGCGAATCTCTTGATTGATCTTTGGTAGTTCCTGTTGTTTAACTTCTTCAACCCTTTTGGCTATTTGATCAATGAATTCCGAGTTGTGTTCTACCGCATCGCGCGCAACATCTCGACCGAGGTTGGCTACGCGTTTGATTATTTGAACAATGGACATGCATCATCCTCGACAGGACAACCAGGTGCGCTATTGCGAACGAGCAAGAAACACTGTGTGCACTGTGTTTCATCTGGTCGGCGTGGTTGCAAACGTTCCATGCCATCGGTTTTGTCATCGACGACAACACCATCTTCGTTGTCATCGTCGACAGGTGTATCGTCTGCGGCGGTGAGCTTCTCTTTCAAAATTGAATCAAGGTCTGCTTCAACATCGTCTTCTGTGCGCAAATCGTCGTCGTCATCGTCATCATCACCGGCTTTTTTCGCAACAGAGTCTGTGGCTACAGGAATAGCATCAGGGTCTTCAGACTCATCGACTGCAGCAGAATCATCGACATTGTCGTCTGCTCCAAATGCATCCTCGTCTCCCTCAAGGGTTATTGAGTCGGCATCAAGTACTTCGGCATCTGGGTCGACCTCGATCAGCGTCGCTGGATCCAAGTCCTCTGGATCAATAATTTCATCGTCTGACATTCAATGTCCCTTTCACTTGTCGCGCGAACAATAGCCCAATTCAACTCAAAAACAACGAATTAGGTCTTTTGTCTCCTCGACTCAGATTTACGCTCAGAATCGAGCCGTTCAAGATCTGGTGCCACCATGGTCATATGTGACATGGCAGCGGCTATGGCAGTGTGCCCTGCCTGTTGGGAGATTAAACGGTGCATCTCGAGAACGACACGACGGTAAGCCGGGTGACCCTGAGGGGCTGATCGCAACTCCAGCATGTGAATAGCCTCTCGAGCGTTGAATTGCATCGAATAGCGAAGCCTGTAGGCCATAGATACCGCGTATGGCGCCTGTTCCGGATAGTCGGTCAACAATGAGTCATAGAGCGCTCCTGAGCGAGCCATAGCCTCTTCAAATTGATCTGCCATTCCGGCCTCAACCACGAGTTCTGGCATCACATAGCCGTGGTGTGGAGTTAGACGCTGCCATTCGATAGTCAGCAGGCGGTGGCGCTGGAGGTCGCGAAACGCTCCATAGTCACCAAGCACGTCGAAACGGTAATCGGTCCTTTCAAAGGCTCTTCCGGGCCGGTGTCGTCGGTTCTCGCGGTTGCCAACGTAAGCGGTGATGAGTTTGACCTTCTCGGATTGATCGAGTTTCTCAACTCGTTTGAGCAACTGCGATTCAGGGAGATGCGAATGCGCGTAGCAAATCGCGGCAAGCAATTTATTTTCACCGTCTGGATCGAAATCAACCAACGCAACTTCTGGCATTGGTTCAGGTTCGAGCGCTCCAAACATGTCATCGACTAATTGACTCGTGTTCTCGCGATTCTCGGCAAAATAAGCACTCCAACGCCCACCCCTTTCAGGTATGTCAACACGGCGCAAGAAACTTGGTATTACCTTTCTCAGTTCAGCAAGCATCAGGTCTGCGTAGTGGCGTGCCTCTGGCAACGGATGCGAACGCATTCGAAGAAGCATCGATTCGTACGATTGTCCGGTGCCGTATACCCCAACGTTCGAGAGTGCTGAAGCTGGAAGTATCCCCCGCACAGCATCTAAAGCTTTGGCGCGCGTCGCTTGTCGATACACAAAATCAGAATCGTTGATGGATCGCGGAATTGTTGCACGAACATGATCCGTAACCGAAGTAACCAAACTGCTATACGTATCAAACATGCGATCCATGTCGCCGACATATCGCGTCCCAAATGGTCCATTGAGAATTTCTGGGTCTCTGAAATAGCGGTAGCGGCCACCAAGTCGATTGTCGTAGTTGATGTAGCGCGTACTTTGCTCGAGGTAGCTCATCAAGCGACCCCACTCTAAAATTTTCGTCAAGAGGTTCGATGCTTGCTCGCAGGCCAAGTGAACACCACCAAGCTGTGCCACCGAATCATCACCATATTCAACAAAAATCTTTTCGTATAAACCCTCAGCATGCGATAGGCCTGCCCGCGCGTCAACACCCTGATCCCCCGTAAGATCGAGATCGTTGACGAATTCATCGAGGAACAATCTCCGCAGGCTTTTGGGACTGCGACTATAGCGAGCGAATAAGGCACCCTTAACAACCTCTGGCAGGTTGACCAAAGCAAAAACAGGGCCATCTAAGTTGGTGAAATATCGAACCAAAATCTCGGCTTCGGAGTCAGTGAATACTTCGGGGATATAGACGGTCACGACGAGTAATCCTAGAAGTTTTGAACGGCGCGGAATGGGATTAAGGGTCTAGAAGTAGATGCTCATCGCGTCGGCAATCACTTTGCAGTGAAGCCACACCACGCCCTGATAGGTGGTTCCATCAGCGATCATTTTAGAGGGACGACCCGACCATTGGTATTCGCTAGAGCGACTGACCCGAATTTGTGGGTGCGGTAGGTGTGAGCCAGTTGTAGACCGACGCCAGGCAATAGCAAGTTGTCTGAAGCTGATTTTCGGGTCTATCTCAAGAACGTCCATAAATCCGTCATTGGGGTGTGCTCGAGGCAATACATCCCTACCACGAAAAATACCACTATTCGAAAGGAGCAAGCATGTGGAAACTGGAGTGCGATGTTGGACTGCGAGTGTTCCCGCAACAACTAGATGCAAACTTGAATCCGTCGAGTTGTCAGTTCGGTAATTAATCTGCAACAAGTCGATATCTACGAGCGTCATCTGCTGATCAGGTTGTGAGTCTCGATGAGCCATCTCGCCATTGATGCCAAGTGACTGCGCGATGCCGCCCTTTGTGACTGTGCATGGTTTTGCATTACCGCTAGAAACATAGTGCCGTGCAATTTCGACGTCACTATGCAAAGTATCAAGATTGGATGGTCGCGACGCCGGGGTTCCGTATGGCATTAGTTTTCGTATCGTCATGACGCAATTCTCCCAACGGAACTTGATGCGGCGACAACTCCACGAAAGCACAATTCGGCGGCTTCACTTGCGGCATTTCGGTCAGCTTCCTCAAATAGCACGATCGATAATTGACGCAGTAAATCAATAAGTTGCTTAATGGTCCGCACAAAGTCACCGGCAGTTAGCTCGTCTTCTTGGAGCACATCGACAAGTGGCGTACCACTCGCCCAGTCAAGTGCCGCACCCATAAATCCAGCTTCGGGTCCACGATGAACCACAAGTCCGTGGTTTGTTTCTGCGCTTGCCAGCTTCTGGCTTAACTTTGCAGCGCTTCTCCAGCGCGTCTTGAGCTCATTATTCGGGAAATGAGTTGCAATCGATTCTTCCCCTCCACGAGCTTGAAATACGAAGACACTTGCCAAGGCCGCCATATTTGGTGCACTCAGTCCATCGAATATTCCTTCAGATACACAGTTGGCAATTAACAAGTCTGATTCATGGAAAATATGGGAGAGCATTTGACCACGTTGCGTCAGAGACCACTCATCAACAAAACCCCATTCAGTGAGCAGCTTGACCAATTCATCAAATTTGTTACTTACTGACTGTGTACTGTTTGAAACACGCTTTTCTAATTGTTCTAGTTCACGATCAATTCGTTCTGCAGATTCGGCGGCTATGAGACGAAACTTAAGATCTGGATCACTAGCAACTGGATGTTCTGTTTGTTGTGACTTCGCTGTGTGCTTCATTCGCGAGGCTTGCCTGATCTTTGCTGTGGCCAATCGCGACGAAGCCTCTTTGAGAAACTTATGGTTATTCGGAGCGAAAGGTGAAGGTAATTTAACGTAACCAAGCACCATGACCGGTTGTACAAAATCGCGAACCGAGAATGTCTGCACAGATCGCGATCTTGATAGTGCCGTAATTTTGGTGCCGTCACCGCGTTGGGCAACGGTGAGCACCACCATTCGCTCAATGTGCGAAATACTGCCAGCTTCAATCACATCTCCAGGTCGTAATTCACTGAGTGATTGATCGATTTCGGAAGGCTGCGCTTTGGAGGATTTACGAAGTCGGTACTCTTCAAGATCGCCAAATGGACTTTCGGCCTGAAGCATTAATCGATCTCGTTCTTTACTGCGTCGTTGAATACGCGCCTGTATTTCGACAACATCTTTGCCCGACTGAAATTGAGCGAAAGAGAGATTGAGAAGGTGCCTTGCCTGTACTTGCGATGTGGATCGTATGAGATTTGCCGCCATATTGTACGTAGGCCGAAAAGCTGAGTTGAGAACAAAGGATCTACTCGCAACCAATGTCGCGACTTGTTCGAAAGTAACAAATGGGTTCCATACAACCAATGCGTGTCCGATGTCGTCCAGCCCTCTCCTTCCCGCACGCCCTGTTAGCTGGGCGTAATCAGATGGCTTAAGCATCTGGTGGTTTTCGCCGTTGAATTTAGTTATTTTGTCGAGAACAACTGCGCGAGCAGGCATGTTGATTCCAACTGCAAGAGTTTCGGTCGCAAATACGACCTTGACTAATCCGCGCGCAAAACACCTTTCGACAATCTCTTTGAAAGTCGGCACGATGCCTGCATGATGCGATCCAATACCCGCCTCAAGTTGCTTGACAAATTGAGTGAACTCAAGCGCTGCAAGATCATCATCGCTGAAATTCGTTAAGGATTCGTGCGCTATCGCGACGATTTCCTGCTTTTCTGCTTCTGTCGTTAGTGAAATTCCCATTTTCAGACAAGATTTAGCGGCCTCATCACATTGATTACGACTAAATATAAAAAAGATTGCAGGTAAGAGATCCGCAGCAGCAAGTTCCTTGATGATGGCAGATCGTTGTGGTGAAAACAATCTTTGAGACGCACCGTATTGTCTAGATTGCTGACGGCCAGAATGTCGTATCGGAGCATTCGATTTGGCTTGTTCGAAACGCATAACTTCAGGATTGGCGCGACCATCCACCAAAACATCGAAGGTTCTCAGCGAGTTGGAGGCTTTATCACCAACTAAATAGTGATTGGTGAGTTCGATTGGTCGCTTCATTTCAACGATCGGCGTAGTTGGTCCACGAACAGTAGTAAGCCAGTCGCACAACTCCGTTGCATTGGAGACAGTTGCAGACAGGCAGACAAGCTGAACTGTCGGTTCGAGATGGATAATTACCTCTTCCCAGACCGGACCTCGATACGCATCTTGCAAAAAATGCACCTCATCGAGCACGACAACACCCAACGAATCCAGTGCTTGGGATCGTGCATAAATCATGTTTCGAAGAACTTCAGTAGTCATTACTACTATCGGCGCATTCGGATTGATGCTGTTGTCACCTGTTAGTAGTCCCACTTCTGACTCGCCATAAAAGGTGCTCAGTTCAACAAATTTCTGGTTAGATAGAGCTTTTATCGGAGCTGTATAAAAGGACCTCAGACCTGCGCGGTGTGCCCGCGCAACGGCATATTCGGCTACGACCGTTTTGCCCGAACCGGTAGGTGCTGCAACCAGGACATTCAAACCATCGTTGATACTCGCTATGGCATCTAACTGGAACTTATCGAGCGAAAAGCCATATCTAGCTGTCAATTTTGATTCATCAGAGTCGGACATAACTATTACGAGGCGGTTATGTCGTAGTCTTGAGAGCTCTTTCGTTTACGTCGTTGTGCAAGATAACCAATAACCACCGCTAGCACATATAGCAATGTCATAGGAACGGCGAGTGCGAGCATGCTGATTGGATCTCCGCTGGGTGTGATTACAGCGGCGATAACGAACACAACCATTACTGCTATACGCCATTGTTTGCGAAGTTGCTGTGGGGTGACTGCACCGACTAACTGCAGAAACACTACGACAACAGGAAGAAGGAATCCGGTCCCGAATGCGAGCACCATGAGGGCTACCAAGCTGATGTATTTGGCAATCTGGTAAGTCTGATTAACATCCGCGCCTGACCAAGAGATAAGAAACTCAAGAGCTTTGTCGAGAGTCCAAAATGCAACTGCACCACCAAAAAGGAAAAGAATAAATGATGACACCGCAAAAGGAATTGCGTATTTTCTCTCTTTGCTGCTCATTGCTGGTGCAATAAATCGCCAGAGTTGCCAAAGGATTATTGGGACAGAGATGATGATTCCGCCGTAACCTGCAATGCGCATTCGAGATGCAAGACCCTCAATCGGTCCAAGTGCATAGAGCGAACCGTCGCAGTTGAAATCTGGTCGAGCCGTGCAGATATTTCGATATGGCTGCGTGAGGAAATGCAAAACCTGATCATAAAAAATAAGAATTACAGCGGCGCCGATAGCAATAGAAAGACAAGAACGGATAATCCGCATTCGCAACTCTGAAAGATGAGCCATGATTGACATCGGCTCTGAACCATCGGCTACAGCCTTTGAAAATCGCCAAGCCATTATTGGTCCTCTTTGATGTCGTACTCAATAATCTGGGGCTCTAGGCTCAACTCTTCTACTGTGCTTGCATCGTCCTCATATGGGATGAACTGCGGTTCGATTGCATTTTCTGTTTGCTCTTGTGCGGCGCTTTCTGTGAATATAGATGTTGTCTGCACATATTCGCTTTCGATCTGTTTTGAAGCATCTGTAAAAACAGTCTTGTATTCGTTCGCGACATCTTGGATATCACGAAGGGGTTCAGCAAATGCTCCCCTAAATTCAGATTGCGCATCACCGGTAATACGTTTGAACTGTCCATATAACTGACCCATTTTGCGTAAAACTGGAGGAAGTTTTTCGGGACCGAGAACCACGAGACCGAGAATCAACAAGAAAATGATCTCGCTTCCCGAGAAATTAAACATCTGATCAGTCTAAAGCCTGTTAGTACTTCGG
The DNA here is from genome assembly GCA_002367695.1 of Acidimicrobium sp. UBA3029. Lineage (GTDB taxonomy): Bacteria > Actinomycetota > Acidimicrobiia > Acidimicrobiales > Ilumatobacteraceae > UBA3006. Next base: position 54,104 of record DFDK01000005.1, on the reverse strand, counting down.
CATATCATTGTTCTGTGCAACAGCGACTTCCATCACTTTTGACCTCGCCTATTCTTTTTGCCCATCGTGGAGCAAGTGCTTATGCCCCCGAAAACACTCTTGACGCGTTTGCGCTGGCGCTCAAGTTGGGTGCTTCCGGATTAGAAAGCGACGTATGGACCACCCGTGATGGAGTTTTGGTGCTCGATCACGATGGCGTAGTTAAGACACGTTTGCGCTCCAAACCGATAGCCGAGTTTGACAGATCGGCATTGCCGTCCCACATACCCAGTCTTGAGCAGTTACTTCAACACTGCGGAACTCAATACCAACTTAGTCTTGACATAAAGGACGCGATTGTTTTCGAAACAATTGAGCAAATAGTTGCAAATATCGATGAGTCAATGCTGGATCGATTGTGGCTCTGTCATCCAAATTGCGACTTGTTGATAAGCAGTAGAAAATTGGCTTCCAAATGCAAACTCGTTGATTCGACTCGACTTGTCAAGATCAAGGAGGGTCCGGAGCGTCGGGCAGCGACTCTCGCGGCAAATGGTATAGACGCATTCAATATGCATTATTCAGATTGGAACGGTGGTCTAGTTGCGTTGTTTCATCGCTTTAATATTGTCAGCTTCGGTTGGGACATGCAGCATGAAGCGGTTATAGACAATGGCATACGGATGGGGCTGGATGGTGTGTTCAGTGATTGGCCTGACCGAATGGTCGAGGTCTATAACAGTCAGATCTAAAGAAACTTTGCTGCGCTAAACGGCCAGATAATAACGAACGCTCGGCCTACCACAATATTTTGTGCAATGGGACCAAACATGCGACTATCGAAAGACTGTGGCCTATTGTCGCCCATTACAAACAATTGATTTTCTGGAACAATTGTGGCGTCCATGGAAGGTACGCGACAGCGATCTTCCAATATTGTTTGAGCGATGTCATAATCATTTAAGTAAGACTCTTTGAGAAGTTTGCCATCAATAAATACGTTGCAGTCCTTGATCGAAATAGTTTCTCCGCCGAGAGCGATTACGCGCTTGATCAAATCATCATGTTGTACAACTTGACCATCAACGGTCACTCTGTCAAACACGACAACATCGCCTCTGTGTATGTCGTGTAATCGATATGAAAGTTTATTGACGAGAACACGGTTGTCTTGAAACATGGTCGCTTCCATGCTCGGTCCAGAAATATAAAACTGCTGCAAAATCAGTGAACGAACCGTAATCGCAATAACTAAAGCGACAACCAGCACGGTCACCCATTCGCGTACAAGTTGCACCCCCTTACTAATCGAGGACAATGACGACGGCTGTTCAGAATTCATCAGCCTGTAACGGTAGCCGCAGAGAACCCCTGCTAGAGCGATTCGATGAGTTTTTCAACTCGATCATCTTTATATAAAAAAGGATCTTTGCACAATACAGTTTTCTGTGCTTGATCATTAATCTTGAGGTGAACCCAATCAACTGTGTAGTCGCGGTTCTTCTTCTTGGCGGCAATGATGAATTCGGATCGTAATTTTGCACGCGTAGTCTGGGGTGCAGTTTCCATTGCGACTGCTATATCTTCCTCTTTGCAAATTCGGTCAACCATTGAGCGGGCTTGCAGTAAATAAAAAATTCCTCGGTCTTGCCGAATATCGTGATACTGCAAATCCAGGGTCTGCACTCGGGGATCATCAAGGGCAAGGCCGTGTTTCGAGCGAAATGCTTCAATTAGGTTGTGCTTGATAACCCAATCAACTTCCGTGTTTAGTTTCAACGGATCATTCTCGATTGTGGAAATACAGTGTTCCCACATCTCTAATGCCTTCATCTCGGTCGAGGTGAAACCGTGTGTGTCGGCAAATTTTAGAGCGGTATTAAGGTATTCACGTTGAATATCAAGTGCCGAGAGTTCACGACCACTCTCAAGTCTTACCTTTTTTCGACACGTGATGTCGTGACTAAAGTCCCTGATGGCTCGTACCGGGTTCTCCAGCGTCAAATCTCGCAGAGAAATATCATTTGCTTCGATCATTCTCAGCATGCAGGCCGTACTGCCCAACTTCAAAAATGTTGTGTATTCGCTCATGTTCGAGTCACCAACGATCACGTGTAGCCGGCGATACATCTCAGCATCTGCATGCGGCTCGTCTCTCGTATTAATTATCGGACGACTGCGTGTTGTCGCCGAACTCATTGACTCCCAAATATGTTCGGCACGCTGTGCGATGCTAAAAATTGGTCCGCGAGCAGTTTGCAGCACTTGGCCAGCGCCCGTAAAAATTTGTCGTGAGATAAGAAAAGGAATGAGATGTTGCTTGTATTTGTCTGGTTCAGCACTTCGTCGAGTGAGATAATTCTCATGACATCCGTAGGAGTTTCCCGCCGAATCGGTGTTGTTTTTAAATAGATAGATAGTTCCGCGTATGCCTTCATCTTTAAGTCGTTTTTCCGCGCTAATCATTAATTCTTCCAGTTTCCGTTCCCCCGCCTTGTCGTGCACGGTGCAGTCGTAAATCGAATCACACTCTGGGGTTGCGTATTCAGGGTGTGACCCGACGTCTAGATAAAGACGAGCGCCATTTTCTAGGAATACATTTGAACTTCTTCCCCATGAAACGACTCTGCGAAAAAGGTAACGGGCTACCTCATCAGGGCTGAGCCGACGCTGGCCTCGAAGCGTGCAAGTAACTCCATATTCGGTTTCGATGCCGAAGATGCGTTTGTCCATGACAATTGAGGTTTAAACCAGATATTGATTGATCGTGGATTCGCTCAGTCTGGCGAAGCATCGACGCGAATTGTTTCGTGAGAGCACTGCCACCTCAAGTTCGGATGAATTGATTGGCGTTTCAGAAGCACTTAACGCTTGATGGGCAAATTTGACAGCATCTTGCAGTGTTGAGCCAGCAACAAAGCGCTCGGCCATACGACCTCGGATCGTCTCCATGTCGCCACCCAACACAGTAAATTGATGCTCATCGATGACGGTACCGTCATACATAATGTGAAATAGCTGATCGTGATCGGGCGTAAGCCCAACTTCAGCAACGAGAATTTCGACTTCGAGTGGTTTCATCTCGTGAGTAAACGTCTGTCCGAGAATTTGCGCATACTGATTTGCTAATCCGCGCGCATCAACATCTAAGCGAGAAAATTGATACCCCTTTAGGTCTGCGGCGCGTACGCCTGCCACTCGCAACTGATCAAACTCGTTGTATTTACCAACACCAGCAAAAGCAATTCGATCGTAGATTTCACTTATCTTGCGCAGTGTATTGGAAGGGTTTTCGGCTACGAGCGCAATGCCATCGTTGTACTGCAATGCAACCAACGCCCTGCCTCGAGCAATTCCCTTACGCGCATAGTCTGCACGATCCTTCATCATTTGTTCTGGTGCTACATAGAAAGGCATGCTCATCGTTGACCGACACCTTTTGCAATTGCTTCGTATGTGATCTTTAGTTGTGCGTCGCCAATTCGAGTAAAGCCTTCGCTAGTAATCGAGGCAATAACCGGGTAGATGCCGCGCAAAACATCTGGTCCACCTGTGGCCGAATCGGCATCTGATGCTTCCCACAAGGCTCGAGCCGTAAGCTCAACACCCTCGTCAACAGTCATATCGCGTCTCCATCCCATTCGCAAGACGGTACCCGCATGCAGCATGCCAGAGCCTGTAGCAACAAAGTCATGTTCTTCGTATCGACCGCCGGTTGCATCATAATTCCACAGTCGACCATGTTTGAGAAGAGTGTCGAAACCAGCGAATATCGGAACAACCATAAAACCTTGCATTGCTGCTGGAAGGTTGCTTCTCACGAACATCGACAACTGATTTGCCTTACCTTCGAGGGAAAGTGATTGACCTTCCACTTTTTCATAGTGTTCGATTTGCAACTGAAATAACTTGACCATTTCCATCGCCGGTCCGGCAGCACCAGCGATCGCAACTCCACTAAATTCATCGGCTTGGACAACTTTTTCCATCTCACGGTGGCTAATTATGTTGCCTGAGGTGGCTCGTCGATCGCCCGCCATCACAACACCATTGGTACAACGAAGTGCAACGCAAGTTGTCGCATGTGGAACCAACATTGCATTTGCGGGACCGGATTCGCCAAACGGCGACAATCCAACCCGCTTCAGTAGTTCGCCAAAACTCGCACCGGGATCCTGCTCAAAAGAAAACATTGGCATTGACATATATCTGTAGGTTAGGGCTATTGCCCACCTTTTTGCACGTAGCTTTTGACAAACTCTTCTGCATTCGATTCAAGCACTTCATCAATCTCGTCTAACAGGCTGTCAAGGTCAGTCGTTAGATTCTTGCTAGTACTACCAAGATTGGATTTGGATTCAACTGGTGGTGTTATTGACTTTCTTGATTGTGAAGTTTTCTTCAGTTGCTCAGGCATGGTTGAACCATAGTCAAAAACTCTTCTAGCTGCTAGTCCAGGGTGTTAGAACTCGGAACTTAGTTTTTCAATAAGGTCTGAAGGATTCTGAGAGCTAGCTAGAAGACCTCCGACCAAAGCACGCGTTCCGCGCAATGGCTCAGGCATAGGAATTCGTTTGAGTCCTTGATTTGGAATGTCAAATACAACACTGTCCCAGTTGGCGGCAATCACGTCGTTGGGCCATCGTTGCAGGACGGTTCCCCGAAAGTAAGCACGAGTGCTCTCTGGCGGCTTGACCATTGCAGTTCTCACATCTGTCTTTGCACACAACTCGACAAGACCTGCCCGCAGGGCCAAACACTTATCGGTTCGCATGTCGTGATACTGCAGATCAATGGCCTTTAGGCGCGCATCGTGATCCTGTAGACCATGACGCTGTGCAAAACCATCGACAATGCGTTTCTTCGCGACCCAGTCAACGATATTTGCAACTATCAATGGGTCGGTCTCGAGATCATTGAGCACCCCTGCCCATCGCACCAGAACATCGTGACCTACTTGCGTATCTACCGATTCGAGTCCATAGTCAGCCGCATACTGTCTCGCTGCTTCAAGTATTTCTATTTGAATGTCTAGTGCCGACAACATTCGTCCATCCGTCATCAAGACGCGCGCATTCAGCGTGGTGTCGTGACTCACTTGGCGGATTGCCTGTACAGGATCCTTGATCGTGAGGTGCTCTGGAAAAGCGCCATCTTCGATCATCGCGAGCACAATGGATGTGGTGCCAAGTTTGAGCAGAGTCGCAACCTCGCTCATATTTGCATCACCTGCGATCACATGCAATCGGCGATACTTGGTTGGATCACAATGAGGTTCGTCGCGAGTATTGACGATTGGTCGTTTTAGCGTTGTTTCTAAACCAATTTCTTCTTCGAAAAAATCTGCTCTTTGACTCATTTGAAATGCCGGTTGCACATGACCCTTGCCAGTAAGTCCACGATGTTCGGCACCGACTTTTCCAGCGCCGCAAAATATTTGCCTTGTGACAAAATGCGTCGTTATTTGCTGAGCAATCTGTACGAACGGTGTCAGTCTCGAGACCAAATAGTTTTCGTGACAACCGTAACTATTGCCCTTCCCATCAGAGTTATTTTTATAGATAACAATTTCGGAATGCTCTGGAAGGCCTTCATTGGCTATCTGCATACTTCTGCGGATGATCTCTTCTCCTGCACGATCAAATAACACCGCTTCGAGAGCATTGCGGCACTCTGGTGTAGAAATTTCTGGGTGTGCGTGATCTACGTAATAGCGTGCGCCATTGGTAAGAACGGTATTTACGAGCTGACTCTCGTATTCTGGAAAGAGATAGTCATCGAGTGAATAGCCTCTGGCGTCATTGCCGGGATGTTCATCGATGTAGTCCCAGCCGACGAGATCTTGATTACCTTTCGAATACGAATTAACGATTATCGACGAAGCCGTAATTGGGTTGACATCTCCTCCTTTGAAGAGGATCCCGTATTCGGTTTCGATTCCGCAGACTTTGGGTATTGCCACTTAGAGGTACTGCCCTGTTGCCGTTCGCTCGATTGCCTTGCCTCCAAAATCACGTCCGGCCTGAATTTCGTCGCGATCGTGAACCAGGGTGCGAATAAATATAATTCGTTCACCCTTCTTACCCGATATCTTTGCCCAGTCGTCAGGATTCGTCGTGTTCGGCAGATCTTCGTGCTCTTTAAATTCCTGATGTATCGAGTCGATTAAGTCCTGCAAACAAATGCCTTTTAAACCAGAATCGATCAGCCGTTTAATAGCGAGTTTTTTGGCTCGACGCACAATATTCTCGATCATTGCTCCCGACGAAAAATCCTTGAAATACAAAATATCTTTTTCACCGTTTTGATAGGTCACTTCAAGAAATCTATTTTCATCAGTGGTTGCATACATCTCCTCAACTGCTTGATCAACCATAATTTGTACAGCCTTTTGTACGTCTCCTCCACCCAAATTTTCAATATCAGCTTGGGAGATTGGTAGTTCATTCGTTAGATACCGAGCAAAAATCTGACCTGCGGCCCGAGCATCGGGTCGCTCTATCTTGATCTTTACGTCCAAGCGACCAGGTCGCAGTATGGCAGGGTCAATGAGATCTTCGCGATTCGTTGCGCCAATTACGATGACATTTCGCAGACCTTCAACTCCGTCAATCTCGGCAAGCAGTTGCGGAACGATTGTTGATTCCATGTCCGATGAGATGCCTGTTCCGCGAGTACGAAACATTGAATCCATCTCGTCAAAGAAAATAATTACCGGCCAGCCTTCTTCGCTCTTTTCTCGTGCGCGCTCAAATATCAGTCGAATTTGACGCTCGGTCTCACCCACATATTTATTGAGTAACTCGGGGCCTTTGATGTTGATGAAATAGCTTCGCCCTTTATCGTCTCCGGTCCGCGAAGCGACTTTGCGTGCGAGGCTATTGGCAACAGCTTTGGCGATCAATGTCTTTCCGCATCCAGGAGGTCCGTACAGCAGTATCCCCTTCGGTGCAGGCAGTTGGTGTTCGGCGAATAAGTCGGCATGTAAAAAAGGAAGCTCCACTGCATCTGCGATTTGTTCAATCTGAATGTCTAGGCCACCGATGTCCGAGTATGAGATATTTGGGATCTCTTGAAGAAGCAAATGTTCAACTTCGGGTTGATCTAGTTTTTCGAGGAGCAGGTTTGAACGCGAATCAAGCCTCAGTAAATCTCCCGATCGCAGATGTGTTCCTCGAATGGCAGTCGCCAATTCGCACACACGCTCATCGTCTCCTCGAACAACAACAATTGCTCGAACACCATCTTCGAGAACTTCCTTCAGGGAAACGACCTCACCTGTGGTTTCACTGCCACGATCCAAAACGATGTTTAAGGCATCGTTCAACATGACCTCTGATCCCAATTGCAGCTGTTCTACGTCGACGTCTTTGTCTGCAAAGACCCTGATCTTTCGCGAGTTCGTTAATACATCGACCGTTTGGTCGTCATTGATCCCTACGACGGTTCCGTATGACCCGGGTGCGCGCGTAAGTTTGTCGACTTCGTCACGCAACGATGCAATGTGCTCACGGGCTTCTCGAAGCGTGTAAGAAAGCTTTTCGTTCTGACCCGTCAAACGCGCAATCTGAATCTTGGAATCAGTCAATGCCACCTCATCGGTTGAGTCTTTCTCGGCATTAGATGTCATGTGTCACCCCTCCCCATTGATCTACCTAATTGGAAACCGTATAGGGCAATCCTTGCCGAGAACACAACTTTTCGACAAGTGGCGTGTAATCTTGAGGTCGCATACCGTATGGTTTTTATAATCAGTTGAGAAGCCAAAAGCTAAAAGGAGATAGCCACCATGAAAGTTTGGATTGATCAGGATCTTTGCACTGGAGACGGATTGTGCGAGGAAATTGCCCCTGATGTCTTCACTCTCCTCGACGACGGACTGGCTTACGTTCGTGAGAAGGACAAAATATTCGCAACTGCGAAGGGTAATGCTCAGGGCGCAGAAGGCATGGCTGATTTTGCTGATAGTCAGCTTGATGGAGTAATCGAGTCCGCCGAAGAATGTCCAGGCGAGTGCATTTTCATCGAACCGTAAGCGTTTGACTTCTTAAATAGTTTGTTCAGAACCTGTTTCGGTTTCAGTGTCTGTGGTTTCAACTGGCATAGCGTGTCCAATAAATCGTGACACTGTAAGAAAAGCCGTATGTGCAACCATGCGATGGTCGGGTCTTACGGCCATGCCTTCTATATGCCATGAGCGATGCAAGACCTCAATAGTGCGTGACTCTATCCATGCATTACCCATCGATTTTCTCACTTGTACCGCCTGAGTGATGCTCGGTGTATAGGCAACAAGCAAGCCACCGGTACGCAGCACCTTTTCGGCATGTGGAACAACATTCCACGGCTCTGGTAAATCAAGCACAACTCTGTCGTAATCGGAGCCATCAATACCTTCATAGGAGTCGCGGATCTCAACTGAGTAACGCTCAAGTGCTTCTTCTCCTAGAAACGAGCGCACATTTGATGTTGCACGGTTGGCAAAGTCCTCACGAATGTCATAACCAGTAATTGTCGCTCCGTAACGCAACATCGTCATCGAGAGTGCTCCTGATCCCACTCCAGTCTCAAACACCCTCATACCTGGACCAATATCACCAATCATGCATATCGGAGCAAGATCTTTTGGGTAAATTACCTGTGCGCCGCGTGGCATCTCAAGCACGAAATCTTCTAGCGTTGGTCGCAAAATTGAGTAATACGCGCCTTTTGTAGACTTAAGTACTGTGCCTTCCTGATTGCCGACAATGTCATTGTGTTCAAGTACTCCAGAATGACTATGAAACTGACCACCGTCACTCAGAGTTGCTAGGTATCGCCTCTTCTTCGAGTCCAAAATCAATACTTTCTCTCCAACTGCAAATGCACGAACCATGATTAGAGACCTTTGATTTTGGATTGAGAAATAGAAATGGATTGATCATCTTTGAGATGTACTCGTGCGACAACAGGTTTGCGGCGTTTGCGCAAGAACTTTACTGCGCGCCAGATAATTTTAAGATACCACACGTTTGTTAGCGACGAATCTCAACAACGCTACGACGCTTGCGCCCGCCTCGTCGTCCAAGTAAGTACGCAATCAACACCACTACCGCGCTCGCAATAGACGCTGCGGCAACAATTGATTGTTTCTTATCGGAGGCTCGACCCTGTAAATCGTCCTGGAGTGCTTGAAACTTAGACTCCAGGTCATCCTTGGTGATTCGCAAATCTTTGTCAGTCATCTTCTCAATTAACTTTCTTTATGCAGACTTGGGCGCTGAATACGCGTCAGTGAAAGCCAAATAAATATCAAAGCAAAACCAGCAACAATCATGTAGGGAGCCCAGGTCAATCCATTTGGCTGATCAAAAACCACAGCTTGTAGGAGACGGAGTAGACCGATCAACCCAACAACTGCTCCGAAAAGCAATGAAATTGCGCCCACTATGCCCCAAGCCAGCCATCTTCCCACTCCTCTTAAAGGGTCGAGGGTTTCCTGCTTGACATAGTCGCGAACCATTTTGCACAGTTCAACGACTGAGATCGATGAATCACGTGCCGAACGGCTACCCAAACGTTTGGTATTCACATATCCAGTAAACCAGCGAGAATGCGTGAATATACCTCCACCACTTATGGAGCAATATCAGCAACGCTTGGATGCTCAGTTAAGGCTCCCAAAGCGTTGGCGAGACCATTCCAAAGCGGTCGATACGCACCTTGGTTGGAAACACCTGAGCCATTTAAAATAAGCGCAAAAGTTGCCGACTTTTCTGGAGCGTATGCAACGTATCCAGACAGTGCTTTGGCTCCCGTAAGAGTTCCAGTTTTGGCATGCAATCTTTCACCTGCTGTGGTCTCTCCAAGCAAGTCACGAAGTGTTCCAGTTTGACCTGCGATTGCAAGACCGCTCCCAAGCAAACCAAAGCCACCATCTCTTTCTAATATCGATGTGAAAAGAGCGCAAGTAGCACGATTGCCACGGTCGAGACCCGACCCATCGATGATCACCAATCCGTCTATTGGTAGACCAAATTCTTGTAGTACCGATTGAACAACTTGAGCGCCAGCAATTCGGGTTCCCGATGACAAGCGAGCAAGACCAATTTCTTTCAGCATCAACTCTGCTGTGTTGTTATCACTGTTGGTCAACATCTCGGAGACAACATCGCTCAATGGTGCAGAACTAATACTCGCAACAACAGGAAGATCGGTCGAAGCGGTTCCGATCTTTGCGGCTCCACGCACGACGATTCCACGCTCAGTGAGTAATCTCAGAAATTCCTCTGCTGCCGACAGGGCTGGTTGGTCAGGTTTAACCGGTGAAGAAAGAACTACGCCATCGTTCAACATCAGTGCACCTAACGGTCCGACCTCAGTAGTTCTTATACCTAATCCGAGTGTTGGCGTAAATCTCTCGGTGTCATAACGGCTCTCGTCGCCAACGATATTGCCCGTGATCTCAGTAATGCCAGTAGCGACAAATGCATCGATAAGTAAACCGATGTTTGTGGGATGCATCGTTGGATAAGACTCAGTTGCTGGATACCCAATAGTTGAGAGCAACGGATCTCCTCCCCCTACAAGCCAGAGATCTCCAACAATTTGATTAGCTTGGCTAAGACCGACAACTTTTGTAGTAAAAACAAATTCGGGACCAAGCACTTCGAGGGCTGCAGTTGCGGTGAGAAGTTTCATATTACTTGCTGGAATAACAGGAAGATTTGGATTGATGGAAGTAATTTGTTGTCCTTCTACCGAAACAACAAGACACGATTGGTCGGGCATAATTTGCACCGTGTCGGAAAGTGATCGGATGAGCCCACCGATACGAATCTCAGTTGAAAGAATAGTTGGTAAACGACGAGCATTGAGCAATGAAGCGCGCGTAGATGCAATTTTCGAGGTCGAATGATTGCTGGAAACGGACGTACCGATGTCATTCACAAATTTGTAGGCGACGCCGATGATCGAAGCTCCGATGAGTAGCACTGTAGAGAGCAAAGTTGCTACCACTTTTATAGATCCAAGTCGAACTTTGCTTCTCGCTCGATTGATCGATTGCGAAGAGTCGTTAGATCTCGTATGACTCATAGGGCAACGCCCGTAAAGTGCGCATATCTATACATATGTCCAAGTGCGATTGCGGCGCGAGTACCGCTTGCGTAACACAGTCGACCTGACTCTCTTACTGCTGTTGGGCCGGGGTTGAATGGGTCGGCGACTGCAAGTTCGGTCGAAACCAATACAGGTTTGTTGTATTTAGTCGAACATTCGGCTGCAGCTTGAGCAAAACGCTCGTCTTGCCTTCTGTGATACGTAACGATTCTTTCAAGTCCATGATCGGGATAAAAATGACCCTCGCTCATCATCCTGGCTTGATTGCTTTGTATTCCTAAACCCAAAAATATCACTGCATCTACATGTTCATTCGCACACACTAAATCAAGTATGGCGGGAATGGTATCTCGGGTTTCGCCGCCTGCGCAGTCAATTGGGTTATTCCGACTCCAACGTGGTGGCAACAACTCATCTAACGAACTAATTAATTCTGTTGGAAGTGTGATCAGGTCGAGTACACCGTCTTGGGCGATGGCATCTGACGTGACCACTCCCCAACCACCTACAGTTGTGAGCACGACAATGCGATTACCTCGCGGTAGCGGCTGTGTTGCAAAACTGGCAGCAACATCGAAAGCTTCTTCAACTGTTTTGGCACGAGATGCTCCGGTGCTGCGGCATAAACCATCAAATATCTTGTCGTTACTCGCCAAAGCACCTGTGTGGCTCTGTGCTGCACGCGATCCAGCGTCGGTCGCACCACCCTTCACTACCACGAGGGGTTTATTGCGTAGCGCAAGAGAAAATGAAGTCTCAAGCGCCTTGCCGTCGTTGACGCTCTCGATGTAGGCCAAACTCACGCTTGTTTCATCATCTCGCGAGAACCACTCCAAGTACTCCCCAACAGCAATCTGCGCCGCATTACCTGCAGAAATCGCTCGAGCTATACCAACTCCAGTTTGACGTGCATAGTTAAGAAAACTTGATACGAAATTGCCGCTCTGACTAGCGACTGAAATTCGGCCTCTCGGCGGGTATGGTCCAACGATCTGCGCACACATTGATACAGGTGTGCTGACAACGCCTTGTCCGTTTGGCCCGGCAATCAACATGCCTAGATCGGATGCGAGTTGAACGAGTTCACGCTCAGCTTGTTCACCACTTGATCCAGCCTCCCGGTAACCAGCAGAAGCTATGAAGGCCGCGCGTATGCCTCGAGCCGCGCACTGCTGTAGTAGTTCAGGGTTCGCACTGGCTGGTGTACAAAAAAATGCGAGGTCAATTTCGCCATGTGGTAAATCTTCGATTGATGCGACCGTTTTTATTCCAAGAATCACTTCGCTTTGCAAATTGGTCGCGTAAACCTTCCCCTCAAATTTGTTTGACAAGATATTGTGCAAAGAAACGAAGCCAAATTTGCCAGGGTGAGAAGAAGCTCCGACAACTACGATTGCGCGTGGTGTGAACAACGCGCGATAATGATCGGCTTGTGGAAGGAAATTGCTCGATGTATTGACGACTGCGCGCTCAATATCCCGCATCTCTACAAGTGCATCAACTGCAATCAGCGTGCCGTCACGCTGCACGATCAGTGGATTGATGTCTATCGACATAATTTCTGGATGCTCGTCACAAGCCACACTTATGGCGACCAGCGCACTCGCTAAGGCATCTGTATCAACAGCGCTCTCACCCCGAAAATCACGCAGAATTGATTGATACTTCAGCGCCCTAATCATTCGGTGGGCAGCAATCAAATTGATTGGCATCGGAGCAAAAACAACATCTTGGATAACCTCGGCGAAAATACCGCCGATGCCCAGCATCGCAGTATTTCCAAAAGCTGGATCATGAACCATGCCAACAATGAGCTCTCGACTGCCATCGATCATCTTCGCAACAAGCAACTGCACCTCTCCATCTTCTGGTGTTGCCATCGCCAGCAATTGAATGGCGGCCTGTTCGACGGCTGCGCGATCAACAAGCTTGAGACGCACAAGACCTCGTTCCGTCTTGTGGGCGATCGAATCACCGTTGAGCTTTGCTACGACTGGATAGCCCATCCCATCAGCGGCGTCTCCCGCCTCCTTGGCTGTAGCTACAACGGCTTCTACAGCGAACGGAAAGCCGAAAGGTGTGAGCAATTGCTTCGACAACGCTTCAGACATCATTCGTTGATCAGACACAACTCAACACATTACTCAAGCAAGCACTAATTTGGATCGTTATGAGGCAAATATCCGCCACGCGCGCATTCGTGAATGGTGCTCTTACAGGCCCGACGAGCGTGACATGGGATGCGACTGGAATGATCACCGATGTCTTGGATATTCAAACCGAAGATGCCGAGTTCGATGCAATTCTCGTGCCTGGATTTATTGATTTACAGGTAAACGGATTCGATAATTTTAACGTTTCCTCTTCGGATGTGGAGCAATGGTCCCAAGTTGATAAATACTTGCTCAATACCGGAGTCACCAGTTGGTGCCCAACGTTGGTGAGCGCACCTCTGAAAGATCTCGAATCTGCAATCTCAATGATCGATTCACAAATTGAGGTCAGAAATTTATCTGCTGCAGTGGCTCAAACTTCTATTATTGGAGTGCACTTAGAGGGTCCATTTCTCGGCGCTGCGATTGGTGCACACGATAGGCACAGTGTTATCGATATCGATTTGGGTTGGATATCGCAGTTGCCGGCATGTGTCGCTCTTATGACGATTGGTGCCGAGCAAGATGAAGCAGTTGCCGCTGTACGTCTACTGCGCAAAATGGGAGTGGCAGTGTCTCTTGGTCACACAAGCGCTTCTGAGCAGGAATTCTTGTTGGCTAAGCAGGCAGGCGCTCAAATGGTCACACATTTGTACAACGCTATGTCTGGCATGCATCACAGAGATCATGGAATAGCACTCGACGTGCTTACCGATGATGAAATCTATGCATCAATTATTGTTGATCTCGAACACGTCTCTATGCGTGCTGTGCAGCTCGCATTCATTGCGAAACCAGAACGCATGATCATGGTTTCCGATTCAGTTCAGTCAAACTCAGATCTCGCACCCCGTCTAAAAGACGGCACACTTGCGGGAAGCGTGCTGACTATGGATCAGGCACTACGTAATGCGGTTCTCCATTGCTCAATATCTCTGACCAGAGCTTTGGCAAGCGTTACCAGGAACCCAGCACGTGTTCTGGGGCTCCGAGACAGAGGTGAAATCGAGAAAGGCAAGCGAGCAGACTTGGTATTACTCGAGTACGACCTCACCGTTATCAAAACAATCAGTAATGGGCTTTTGAATATGCCTGACAACGACTAAAGTTGTTACGTGCATATCGTCTCCGCATTGTTCATCGATACGTTCGAGATGAAGCAGGCGCCTGGGCCAGCCACCCGCATCGATATGACGGGGGTCTTCTTTTCGCTTGCGGCTCCTAGCCCTGTACCAGTAACAATCGAGCCACACCTCATGGCGTTGATTTATTGCCAAGCGAGCGAACCTGGTTCTGGTGTATTTGAGGTCATTTTTCGGGATGGTTTTGATGAAGATTCGGAGCAGCTAGCTCGCAATGTCAGTCCTTTCACAGTTGAACCTGGCAAATTCACTTATCGCCTTGTCAGGGGTGCTCTCGAACTAACAAAATATGGTCTGATTTTTGCTCATTGCCGAATTGATAAAGAAGAATGGCACAAAGTTCCGTTAACACTGCTCCCACCGGTCGCCTAGAAGCAACTACAGTCGCCGCCGTGAATGCTTTGCCTCGTCTCTCCCCTGAAATGGATAGCGAAATCGTCACAATCGCTCGTGGCATTGCTATGGATGCACCGCTAAAAGCGAAGAGTGGTCACCAGGGAACCGCGATGGCCCTTGCTCCCCTTGCGCACGTGTTGTATTCACGAATCATGCAGCATGCACCTCAGGATCCGATGTGGAGAAACCGAGATCGTTTCATTCTTTCAGCCGGACACGCATCGATTTTGCAGTACGCAATGTTATTTCTCAATGGGTATGGACTCGAATTATCTGACCTGCAATCATTCCGTCAATTTGATTCGTTGACACCTGGACATCCTGAAGCCGGTCACACCGCAGGAGTTGAAGTAACTACTGGTCCGCTCGGTCAAGGATTTGCCAACGCAGTTGGAATAGCAATCGCCGAACGTAATTTGCGTGCGCGCTTTGGGTCTGAATTGATGGACCACCACACATTCGTGATCGCCGGTGACGGTTGTTTGATGGAGGGCGTTAGCCATGAGGCTGCTTCACTAGCTGGACACCTTGGCCTCGATCGACTGATTTGCGTCTACGACGATAACAAGATCACGATTGACGGCAGTACAGCGTTGACTTGCTCCGATGATGTAGTTGCGCGTTTTACTTCGTATGGATGGAATGTTGTGCAACTTGGTGAGATTGGCGAGGATCTCGACGCTCTAGAAATTGCACTTAACAAAGCTAAGCAACATCGCGGATCGCCCACTTTATGTATTCTGCAAACTCATATTGGTTTTCCATCACCAGATTTCACTGATAGTCATGAAGCGCATGGCAATCCATTTCTCGCCGAGCACGTCGAGCGCACGAAAGCAGTGCTCAATATTCCGAATGAACCCTTCTGGGCCCCTACGAAGACTGTCGCAGCTTCTCGAGAGTATGCGAGAGGAAGATGTGCACAATTGGTCGCAACGTACAAAGCCACAAAGACAAATTCGGATTTTGAAGCATGCTGGAATCCTCAAAAGAGTGCCAAATGGAATGCGCGAATGCCGACTTTCGAACCAGATTCAAAACTTGCAACACGCCAAGCTATGCCATTGGCAATCAGTGCAAGTTTGAGCGATCTTCCTGGGTTGATGCTCGGGTCTGCAGATCTAACAGGCAACACTGGAGTCAAAATCGGAGCTTTCGATGCGCAATCTGCGCCGAATCCTCAAGGTCAGCAAATCTATTTCGGCATTCGCGAACATGCGATGGCAGCCGCAATGGTTGGTATGGCGTTGCATGGTGGGATTCAGCCGGTTGGCGGGACATTTTTTGTTTTTGCTGACTACATGCGTCCGTCCATACGGTTAGCAGCACTCTCACATGCAAAAGTTATTTTTGTGTTCTCGCATGATTCGGTAGGTGTTGGAGAAGATGGTCCGACTCATCAACCGGTTGAACATCTTGCTTCATTGCGGATTATTCCGGACCTTCATGTGGTTCGGCCTGCCGATTCGAACGAAACTGTGAAAGCTTGGTGTGATGCTGTCGATCATGACGGACCAACCGCCCTGATATTAAGTCGACAGTCACTTCCGATAACCACCGATGGATCTGCCATTGCAACAGGTGCCGGAGTTGTTCGTCGGAGTGCGGAAGAAGTCCAGATCGTTCTCGTTGGCACGGGTAGCGAAGTATCTCTTTGCATCCAGGCCGCTGTGCAACTAGAACAGTCAGGTATTGCGTCTCAAGTTGTAAGCATGCCATCATGGGATCGCTTTGAAATAATGTCCAACGAATATAAATCGACGATTTTCCCGCGTGGCATTCCTGTGCTGTCCGTAGAAGCCGGCAGCACATTCGGATGGTCTAAATATGCCGACCAATCAATAGGTATCGATCGCTTTGGTGCAAGTGCTCCCGGCAATGTTGTAATGCAGAAACTTGGAATATCTGTAGAACATGTGGTTGATTGCGCACTTGAGTTGATTGCATCTGATAAACAAGACTGATGACACATTCTCGCCTGGTGCGATTGTTCGATGAATGCGGTCAAAGCCCTTGGCTTGACAATCTCAAGCGTGAATTCATTACTAGCGGAGCGCTGCAGGGAATACTTGATACGGGTATTCGGGGATTGACCTCGAATCCCACCATTTTTCAAAAAGCAATCCAGGGTTCTCAAGATTACGACGAACAATTTCGACAATTGGCAACGCTTCAACACTCACCGATCGAAAGTTATTGGGAGCTCGTAATCAAGGACATTCAAGATGCACTTGACGTGTTTCAACCCCTTTATGAGTCTTCCAATCGCTCAGATGGATTTGTCAGTGTTGAAGTTGACCCAAACCTGGCTCGCGATACAGCAGCTACCGAGAAGGCTGCCCGCGAATTAGATATTCGAGTAGACCGTGACAACGTCATGATCAAGATTCCTGCGACTCAGGAAGGTATTCCCGTTATTAAGACAATGATTAGCGAAGGTCGCAATGTCAATGTGACGCTTATTTTTAGTCTTGAGCGTTATCAAGAGGTGATGAATGCCTACATCGAAGGGCTCGAAATACTTGGTACAAAATCTGAAGAATCACTTTCTGGAGTATCCAGTGTTGCGAGTTTTTTCATTTCGAGAGTTGATACAGAGATCGATAAGCGATTATTAAAGGTTGGCACTCTTGAGTCCATAGAACTTTGCGGTACTGCGGCCATATCGCAGGCAAAACTCGCATACCAGCTTTTCTTAAAAACATTTTCTGGCCCACGCTGGGCCGCTCTTGTTCGTCGTGGTGCACGCGTGCAGCGTCCGTTGTGGGCATCTACTTCAACCAAAAATCCGTCCTACCCCGACACGTTGTATGTAGATCAATTAATTGGAGCCCACACGGTTAATACCCTGCCAGACAACACCATGTTGGCGTTCAATGATCACGGAACTCCAAGCACAACAATTGAGTCCGATATTGATCTTGCTCATACTCGTTGGCATGCGTTGTCAGAGCTGGGTGTAGATGTATCTGAAGTTGCAAACCAGCTCGAGTCCGAGGGTGTTCGATCGTTTCAACAGAGTTTCACCGAACTCATTGATGCTCTCAAAGTGAAAGACCAAGCATTTCACCAATGACCCAGTTGGTCGAGTTGCAGAAATCAATTTCGGATCTAGTAGCTGAATTTGGCTCAATTCACAACACTGATTATGTGATGCAACTCATCACGACCAGTCTCGAGCTCGGCACAGATCAAACATCGACGCTAGATCTCAAGATTGCATCATCGGCCTTAAAGGAGATGCGAGAAGCCTTCGCTATGTTCCAGCCGTACACACAGGAACGCAAAGTAACCATCTTTGGCTCAGCTCGAACCAAGAAGGATGACCCACTGTATTTGCATACACATAACGTTGCCAAATGTCTTGCCGACGAGGGATGGATGGTCGTAACAGGTGCTGGTCCTGGGATTATGGAAGCTGGTATGGAAGGAGCGGGTAGGAAGCGTTCCATTGGCGTGTCGATCCGTCTGCCGTTCGAGTCCTCCGCGAACTCGATTATCGCCGGCGACGAAAAGTATGTTTCGATGCGATATTTTTTTACTCGCAAATTGATGCTAGTGAAAGAGTCTCATGCATTTCTGTGCCTACCAGGTGGATTCGGCACGCTCGATGAGACCTTTGAGCTACTTACACTTACGCAAACCGGTAAGGGCGTTCCAGTGCCAATAGTGCTGCTAGATCTTCCAGACGATCGTTTCTGGCATTCAATCGATGACATGATTCGCACTCAATTGCTCGTACGTGGGCTTGTGTCGCCAGAAGACCTGGCGCTCTATCGCGTTTGCGACAGTATCTCTGATGCAACTTTAGAGATTCAAAATTTTTATCGCAATTATCATTCAATTCGTTATATAGGCAAACACCTGATCATGCGTTTAAACAATGAGCCAACCGTCCAACTGCTTGAGGGTCTTAAAAGCAGATTTGGACATTTGTGTCGAACCGGTGGATTCGAAGTGGTGCAACCTCACTCTGCCGAAAGAGCCGAAAATGATCATGTCGAAAAGTTCCGATTACGATTCGATCCAAACCGCAGCAACGCAGGTGGTTTACGCGAAATGATCAACTTCCTTAATCAAGGCGCGTAAGCACCCCAATCGCCTTCTCGATTGCACGACGAGCTGTCATGAGCTGTCGTTCAGTTTCTGGTCGTTTTACAGCACCCTCTCGATGAGCCGATTTGAGCGCATCGAGAGCCTTATCGGCTATCTCCTCCGAGATGGATTCAAGTCTGGAGACAATGTCATTGATGGATTCGTCTTGCGATGCAGGCATGCATCAAGTATGACAGTCCACACAACACACATGTCATCATCTCCTGGATTTCTTGTCCAATTGTCGCCGAATGACGTGTGATGTGCGGTTCTATCGTCTAGCGTCACAATCTATGTCACGACCAGAAGAACTTCATGAGTGGATTAGTTTCACCGACCCGGATGCCGAACAAACATGGATGATCGATTCGACTTTCATGCTCTCAAACTGGTCGTGCATATACGGATCTGGCTGCAAAGGTGTACTTGATGATGATGCCACCAAATTACAGCAAGGCTGTTGTAGCTACGGCGCCCACTTCATTGACAAAAAAGATCTTGCATCGGTTAAGAAATCTGTAAAACGTCTCAAGCCAGAACACTGGCAGAAGCACGCTAAGGGAGCCAACAACCGTTGGCTGATTAAGAATCGCGATGGTTCGGACGCAACACGACGTGTTAATGATGCTTGCATCTTTCACAACGATCCCGGCTTTGAAGGTGGAATGGGTTGTGCTTTTCATATTGCTGCACTCGAAGTTGGTGAGCGCCCAATGGACTGGAAGCCTGATGTGTGTTGGCAGGTTCCGCTTCGGTTGGACGAGCACACCGAAGACGACGGACACGTCATCTCTCATCTGCGCGAATGGAAACGGCGCGACTGGGGTGAGGGCGGCATTGAGTTTCATTGGTGGTGCACAGATGATCCTGCAGCATTCGTAGGTAAAGATCCGGTATACAAGTACCTCAAAGACGAGATAACTGAACTTATTGGTTCAAAGACCTATAAAACACTTGTGAAGTTGCTCGAAGAGAAGCGTTCAACTCCTCGACCACATCCTCAAGTGACGCTCAAGAACCCAACGCGCAAACCAGCAAAAAAGTAGATACTGCTACTAACTGGTTTCGGTGAGTTTTGGCTAGTTTGAATTGCGCTTGGTGTACTTACGACGATCTTCGATCGTCAAGTACTTCTTTCGAATTCGCACGTTGAGTGGGGTTACTTCAACCAACTCGTCGTCTGCAATCCATTCGATAGCGGTTTCTAGCGTGTGTGTCACTGGTGTAGCAAGTTTGATGCCTTCGTCATGGCTGTGCGTACGAATGTTGTTCTTTTCTTTCGCACGAACCGCATTCACAACCATCTCTTCTTCGCGGGCATTCTCCCCCACAACCATGCCTTCGTACAACTCGTCACCTGGAGAGATACAAAGTGTGCCTCGCTGCTCAAGATTGTCGAGCGCATAAGCCGTTGCAGGACCCATCCGATCTGAAACCATTGCTCCACCGAGTCGATGTGGCAACTCTCCTGCCCATGGCATCCAGCCTGCAAGGCTCTGGTGTAGCAAAGCTGTTCCACGAGTCACTGTCAACAAAAGGGATCTAAAACCAATCAAGCCGCGCGAAGGCGCCTCAAAGTAGACGATCGTACGGTTGGCATCTCCGGGGCGTAGATCGGTTATGCGACCCTTTCGCGGAGCAAGTGCCTGTGTGACAGCGCCTACGTACTCGTCTGGCACGTCACATGTTCCGGATTCAAGAGGCTCATGCTTCTTGCCATTGATCTCTCGCGTAATTACTTCTGGTCGACTAACTTGTAATTCGTAACCTTCACGACGCATGTTTTCGATCAAAACAGCTAATTGCAGTTCGCCTCGACCGGCAACTTCCATTACGTCGGTTGACTCGGTGTTAGCAATCTTGATTGACACGTTTCCAAGAATTTCTTTCTGCAGGCGATCACGCAAGTGTCGACTTGTCAAATACTTGCCGTCTTTTCCGGCAAAAGGTGACGTATTCACTCCGAAACTCATGCGTAAAACGGGCTCATCAACCTCGAGCCGCAGTAGTGGGACGGGGTTATCGATGGATGCGATGGTGTCGCCTACTTCAACTTCATCGATCCCGCTCATAATGAACAGGTCTCCTGCGATTACTTCCGCAACGTCCACTCGATCAATGCCTTGGAAAGCCATCAATCCGCTGAGTTTACGCCGAAGTACTGGTGCTGGATTATCGTCTGTTGGTTTCTGGCACAGCGAAACCTGATCGCCTTTGCGCATCACTCCAGAGATCACTCGACCTATTGCTAAACGCCCTAAATAGTCAGAAGCATCCAAGTTGGTGACCATGGCTTGCAATGGAGCATTCATGTCATTTTGTGGAGCAGGAATGTGGTCGATGATGGCATCAATCAGTGGCGACAGGTCGCCATCAGCGGCCGGCATCCCGATTCCTGCCATGGCAAGGCTGTCTCGTGCAACGGCAGAAAACACAGGGAACGATAAGTGATGGTCTGCATGCGCAAGATCCAAGAACAACTGTTCAACTTCGTGCAAGACCTCTTCTGGACGTGCATCTTGACGGTCTACTTTGTTAATCACCAATATCACCGGCAAATCCAAAGCAAGGGCTTTTGACAGCACGTATCGAGTCTGTGGCAATGGACCTTCTGCGGCATCCACGAGCAACAGAATGCCATCAACCATCGCTAATGCGCGTTCAACTTCTCCACCGAAGTCAGCGTGACCGGGGGTATCGACCAAGTTGATCTTGGTGCCCTTCCATTCGATTTGTGCGGCCTTGGCTAAAATAGTGATGCCTCGCTCGCGCTCTTGATCATCATTATCCATTACACGATCGATGATTGCGGAGTGGGCAGCAAAAGTGCCAGCTGAACGCAAAAGAGCGTCGAGTAACGTGGTCTTGCCGTGGTCAACGTGGGCTACAAGCGCAATGTTGCGCAACTTCTCTGGTGTTTGTGTCATGGTCTTTCTTGACTTATTTTTGGGGGAACTGTTGTGCGCTGGAGGTTCAGCAATAGCTAACTTTCGCGTTCTTCGTCCTCTTGGCTTTCTTCATCATCTTCATCGAAGCGCACACCGTATTTCTCGGCAATTGCTGCGTATTGATCTTCCTCTGTCTCTGCTTCTTTGCTAGGACCGCCCAGCCCAAGATCACTTGCGCTAGGACCAGATTGCTTTAATTTGCGCGCTTCTTCGAAGCGACGATGACGACCCTTCTTCACGGTGGGGCTCCGAACCTTGATCGGGTGACCACCGGTGCGGCAGCCACTTAGTGGATAAACATCGGTGCAAATCCTAGCCCGTTACGCCTGTGCTTATGCGGTAATTGACTTAGATTATTGAATTATTGGTTGGTAGCAGCCTGAGTCTTCCGTGACCATTAAAGCTCAATCCTGCTTCACCAGACAGAATGCGCTCGATATCTTTACCAACCATTTCTGCACGCCATCCAACACTCAGTCGACCTTGAGGCGATTTACGTAAAAGAGACAAAATATCGTTTCTAGTGCCGAGCAATGTGGAGTCAATATGGTGGGTCCTCGCAAGTTCACTCATCCATGCAGTGATCAGTCCAACTGCAGGACGTAACTCCTTGTCTACATCGTCATTCTCAATTTGCGGCAACGACACCACCACACTTTTGCCTCGTTCAACCGCGGCGAGTAGTTCACGTCCTACATCGCCACCGATCTGACGCTGTTCAACTCCCCTAGCTTTGAGCAATTCGTCCGAAGTCTTTGGCATGATTTGGGCGATTCCCAAAATTGCTATGTCAGAAAGAATCCGACGTGGAGGAATATCGGCCGCCATTGCTTTGCGTTCTCGCCATTCACATACCGCTTGAGCGATGCCACGGGCTTGACCTTTTAGTGCTCGCGCTTCCTTCACGCGTAGCCACGCGTCTGTCGGTTCAGCCGGCCCTGCAGGTCTGACTCGCAACTCTTCGCAGGCTTCACGTACCCAACTCAGTCGCTCAAGTTCATTCAAACGTTTTTCCAGATTGTCCTGAATATCAAAAAGATGTTCAACATCTGTGGCTGCATATGTTTTTTGGTCTGATGTCAAAGGTCGACGCAACCAATCTGTAAGTCGATCACCTTTACTGATACTGACCTTCAACTCACTCAAGATGAGAGATGACAACGAAGGAGTCGACATCCCAATAAATCCCGCCGCTATCTGAGTGTCAAAAATGTGCATAGGTGCCGACCCACACGCATGGTTGAGTACTTCGAGATCTTGTTGTGCAGCGTGCAAAACGCACAATGAATCCGACAAGAAGAGTTCTGTAAAAAGTTGAAGATCTACCGCAATCGGATCTATCAGAAAAATCTTATTGTTGTGCTTAATCTGAATCAGCGCTAATTGAGGAAAGTATGTTCGCTCTCGATGAAACTCCGTATCCATTGCGTAACGCTCGCAACCCTTCATGTCTTGCAAAAGGGATTGCAAGTCAATATCGGAATCAACCCAGGAGATGTTCATAAGCGCTATTGGTTTGACGATGTCATGAAATTAGGATTGTGCGCCGGTTGCGACCGGGTTTCCAAGAGTGATCCAGCCAGAAGTCCCGCCAATCACGTTGACCACATTGGTGATTCCCTGATCATGCAAAAACTCACAGGCACGCATACTTCTGCCACCAGAATGACAAACCACGTAAACATCATCGTCTGAACGAAAAGCATCCAAGTTATTTGGCACCGTTCCGAGTGGTAGGAGCCTTGCAGCCGGTATGTGTCCAGATTCGTATTCGTCTATTTCCCGCACATCAATCACGCGGGCGCCATTATCTACTGCGGTCATCAATTCATCGATCGTAATTTCTCGTACTGACACGAATAAGCCTTTCGTCGCGGGTGCTAAATAGTACCTTGGTCAGTCAAATCTGAAACTGCATTGATATTGCGTACAAAAACAGCATCGAACGCAACTGGCGCTATTCGCAACGCAGTGACGGCACCATGAACAGACCGCACTCCACGGTCGTACTCATTTCGCAGTATTGGCAAGCAAGAAGATTTACGCCAAATAGAAAGCAACCAGTGCACATGGGTTGCATTTGTGTCATCCACTGCAACCGCAACATCGGCACTTGAATTCTCTATCTTTGCCAGAAGTGCAGCGAAATTGTGCGCTGTGAAGAATGGTGTGTCGTTTGGTGCAAAAGCAATCAGTGAGCTTTCAGAGCTTTCCATCGCATCAACAATTGCGGCCAATGGTCCATTGCCCTCCCTTTGCCCCGAAATAGAATCCAGTCCTATGGAGCTTCTAGTTTGCTCATCCGCTCCCACAAGTTGGGGTGCACTCCCAAAAGCTGATTGCAGATTACTTGCAACGACTAGCGCCATTTGTTGAGTATTGACCAATGCAAGAGACTTATTTGATCCAAAGCGTGTACTTTTACCGCCAGCAAGAACAAAACACGAACACGTTTCAGTCACGTATCAGATATTAGAAGGTATGCGATGAATCGAGCTGCAATAAAAATTGTTCGCATCGATCAGCCTCGGCATTATCTCCAATCAAGCGAGACGTTTTCGCTAGGCCATGTAAGCACTTCAAAAAACCACGGTTAGGAATGTGCGACCAACGAACATACCCAGAACCCTTCCAGCCATTACCGCGCAGAGCATCAAGGCCGCGGTGGTAACCCACACGAAAAGCCATGTATGAGTCCATCGTTTCACTTCCTAGGGCACCCATCGCGGCCCATCCTTCAAGATACGTAGGGTTCGATGCGACAATTGAAACGACTGCTGCGCGACGGTCAAGATCAGGTAGTTCCAATGCCGTGTCTAGAGCAGACACCAATTGTGCATCGACATCGGGTAAACACATATCGGATGGGCCGACACCAGTCAAATTAACGTTTGAACTCATATGTCCAGCATAGGGTCGGACACATGACAGAATACGACGGTGAGTTTATTTGACCTCAATGCGGACTTGGCAAAAAATCTTTCAGTCGGTGCCATAGTTTCCTCTATTTTCACTCTGCTCATTGTTCTTAAGTTTGCGTCATCGTTGGTCACCAAACTTCTCTTAATAGGTATTTGCTGCGCGGTTGGATACGTTGGCTTCACTCAGCGAGACAGTCTCAATGCCTGCATTGAAGTAGCAACGGCCCAAGCTAAAAGCGGTGAACCAGTTGCCACGACCTGCAAGTTGTTGGGTCAAAACGTTCGTGTTCGGTTACCCTCGTTACCATCACAAGGATGAGTGGATCACCAACTATCTCTTCCTTATTGGCACAACTCGACGCCTCGCCAACGGCACATCACGTAGTCGATTGGTGGCGACTACGACTGACTGAAGCTGGTTTCATTGACTGCTCCAAAATCGACACGTTGTCTGCAACTCAAGGCTTTATCTGTCGAGGTGGGGCAATAATTGCCTGGAGAGTACCTGAGAATTCTTTGCATATCGGTTTTCGCATAGTTGGCGCACATAGCGACTCACCGGGTTTGCACATCAAGCCCCAGCCCAATAAACAACATGCAAATATGTCTTTATTGGGTGTCGAGATCTACGGTGGTCCACTTCTCAACTCGTGGCTCGACCGTGATCTAGGAATTGCGGGTCACGTGGTTCTACAGGATGGTTCAACGAAACTTTTTTCAAGCGATAAACCGGTAGCCCGCATCTCTCAGCTGGCCATTCATCTTGACAGAGACGTAAACGACAAGGGCCTCTTCATTGACCGACACCAACATTTGAATGCCCTATGGCAATTATCGGATATTGGGGTCGATTTTGATCACTGGGTGGCAAAACAATGCGAGACAACTCACAATCAGATTCGGGCCAGCTCTAGCCAGTTATTCGATATTCAGCCGGCATCGATCATTGGTGCTGATGATTCGTTATTGGCGTCAGCACGTATTGATAATCAGGCTTCATGTTGGGCCGCGATGACTGCTTTATTGCAAGAAACGAATAATCCGTCACCAAGTATCGCTGCATTATTCGATCATGAAGAGGTTGGATCATCCTCGGCAACAGGCGCTGCTGGGCCATTGCTCGAACATGTACTCGAGCGGTTATGCATCACTGCTGGACTCTCTCGGCAGGATTTCATCAACACGTTGGCAAAGTCACACTGTGTTTCAGCCGATAATGCCCACGCCGTACATCACAACTATCCCGAGCGACATGACTCGAACCATTCGCCGCTCATAAATCAAGGTGTAGTTATCAAATCCAATGTTGGTCAACGCTACGCCACGAGTTCAACATCTATCGCTCCATTTACAGATGCCTGCGACAAAGCCCAAGTGCCAATTCAGCACTTCTCATCGCGTAACAACATTGCATGCGGCACGACTATTGGCCCAATAACTTCTACGCGATTAGGAATTGACACAATCGACGTTGGTATACCGCAACTGTCAATGCACTCTGCTCGCGAAATTTGTGGTGCTCTAGATCCTATTTATTTGCGCGATGCACTTGTCGCATATTTTGCTCGCTAATCGAGTTTTTGGAAAGCTTGATCGAACACCGTTTGTAAAGAAGTTTGTAGCTCGAGAGTAAATTCACTCATCATTTCGCGAGTAGCTCGCGCGCCGTTCAAACTCTTTGGATAAATAGGATCGCCGACAACGGCAACACACTTGCGTGGACGAGGCAACCTTGTTCCAGGAGGCCAAATTTCTTCTGATCCAGCAATTCCTACAGGAATGATTGGTACACCAGTCTTGTATGCAATAAATGCGGCTCCATCAAATAACGGCTCGATAACTCGACCTTGACGACGCGTACCTTCAGGAAACAGGACGAGAGGATCTCCACGATGAAGTATTGCGATACACCGCTTCAACGCTTCAAGATCTGCAGAACCACGAGTTACGGGAAAAGTCCCAAGTGCTGTAAGAAACGCACCTATCGGCTTGAATTTCCACATCGAATCTTTCCCCATATACATCAAACGACGTCGGGTGGTTGCCGCTGCAACTGGAATATCGAGGGTAGAACGATGGCTAGGTGCCAATATGAATGTTCCTGTTCTGGGAATTTTGTGTGCATCAATTATTCGCAGACGCAAATACAAACGACAAATCACAATCACAATGAAACGAATCGTTCCATAAAAA
Organism: Acidimicrobium sp. UBA3029; assembly: GCA_002367695.1. Classification (GTDB taxonomy): domain Bacteria; phylum Actinomycetota; class Acidimicrobiia; order Acidimicrobiales; family Ilumatobacteraceae; genus UBA3006. The sequence continues at coordinate 27,177 of DFDK01000005.1, read as the reverse complement.
AGTCTATTTCCGAAAGATTGACCGGCGAGTTTTGTCGTCACTTCAGCCATGAAATGCCACAACAATCTGATTCACTACATCTTCAATTGTTCGATTGCTTGTATCAACCACTAACGCACTCTCAGATTCTCGTAAGGGGCTATCTATGCGAGTTGAGTCTCTATGATCTCGTTCAGCGATATCTTGCGCAATCTGTTCTACATCACCACCGATTTGTGCCACACGCCGCTGGGCACGAACTAGAGGGCTAGCTGTTAAATAAATCTTAAGCCTGGCATCAGGAAACACGACCGTAGCAATATCACGACCTTCAACCACGCCACCTCCACGTTCTGTGACCCACTTCCTTTGAAGTTCACGTAACTGACTCCGAACTTCAGAGTTGGACGCCACGGAGCTCACAGCGCGAGTAACTGATTCTCCGCGAATTTCGAGTGTGGCATCCAAACCATCTACAAAAAGACCATTGTCGCTTATGTCTAGAACTGTAGAAAGCGCAAGTTGTGCAACCGATGACTCATCGCTTGGATCTATACCTTTGCGCAAAACTGCACATGTGATGCCGCGGTACATCGCGCCAGTATCGAGATATGGCAAGTTTAGAACACGAGCCAATTCAAGGGCGATCGTTGACTTTCCAGCTCCGGCTGGTCCGTCGATTGCGACAACGTTGACACTTGGCGACATCACCAACTGGTATCCCGCGCACGACCTTCTTCGTAACCAGATGCGCTTTGAATACCTACTACAGCGCGTTCGGCGAATTCGGGTATTGAACGTGCACCCGCATATGTGCACGATGAGCGAACGCCGGCGACAATTTGGTCAATAATGTCTTCGACGCTTGGTCGTTCCGGGTCGAGATACATGCGGGAAGTGCTAATGCCCTCTTCGAACAATTCTTTACGTGCACGATCCAATGCTGTCTCACTTCGGGTGCGATTTCGAACGGCCCTATTTGATGCCATTCCAAAACTCTCCTTGAAGAGTCGCCCATCCGAATCTCGAAGAGTGTCGGCAGCGCTCTCGTAAGTGCCTGCGAGCAACGAACCAAACATCACATTGGATGCACCGGCTGCAAGTCCCAATGCCACATCACGTGGGTAACGCACTCCTCCATCGGCCCAAATATGTTTTCCGAGGCGGGCCGATTCTGCCGAACATTCCAGCACCGCAGAGAACTGTGGCCGTCCAACTCCGGTCATCATACGAGTGGTGCACATTGCGCCGGGTCCAACCCCTACTTTGACGATGTCGGCTCCTGCTTCGATGAGCTGTCGAGTACCAGATGCAGTCACGACATTCCCTGCTACAACTGGTAGTTCTCCGACAGCAGATCGAACCTGCGTTACAGCTTGCAACATCCGTTCTTGATGCCCATGTGCTGTATCCACAACGAGCACATCAACCCCCATTGTGGCAAGTGCTTGGGCGCGTTTTACTGGCTCGCTGTTAATACCTACTGCGACTCCGATCATCAAACGACCCTGTTTGTCGAGGGCGGGTTGGTAAATCGTGGATCGCAAAGCTCCTTTACGGGTCACGCATCCTACGAGTCTTCCGGAATCGTCAATAACTGGCGCAAACGTAATCCTTAATTCGGTCATCTGATTGAACATCTCTTCAGCCGATTGAGAAGCATTGAGTGAGATCAAGTCACGACTCATGGAGGTGTGCAATTGACTAAATCGATCGAAACCCGCCGCGTCATGCTCTGTAAATATTCCCGCTGGGCGTCCGTCGTCATCCATAACAATGACTGCACCATGGGCGCGCTTATGAATCAGGCTCAATGCTTCGCCGACTGTTCCATCGCCAGGCATAGTTATCGGTGTTTCAAAGACCGTGTGGCGTGATTTCACGAAATCGACAACGGTTTGCACAACATCAAGCGGGATATCTTGCGGCAACACAACCAACCCACCGCGTCGAGCAACTGTTTCCGCCATGCGTCTGCCAGCTATCGCAGTCATATTTGAAACGACTACAGGAATCGTCGTACCTAGACCGTCGGGTGTTGCAAGGTCGACACTCTGTCGCGATTGAACGGTTGACATGCTTGGAACCATGAAAACATCGTTGTACGTCAGATCAAACGATGGTGCTTCATTGAGAAATCGCATGTAAGCCTGTCTCCAAATCTGGCCTGTAAAGCCAATTAATACTACTGTATATTGCAGACACAAAGGTCAAACTTTGTACAGTTCAAGTCATATGAGTCAATCAGTTGCACCGGCAGAACAATCAATCCCATCATGCAACATTGCTTTTGCATCGGATTTGGCGACGATGGAGATTGCGTTAGAAACTCTTGGCAATGGTGGACTTGTAGCAATTCCAACTGAGACCGTTTACGGACTTGGCGCAGCGATGAATAACGAAGTCGCAATTCACAAAATATTTACAGTCAAAGGTCGACCGCAGGATCACCCCCTGATCGTGCATATTGCAAATATCGATCAGTTGGTAACCGTCGCTCGTGATATTTCTGATGATGCAATCAAGGTTGCTCGTACATGTTGGCCTGGTCCACTGACACTTCTGCTACGACGCAGCGAACTAGTACCTGTGAGCGTTACTGGCGGTCGCGAAACTGTCGCAGTCCGAATACCCGACAATCAATTCACTCGACAGCTGATTACGAATCTGGGATCGCCAATTGCGGCTCCGTCAGCGAATCGTTTTGGTAAAGTCAGCCCGACTACTGCACAGCATGTTTGCGACGACCTCCAGGGCGACGTCGATCTCATCGTCGACGACGGGTCGTGTTTGATTGGTGTTGAGTCAACAATCTTGGATTTTTCTGTCTCACCACCACAAATCTTGCGTCCAGGCGGAATACCCGTTGAGGACATCGAACATATATTGGGCTATCAAATTAGAAGCTCAAATGGTATCTCTCGTGCCTCAGGGATGCTGGAAAGTCACTACCGACCTTCATGCGAGGTACTCCTCGCCGATAATGAAGAAGCGGCAACTCTTCTATTTGAAACCCTCTCTCCCCAGCAACACCCAGCACGAATTTTGAATAGATGCAATAATTTGCCCCTTTTCGCTTCATTGCTCTATAACGACCTGCGTCAAGCTGACACCGACCAAATACATACGCTTATTGCTGTTCTGCCCAGAAACATTGGCTTAGGCGCCGCAATCAACGATCGACTCGCGAAAGCGGCAGCACCATTACCAGGATTGCCAGGATTGCCAGGATTGCCAGGATTGCCAGGATCCTGATCTCCCCCTAGGCTTGACCTTCCTAACCCAGGCAGGCAATCCGCCTTCCGGCTTTTAGGGGGAGAAAAACACATGAAGAAATCAAACATGAAGCGCTTCGGTGCTCTTGTTATAGGTCTCAGCTTTGTTGCTGTTTCCTGTGGCAGCAGCGACGAGGCCGCAACAGAAGATACAGCGGCTGCATCTGAAGGTGACTGCATAGAAGCACTCACCATTGGTACCATCCTGCCTGTAACGGGAAGCCTTGCGTTTCTCGGACCACCAGAAGTTATTGGAGCAGATCTTGCTGTTGCAGACATCAATGCCGCTGGCGGCATTAATGGCTCAGACGTAGTGCTCCTGCAGGGCGACTCTGGCGACTTGACAACTGACATTGCCAACACAGAAGTCGATCGACTTTTGTCCGCTGGCGCATCAGTAATCATCGGTGCAGCATCCTCATCGGTTTCCAAAACTGTGATTGATAAAATCACAGGTTCAGGCAACGTCATGTTCTCACCTGCAAACACTGCAGCAGACTTGACAACCTACGATGACAACAACTTGTATTTCCGCACAGCACCGTCTGACATTCTGCAGGGAAAGGTTATTGCTGATCTTGTTGTTCGTGAAGGACACACAAATGCAGCAATCCTTTACCGTCAGGACTCATGGGGTCAAGGACTCTTCGACTCAGTGTCGGCGAACTTTGAAGCCGCAGGTGGAACAGTTGTAGCAGCCGTCGCTTATGCACCAGATACACAAAACACATTTGATGCCGAAGTAGACCAAGCAGTCGCAGCAATGCCAGATGCAATTATCATTCTTGGATTCGAAGAATCCGGCCCAATGATTGACACCCTTCACGCTCGCGGAGCTGGTCCAACGGACATAGCAACGTACGGCTCGGATGGCAACATCAGCGGTTTGGACAAGCTTGTTTCCGATCCAGCAATCCTTGAAGGAATGCGCGGTTCAGAGCCTTCAGTCGACCTTGCAACTATCACTAGTTTCACGGACCGTCTAAGAGATGGTGGAGTTGCAGATGAGACATACGTCTACGGCGCAGAGACTTATGACGCTGTCATAATTTCGGCACTTGCTGCAGCTGTTGCCGGATGCTCAGAAGGCACTCTCGTCGGTGCAGCAATCAATGATGTAACACGTGGTGGCGAAAAGTGCACCACAATTGATGATTGTCTCGCACTAATTGCGGCAGGTACTGAAATTGACTACGACGGAATCGGTGGTCCTTATGACTTCACTGATGCCGGCGAGCCAGCAGAAGCTAGCTACCGCATCGCAACATTCGGACCAAATGGTCAGGATGCAGACGCAAACGAATACATATTTGCTAAGTAGTTAAATTGAAAAAGCCCGCCAGTCAATTGACTGGCGGGCTTTTTTATTTGTAAGACTATTTACGATCGATCTTTAGAGAGTGTCCCTAGATAAAGTTCAATAACTTTGGGGTCTTTTAGTAAGTTTGATCCAGTGTCGGTATAGGCATTTTTCCCTTGGTCTAGCACGTAACCCCTGTGACAAATCTGAAGACAACGTTGAGCATTCTGCTCAACCATGATGACTGCGACGCCAGTCTTATTGATCTCCATGGTTCGCACGAACACTTGATCTTGTAACTCTGGCGACAAACCAGCAGATGGTTCATCAAGCAAAAGTACCTGTGGATTCATCATTAACGCGCGACCCATTGCAAGCATCTGCCGTTCTCCACCCGACAACGAACCCGCCTGCTGTTTGAGCCGTTCTCCCAGGCGTGGGAACAACTGAACCACAAACGCCTTACGCTCTTCAAAATCAGATGGCCGCAGATAGGCACCCATTTCTAGGTTTTCATCGATACTCAGCGAACGAAAAACATTGTCTCTCTGTGGGACGTAACCAATGCCTCGACCGACGAGCTCGTGGGCACTCAGTCCTACTATCGACTCCTGGTTGTGTTCAATAGAACCTTCCCTAATCTGCAGTAAACCAAATAGAGTTTTAAGGAGGGTGCTCTTACCTGCACCATTGGGACCAATGATCCCGACAATTTCGTTCTCGTACAAATCCAATGAGCAGCCATTAAGAATGTTGACACCGGGCACATAGCCAGCTTGTATATTCTTGGCCTGAACAATTGGTTTCAAATGTGCGTTAGACATCTTGAGACAACTCTCTGTCATGATGCACACCAAGGTACGCATTGATCACTACTTGGTTCGATCGAATGTGATCTGGGGTGCCCTCAGCGATTATGGCACCTTCAGCCATCACCACAACCCAGTCCGATATGTCTCGCACCACATCCATATTGTGTTCTACAAAAATCACTGTACGCCCTTCGTCGCGGAGCGATTTAACGTGTCCGAGAAGACTTTGTGTGAGAGCAGGATTAACCCCAGCCATCGGCTCATCCAGCATCAAGATCTGCGGATCCGTCATCAACGCTCGGGCCATCTCCAAAAGCTTTCGTTGGCCACCAGACATCGTTCCTGCAAATTCGTCCCGCATATGCGACAGATTGAACCTATCTAACAGTTCATCAGCACGAGACTCAATTTCTCGTTCCTGTGACGACCAGATCGGCGCAAATAGCGACTTAAAGAAATTCTCGCCACTTTGATGCAATGCGCCAAGTTTCAAATTATCTATCACTGACATCTTGGACAGCGCTTTGGTTAATTGGAACGTGCGAACCATTCCCCTCTTTGCGAGATTGTGCGAGGCAACACCGACAATGTCTTTTCCAAAAAGTTCAAT
>DFDK01000005.1:0-20998 GCA_002367695.1 Acidimicrobium sp. UBA3029 | reverse complement strand
TCAATTGAATCAAATGCTGTGAGCAGATTAAAAAAGGTCGTCTTACCTGCCCCGTTTGGTCCAATCAGTGCCGTAATTACACCAGACTCAATTTCAAGATGTTGCACGTCGACTGCCTTTAGGCCGCCAAAAGACTTGGAGACGCCCTTGATTACGAGCGCTGGATTCTTTTTTGAAACACCGGGTGTTGGTGAATAATCAGCGATCATCTAGTGCCATCTCCTCTCGCGAGCCGAATATGCCTTGTGGGCGATAACGCGCCAACAACAGCAGTCCGAGCCCGACAATGATGTACCGCATCTGGCCGATATTGATGTCGCTGAGTTTGATGGTGTTCTCGAGAGTTTCTCGAGTCTGCGGGGACAGCTGTCTGAGAACGTTCTCAACAAAAATAATCAGGGACCAATAAATCATTGAACCTGCGATTGGCGACCATGGACGTGCTGGTCCTCCGATGATCAAAATCATCCAAATAGTAAACGTGATAGTTGGATTGAATCCATCTGCCTGAATCGATCCTTTTTGAACTACTTGCACAACCCCAGCAACTGCGCCAATTGCGCCACCGAACAAGAGAGATTGAATCTTAAAGGAGTAAGCATTTTTACCCAATGATCGAGCAGCGTCTTCATCTTCCCTAATGGCGCGAAGTGCCCGACCCCAAGGAGCACGCATCACTTGTTGCACCATCAGTGTGAGCAGTATCAAAATCGTCCATCCGACAACCAGCACCCAAAGATCTCGACCGAGATATCTAAAAGGTCCGAAATTGTAGAATTTTCCGAGCTCAAAAGGACTCAGGTCATAGAAAGGTTTTGAGAATTCGCTAATGCCTTCAGCGCCGCCGGTAATCGGTTTCATCACCCTCGAACGGACGGTAATTCGAATGGTCTCGGAGGCCGCAATGGTGACAAGTCCGAGATAATCAGCACGCAAACGCAATGTTGGTATACCAAGTATCAAAGCCAACACGACGGAATACACCATCGCCATTCCTAAACCAATCCAAAAATTCCAGTGGAAATAATAGACGGAAACTCCCAGTCCATAGGCACCTGACGCCATAAATGCAACGTGGCCGAAATTGAGAAGACCTGTGTAGCCGAAATGAATATTCAGTCCAAGGGCAGCCAGCGCATAAATCACTACTTCCGGTCCAATCATCGTCGAAAAAGTGCGCTCGAATATAAATCCCCAGTCCATCTAGATCAGCCGATCCTTTCTTTGCGACCAAATAGGCCTTGGGGTTTAAACATCAATACAACGACGAGAACAAGAAGAGCCATCATGTTTTTGAGTTCAACATCGATAAACAACGTTGACAAATTGATGACTAGACCAACGATTAGCGCCCCAAACAAAGCACCAAATGCGGTTCCAAGACCACCCAGTGTCACTGCCGCAAAAACAAATAGCAAGATTCGAAAACCACTTTCCCAAGTGACAGCGTCAAGGCCCAAAAAGATACCTGCAAGCGATGCGAGGGCTGCACCGGTTGTCCATACCTGTGAAATTACCTTTTCTACATCGATACCCGAAGACTCGGACAGATCTCGATTATCAGAAACTGCTCGCATCGCTCTTCCACTTCGTGTTCGCTTAAGCCCAAACCCAATGATCAGGAGTATCACAACACTGACCAACATCGATGCGATGTCTTTAGGAGTAAGAAATATGCCTAAAAATTCGTTTGCTCTTTGAGCTGAATAACTGCGATAGGCCCTCGTGCCGCCTGTAAAAAAATAGAGAAAGATGTAACGAAGCAGAATCGAACCGCCAATGGTCATCACCATCTGCGCCAACAGACTTACTCCGCTTCTTCTCGCTGGACGGAAAATAAAGCGATTCAATCCATAGCCAAGTATTCCGCCAGCAACCATCGTGAGTGCTGCTGCAATCACCAAGTTAGAGCCACTACCCAGAGGCGCAGGGAGAGGCGCCAAAAATCCAATTGCACCCGCAAACCCGTAGTAGTTGAAGAAAAATCCCATCAAATTGCCAAACGTAACGAGTTCGGCGTGCGCAAAGTTGACCAAACCAGTTGTACCAAAAATTAATGAAAGACCGACTGAAGCAAGAGCCAAATACAGACCAAATTTAATTCCTTCAACGCTTAACTGCACCACGCGCCGCAGTGCGAACGTGCTTTCGGGGCTGGCAACTTTTGAACCATCCTGCAAAGCAAAAATAACAACCTGATCTTTGTTGGTTGACAAATTGACGTTGAGAAAATCACGACTTACATCTTTCAATGAGACCGTATCTGGCAAAGTAGATGTGTCGAGTAATACTCGATATTCGCCCGGACCTGGAACCGGGATTCGAAACGAGCCAGTCTCGTCAGTTGTGACAGAACCAGAACCTTCGACCGAAACTGTAACTCCTGTTACAAAAACGGATTCTCCGGTAGCCGTTCTGTATTTCAACTGCCCACTAATACCTAGATCAGACTCAGCAGCCGATGTTCGACTCACCCCAAAAAGACTCAGAAAGATGCACAGAAGAGCAAATATAAAAATCTTCCGTAATGTCTGGAAACGATTAGAAAGATTAGTCAACACATTTCCAAGTCTAGTATTTTCCAGAAATTCCCGAAAATCATCACCGCTAGACTCTACTTTTGATCCACAGCCGAAGCACACTGATCCACACAGCAACAGCGAATACCACATGGACTGCAACCAATTGTGCAGGCACGCCAGCAAAGTATTGGAGATAGCCCACTCCCCCCTGCGCCACGGCCACAAATAGGAATATCTCTAATTCCGCCCTGAGCCGTGTCCATTCGGAGATGTTTCTTCTCATCTGAGCAATGAATATCAACGTCGCAGCAATACACAATAAGACTGTCGCGCTGTGAATACGGGTGATTGATCTCAAATTCAGTGTGAGTCGTATTGCATTCTCATCGCCTGCGTGTGGGCCAGCGCCAGTCACCAAAGTGCCCAAAATGATGGCCAAACCACACAGACCAAGAATTATATTTGCAGACAACTTTGTTGTTTGACGAATTGGCGTCGTTTGATCGCTGATTGCAGAGTCACCTTCCACATTTGCTGTTCCAGCAAATTCGACCAAAAACACTGCCATAGTCACGAGCACTAGCGAGACCAAAAAGTGAGCCATATTCGACCAAGGATTTAGACCAGTTAGAACCACAACGGCCCCAAGAAGCACTTGAGTCAATACGCCGATTACCAAACCGATTGAGAGCCAAATCATCGAGCGGTTGCGTGACTTGACGAAAAATGAGCCCAATGCCGATGCCACAACTGCTGCACTCACAACACCTGTGAAGAGTCGGTTTATCTGCTCGATTGCGGAATGACCGGTTGAGACATCGACGAATCTGGTTTGGCTACAACCCGGCCAATCGATGCAGCCAAGTCCCGACCCCGTAAGGCGAACAAGCGCACCACTAACGATGATCAGGCATAAAGATCCCAGTGCGAATTGAGTAATGAGCAAAAAAGCACTTTGGGATAACTGCTTCTTTGGCATCTAAAACACACTACCGAATGGCTTGAGGTGCACTTGAGCCCACTCCAAGTGTTGGAAATCATGCATTTTCACCGGAATAGCCAAATTTCACCACTCTGAGTGACGGAATGAATATTTTCTGCGTTTATTTACTCAAGTTTTAGCTATTCAGACCGATCCCTAATGCGGAACTCACACCGCAATCAATTTTAGGGAGCACAACATGAATAGCAATCTTCTTCGTAAAGCCAGCGTAATCGTCGCACTGTCAACGACTTTTGGGATCGCAGCGACAACCTTCGGTATAACTAGTGTCGCTGCTTCGCCAGCCATCTCGATATCTGTCGTGCAGCTTGCAAAGTTTGGTGAAAGTAGTTCAGAGGTCGTTCGCCTTCAAGAAGCGATTATGGCTCGTGGATTCACCATCAAAGGTGGGATTACAGGTACATATTCCAACGCGACACGCTCGGCTTTGAAGTCTTTGCAAAGAGTTGCTGGTTTCAAAGCCACTGGCAAACTTGACGATAAGACTGCAAAGTTTTTGGGACTGATTGGTGTTGTCGCTCTCAGCGCATCAGCATTGCCTGCAGTTGGGTCAACCGGCGATGCGGTTTTTTCCGTACAGCAAGCTTTGATTAATAATGGTGTTGCCGTGAAGGGTGGCGCGGATGGAAGATTCGGACTTGCGACAACCATTGCGATCGGAAAGTTTCAGTCTGCTCGAGGTTTGGCAGTAACAAAGATTGTCGACGAGCCGACCGCAGTCGCGCTTGGCATGTTGAGCGGTCCAAAGCGAGTCGTTACTGCTGTAGTGCAGACAGTAAGTGCCACTGCAATTAAGACAAATTCATATCCGAAACTGGGTGACCGCAGCGAACAAGTAAAGGCAATTCAATCAGTACTGATCAATGACGTAATTGGTCTTGTTGGCGGAGCCGATGGTCACTTCGGTGCGGCTACGGCTGCTGCAATTGCCGAGTACCAGAATCGACGTGGACTGAGTACCACTGGCTCGATGGATGATGCAACGTCCGCAGCGATGTCGACTGCTCCAGTGGCAGCACCTGCGCCTGCCGCAGCTCCTGCGCCTACACCCGCAGTAGCAACAACTATGACATTTGAGAATCTTCCAGCTCGTGGACAGTCGAGCGAATTGGTTCGGGCTCTGCAAAACGCGCTTTTGGCGAATGGTACTGAAGTTAAGGGTGGCGCTGATGGCGTATTCGGTGTTGCCACATCAGTTGCAATTACTAATTTTCAAGCAGCACGCGGGCTTAACCAGTCGAAGGTACTCGATATCAATACGGCCGTTGCCCTTTCATTGATCCCAAGCCTCGAGTCACTCGGCCTGCCAACTTTGCAAGTATTTCCAATGCAAGGTCGTTGTAGCTATACCGACACCTGGGGTCAGTCTCGTTCGGAAGGTCGATCGCATGAAGGTACAGACGTCATGGGTGCACGCGGTTTGGCACTGTACGCAACGAACGATGGTGTGATCAGCAGAATTTCTACTGGTGGACGTTTGGGTGGCAATGCTATCTACGTCAAAATGTCAAACGGCACTTACTTTTACTACGCCCACCTCGACAGCTTTGCTTCCGGTATGGCTGCTGGTGTTCCAGTCAAGGCAGGACAGGTCATCGGTTATGTGGGATCAACTGGCAATGTTGGCACCCCACACTTGCACTTCGAGGTTCACCCAAATGGTGGTGCAGCAATTAACCCATACACGATTCTCAAGGCAGTCGATGCTTGCAACGTAACGGACGTGCTCCCACAACCGTAACCAGCAAGACAATCTGTCTTGACGGGTGAGACGCTGACGATGTGAGAACCATCATCGTCTCACCCAATCAAATTTTAATTATGGTTTTATCTGGTTCGATCCACCAAGGCAAGATGTTCGAGATCACTCAGATTCTCGAGGCTAAAGGTGTAACCGTCGCCAAGCTTGATCGCTTTAATGGTGGTCATTGATGCGTGACCGATCACGAATCGCTCCCACTCCCATGGAGTTGGTTCGAGCCCAAGTAGATGACAGATAATAACGCTATTCGTTCCAGCATGGGCAACAAAAACAAAACTGGTTTGTGGATCATCGATGTCCCAGACAGGTAACAAAGATTCTTGCCGTCGTACTCCATTTCTCGCCAAAAAATCTACACACCCACTTCTAATACGTGCAACAAATTCGTCGACTGGTTCACCTCCTGTAAGCCCAGACCACCGATCGAGAGAATTTGCTTTTGCGTCATCGTTATACGCCTTGACAGTAACTTCGGCGGATTGTCCATGCCACGCAGGTTCACGAATTTCTTCAAGCCATGGTTCAATGATTTGAGGGCGGGAATGGTGCTTGAGAAACGGTGCAGCGGTCTGGCAGGCCCGAAGTAGTGGGCTCACAAAAACATGATCGAATCGATCGTCCTTCAAACGTTCGCCCAAAATTTCGGCTTGACGAAAACCAAGTGCAGACAATGGTGGGTTAACCACACTTAGCCCGTCCTTCACCCACTCGGGTTGAGCATGACGGATCAAAACAAATTCCATGTAGACAATCTAGTTTGCATCAACCAGAAATTGTGGTTGTGCTTATCCTGCCAACTTCGCATTGATTGAATGATTGGCTGACCAGATCATCAAATTGCGCATCAGATAATGTGCCTTCTCCTAGTACATCATTTGTCAATAGAGTGCCAATACACAGAGCTTGCTCCGGTGTCAACACTTGCCCAAAACGATCCGCGACAAAGTATGCATACGATTTCAGTGCGCTTTCTTCATTATAAAAATCTGTATTCAAATCTGGTTGCGGTTCAATATCAGTGGATGGTCTCGGTAGGTTCACCTCGTCACCAGGAGCGCGATTAATCCCATTACCCAAGTCAACCCTGCACGAATCGGCAATGAAGGATCGTACGGCAGTGAGGGCTTCGACATTGTCGGTGCGAGAGAGATCCTCAATAGAGGCAAGTACTGCTGCGTCGCTCACACCGACCGACCCCTCCCAATACACATTCTGGAGCGCGATGGAAACCGTATGGTAAGCGCGTTCTACTTGCGTGAATTGATCAACGACATCGGGAGGAGCAACTTCACCGATGGAAACCAATGAAGATAATAAAACCGCAAACATACTTTGCAACTGTCGAGCCGAAACTTCCGACATCGCCAAAACGGCGGAATCAACTGCGACAATCGAACTCTCTAACTCTGGAGCTCGGCTGCACACTGCTGTTGTCTCTACTGACTGTGAGCATCCCGCCAATATCGCAAAAAATATCGCGATAAATGCAATCCGGCCTAATTTCGTCATCATCACGATTCGAGATTACTTTGTGTACTCGTCACCCATGTCTCATACTGCTTTGCATATCTCCCATTGGCCGCAAGTAGCTGACGATGCGATCCATCTTCAAGAATTTTCCCCTGCTCAAGCAGGATTACTCGCTCCGCTCGAGCTGCCGTTGAGAGACGATGCGCTATCGACACAGTCGTTCTGCCCAAGGCCAATTTGCTCAATGCTTTAGAAATACGAACTTCAGTTAACGCATCAACAGATGAAGTTGCTTCATCCAAAATGAGTACATCTGGTCGAACAACAGCCGCTCTTACAAGAGCGATCAATTGACGCTCACCAGCTGATAGCGATCCCCCTCTTTGACCAACATTGGTATTGATTCCTTGCGGAAGAGCGTCCAACCAGTCATCGATCCCAAGATCACGAAATACATCTCTCAACTCACTATCAGTTGCATCTGGTGAAGCAAAACGGAGATTGTATGCAATGGTGTCAGCAAACAGAAACGGTTCTTGCGGCACAACAATCAATCTTTGTCTCAAATCGGCATTATCGACACGATGCAACGCAACACCGCCAAGCATGACTGATCCAACAGTCGGATCGGCCAGTCGCGCAATCAATCGTGCGAGCGTCGTTTTGCCAGAACCTGACGGACCTACGAGAGCAATATGTTGCCCACCGGGAACATGCAGGTTGATCGAACTCAACACTGGTGTGTCATCGTCAACTTCACCCAAGCGCGAACCGTAGGCGAAACTTACATCAACAAAATCAATTGATAGAACTCCATTCGGTAGAACGATCGGCGAAGTCGGCTGAGGTGGCCCAATTGGTGTATCTAAAACGCCAAGTACTCTGCGCAAACTTGCAACCGCGCTTTGAGTCTGGTCGATAACTTCAGTGAACTCCGCAATGGGTTCTAAGAAGCGATAAGTCAAAAAGACGAAACCAACCAAAGCGCCTGCGCTCAAACCACCAGATGGGCCGATCAGCAAACCTGCACCGACCACGGCCATCACAGTAAATACGGCAAAAACTTCCCCAGAAGGGAAAAGGAAAGCGCCAATAACTCCCGCTCGAATATTGCTATCTCCTCGGTTGCGAACGTCTTTCGCAACTGATGTGATCATCAAATCCGTAGCGTTGTATGCGCGCAGAGTCTCCGCTCCAGAAACCATCTCGCTAAAGACCCCCAACAATTGGGCATTTCGTTCGCGCGAAATATTATGCGCGTACACCAATCGAGATTGCACTAAACGAAGAACAAGAATCAGTGGCGCAGAAACCGACAACGCCACTAATGCCAATCTCCAGTCATACGCCAGCATCACACTTGCGACTGCAATCATCTGCGATCCATCGAGCAACAACGACAATCCTCCCCAAGAAAAAAACATCGTCAAAGTTTCGATATCGCTTGTCACACGAGAAACGAGTGCACCCCTCTTCTCGTCATTGTGATCTGCGAGACTCAAACGATGAATGTGATCGAAGAGTTTGATTCGCAGAGTAAAGAGACCTTCCTCTGCTCGCGTACCTAGTCTTTTTGTTGCGATACGGAGTGATGCCGAAGAAATAAGCACACAAACAGATCCAATCAATCCCAACAACCCAATATACGAAACCCTGACATTGCCAGGCTGCAGACCGTGGTCAATACTTAGTTGAATCAAGATAGGGATTACCAATCGCGCGCCTGTACCAATAAAGGCAAATAGAAAAGTCAGTCCTATTCCATTGGAGAGAGCTGGTGCAACCCGCATTCCCCGACCAATAGTTCGAGCCGATCCAAACCTGCCCACTGGTTCGTTCACAGCCCACCCTGATCTCGGTCGTGCTCAAAAGATTGCATGAGCAATCGATAGTTTCCACTGCGCATCAATAGATCAGGATGGGAACCCTGGTCGCTCAATTTGCCATTTTCAATGAAGATCACTTCATCGGCGAGGGCAATCGTTGATGGTCTTGAAGCAACGATGATCGTCGTAATAATGTTTTCCGAACCACGCAAGCGGTCAATTACTATCGACTCAGTAATTGTGTCCAAGGCTGACGTCGTATCGTCCAACAACAAGACCGAACTTTCTTGGGCAATTGCGCGAGCCAAAGAAATTCTTTGCCTCTGGCCCCCGCTCAAACTGATCCCCCGCTCACCAATGACTGTGTTAACGCCTTCTTCGAGTGCGCCAACAAAACCGTCTGCTCCCGCCAGGTATAAAGATTTCTGCAATACGTTGTCCGTTATAGAGCGCCCCATGTTGATGTTGTGACGTATCGTTCCCGAAAATAGAAATGGCTCCTGGAAAACAATCGAAGCACTACGGTTTGCAATCCACACAGTCCCCTTGTCTGGTTGCAATAGACCTGCCATAACACTTAGTAGGGTCGATTTACCAGAGCCTGTTGCACCAACAACCACAACCGTTTTACCTGCTGCGATCTCGAGCGTAATGTTTTTCAATACATCTGGTAATTCATCGCCAAATCTAAACGTAATGCCTTCTAAGCGCACACCGAGTTCGACGCTGCTTTGCAAAATCATCGTTTGAGGGTCAAGCGCTACTGGTTCATTAAGTATTTCTCGAACACGCTTATAGCCACTTGCCGAATGTGGAACCGAACTCAATACATATCCGATAATGCGGAGCGGAAATATCAGCAGCGTAAACAGATAGATGAAACTCGTCAACTCTCCAACAGACATATTCTTTGACTCAACCCGCATTGCCCCAATCACTAAAAGTAAAATATTGACAAGAGAAGGTACACCGTCTAGCAAAGCTTCGAATGTGGATCTTGCTGATACAGCCCGAATTCTGGCGTCTTTAAGTCGTGTGGAGATAACAGACAATCGACGAGTTTCGCGCTCTTCTGCACCAAAAGCCTTCACCACCATCACACCGTCAAAACTCTCGTGCACAGCTGATGACAAAGCGCCAAGCTCATGCTGCGCCGTGTCGTAATGTTTGTCAATTCGTCTCTGATAGCCGACATTCAGCACAAGCAGTATCGGAATAACGGAGATAGCAACTAAGCCGAGAGGAACATCGACAATTACGAGCCAACCACCCGTAAGAAAAACAAGTAGAACAACTGAAGTGCTGAAAGGCAAAGGCCCCAATACTTCGGCTGCGGCATCAGAATCTACACCAACACGTGCAACTAGGTCGCCTGTCATCTTCTTCTTATGCCAAAATAGTGGCTGAGTCATAATGTGTTTAACGAGCAACATCGAAAGGGACTCGACTGTTCTCCAATTGCTAATCCCAGCAAAGCTTCGACGAATGACTACTCCGAAAGCTCTCAACAGTCCGATACAAATTACGATTACGGCACCAGTCAGGTAGACACCAATGTCAATCTTGCCCTTTTCAAATCGTGGCAAAATGACTTCATCAACCAAATACGCAACGCCAAAACTTGAGGCGACCGTACAAACTGCGTAAACAGAGGCTCCTCCTACAGCGATAGCAAATATTCGTGGATGAAACTGCAGTAAATCTCGTAGCAGCGTTCGACCGATACGTAAGCGGCTTTGCGAAGGTGGCTGCATAACAACTTCGGTATCCGGCACAGTTTTAGTCTAATGACTTTCGCAATTGTGACTGATCACACATTGATTTGACAAAACAAGTGAGTATCGCTCGGATCACCTACGATCACACTGTGACAAATTGGGTAGGCAAAAAATCATGAAACGAATACTTGGTCGTACGACACTCGCAGTTGTGTTCGGGCTTTTGGCCGTTATGTGGGTTTACGCTTTATTCTTTGCATCTAAAGAAGTGGCTAATGAAATTGCAGATCAGGATTGGACCAAGCGTGCGAATTTGATTTGCCAGGATGCAGCCGTTGAACGCATAGCACTAGCGGACTTTCGTCCCCTTAATGAGGCTGGTACGGATGCGCTCAACGAGCGAGCAAGGCTGGTTGATCTCGCTACCGACACCCTCGACCACATGCTGGTGCAACTAGAGCAAACAGCCCCTACTGACGCAAAAGGACAGGCGCTCATTCCGTTGTGGATAACCGACTATCGGTCATACATTGACGACCGCCGCGCTTACACCTACGAGTTGCGACTTGGAACGAACGTACCATTCGGGGAATCAATCGTGATGGGTATTCCGTTGAGTGAAAAAATTGCCACATTTGCGGCCGACAACGCTATGACTTCGTGTAAGCCGCCGATGGATTTGTCAATTTAGAACTCGTCAGCGACAACCCAGCCACTCGTAGAGGAATACTGCTTAATGACTCGCGCCGGAGAACCAACCGCAACACAGTAATCGGGCAAATTCCCAGTCACAACAGAATTTGCTCCGACAGCAACATGCTTGCCAATAGTCGCTCCGGGGAGTACGACAACTCCCGCACCAAGCCACGAACCATCGCCTATCGAGACTGGACGCTCAACTTGAGTTTGCTCAGAAATTGGCAGATCAACTTTTTCATAACCATGATTTTGATCGGTGATGTACACATGGTGACCTGTCCACACATCATCGCCTATATCAATTGAAAGATGACCAACGATGCCGCTGCCTCTACCGATGAGGCAGCGATCTCCAATACGTACGACTGGATCCGTTAGACACACTTGACCAGGAATCATTCCGGCAGACAATGCAACGTGCGACCCGATCATCGTGTCGTTACCAATGTGAATATAACGCTCGTTGAAAATTGTTGTCTGTGGGAAACAGATAATGCTTCCTCTTCCGAATTTACCGAATCGTTTGCCCTTGATCGTTTCAGGGCCTATGGCGCCGTACAGGCCCATCAAATCCCAGATGTAAGAAGTCCCCCGCTCCAAGAGAGGGTGAAAGAGGCGAACTATACGTGGAAGTGGGCTTCGTAACATGCACTTAAAATCTAATGGGTAGCCTGATCCGATGTCATTGGTAGACACCCCATGCGGTCAAATTCGCGGCGTTACATCCTCAACCGGAGTGTCCGTTTATAAGGGTATTCGCTTTGCTACAGCCGATCGATTAGAACCCCCGGTCGTCGTGACTCAATGGTCTGGAGTGTTGGAAGCTCTTTCGATCGGTTTTGAATGCCCGCAGACTGAAAGTCAACTCCGACAGCTACTCAATGCAGACGATTCAGGGCAAAGCGAAGATTGTCTTTATCTCAATATCACGGCGCCAAGTACAAGCAAATCCCCTAGCCCGGTTTACGTGTGGATCCATGGTGGAGGTTTCACCAATATCACACCCCCTTTGTCATGGAATGAGTCAGAGCGCCTAACGCTCGATGGCGAAGCTGTTGTTGTCACTCTGAGCTACCGACTTGGTGCATTCGGTTTTCTTGGCAATCTCAATTTAGGAATACTCGATCAAATTGCTGCGCTGCAATGGGTGCAGAATAATATTGCTGCCTTCGGTGGAGACCCGCAGAATGTCACTATCTTCGGCGAATCAGCAGGTGGTTGCAGCGTCGTTGCATTGATGGCCGCTCCATCGGCAAAAGGATTGTTCTCCAGAGCCTGGGCGATGAGTGCTTCACTGGGACAATTACGCACATCTGACGCTGCGTTGAAGTCCCAACTGAAATTTCTACAGGTTGCGAACGTATCTACCGTAGATGAATTGAAATTGCTCACGACCGAGCAGTTTCTGAAAGCTCAAGATTCGATGCTTACTGATGTCGAAACTTGGCTTCAGGGTTTTTCACCGACTGCTGATGGAACGGTGTTAGCTCACGACATTGTCAGCGCTGCTGCAAACAATCCTATTGACCTTGTTATCGGTACAACGAAAGACGAATCTCGAATATTCAATTTGCTTAATCCTGCACTCAACAACCTCGACGAAATACAAGCTTTAGATGTATTGCGTATCAATCACCATGCGCTAGCAGCCGACATCTACGAGCTCTATGCAAATTGCTATCCCGCTTATTCAGCAACGCAAATAATCGCTGCAGTCGACACAGATACACACTTCAAACTTCCAATGTGGAAGCTTCTCCACGAGCGCGCGCAATCGTTTTTGAATACTTGGTCATACATGTTTGCCTGGAATTCGCCAATTTTTGATGGCGCACTCGGCTCAAGTCACGGCCTAGATATACCCTTCATCTTCAATAACGTCGAATCCCAGCGAGTTCACGTCTACACGGGTAATGATCCGAGCGCTCCAGCGTTGGCGGTAGAAATGTCTCACGAATTACTGGCACTTGGTCGTAGCGGCAAGCCAAACTGGGCCCCATACGAGTTAAATTCTCGTACCGTTAAAATATTTGATGTGCCGACGAGAGTTCTTCATGCCAATGACGAGTCGCCCGACAACCTCGTTTACGACTTTTGGATGAACTCATGATTCGTCCACGTGTTACTGTCCCCCAAATTCTCGAACGAAAGTCAATTTCTGGCGATTCACAGCGAATCTCCATGATCACCGCATACGATGCCACTTTTGCATCGATCGTTGACGAATCCGGTGTAGACATCATTCTTGTTGGCGATTCTGTTGGATCAGTTGTGCAAGGTGTTGCCACAACTATCCCCGTGACTCTCGAAGAGATGGAATACCACGTCAGGCTCGTCGCCCGCGCTCAACCTCGCGCACTTATTGTTGGCGACCTGCCATTTGGCTCATACCAAGTGAATTCCGAACAAGGCGTGCGCAGTGCGATCAGATTGATCAAGGCAGGTGCATCAGCAGTCAAGCTTGAAGGTGGCGTAAACATGTACGACACCATTGCTGCCATCAGCCGAGTTGATATTCCTGTCATGGGTCATATTGGACTCACGCCTCAGAGTTACCACCGCATGGGGGGTCACCGAGTTCAGGGTCGTGCAGACAATCGTGACGCCGGTGGAAAAGAACGTATTTTTGAAGATGCTCATTCTGTCGAGCAAGCCGGAGCGTTTGCTGTAGTTCTTGAAGGTATTCCAAGACAACTCGCGCAAGAAATTACTCAGAAGGTATCTATACCAACTATCGGTATTGGTGCAGGCCCGGACTGCGATGGTCAGGTATTAGTGCTCCACGACATTCTTGGTTTGACGACGCACAATCTCAAATTCACAAAACAATACGCCGACATTCGCAGTGCAAGTGTTGATGCATGCGCAAATTTTGTTAACGAGGTACGCAACGGACAGTGGCCCGATGACGCTCATTCGTTCCACTGACCATCTCATAACTTGGAGGTCAAGCGTTCTTGGCCAGACAATTGCTCTCGTTCCGACAATGGGCGCATTGCATAGTGGTCACATAGCGCTCATAAAGCATGCAGCGCAGCAATGCGATGTTGTTGTCGTATCTGTTTTTGTCAATGCGATGCAGTTTGGCAAAAGTTCAGACTTTGATCAATATCCCAGATCTCTAGATACCGATCACGCAGCAAGTATTGCCGCAGGCGCAACAATAGTATTCGCACCATCAGCGGCAGACATGTTTCCAGCAAATTTTGATAACTACATAACACCATCCACTGTTGCCGATGATTTTGAAGGTGCTTCACGTCCTGGACATTTTGCTGGTGTGGTCACTGTCGTCAACCGTTTATTCGATTTAGTCGAGCCACATATAGCCATATTTGGTGCCAAGGATTATCAGCAAGTAGTGGTCATACGCGACATGACTCGCGCCTTGCACCCCTCAATAGAAATACAGCGAGTAGAAACAATCCGCGACACTGATGGTCTTGCACTTTCCAGTAGAAATGCTCGCCTCAGCCCATCTGCGCGTAAAAGTGCAAAAGTCATAGCTGATGCGCTCTCGAGATTGCACTCGGTGTTTCAAACCGGCCAGGTTGATAGTTCAGTTCTCAAGCAAACTGCCCACGACGTCTTACAAACACAACCGGATCTCACCATTGAATACCTAGAAATTGTCGATTCTGAAACCCTCAAACGTCAAGATCAGGCCTCGCAAAAGCCTTCTGTTGTGTTATTTGCGGGAATAATCGATGAAGTTCGCCTGATCGACAATATTGAGCTCCAAAAAGGATCTACCGATGTAGATCGGCATCACTTTGATCTACCAGATACCGAACGCTAAATACAGAATCTCCTGACAGGATTCCACCACGGCCGAGGATCCGACCGGATTGCCAATTCGAAAGTCCAAGCTCAGGTTTATTCAGCGCAAATTGTCCATCGACCCAACGAGTCATGCCATTGCCAACAAACGGTGCATCTGCTTCGCGCCATACTTGCTCTAGTTCTATAGAGTCTTCAGAAATTACAGAGACAATGAATTTCGGTGCATATTGATTAAACAGTGCAATTGCCTCTTGAATGTTCTCGACTACGATCAGCGAACACTCAGGATCATCTTCCCATTCCCACTCGGTTGCAAGCTCCGAATGCTCGAGCATTATGAACTGAGTGGAAATTGGTTGTTTCGTGATCAAAGATTTTGCTTCAGCATCAACGTGAAGTACCGCTTGTGATTCGTTCTTTGCAGCGGTCCTCGCTAACGCATCTACAAAGACTGGCACCAATTCTTCCGCACGAGAACGCAAGATGCAACAGACATTGAGCGTGTTGCATACTTTGCGATCCAACGAACTACCTACAACAGAATCAAACCACCGTGCATCAGCATGTTCGCCCACAATCATCCAAGCCCCACCCGTACCGTGGAGACTTGCAGCAATTCCGTGTTGTTGGGCTACAGCACCTAATTGCGCAACAGCTTTACCACTACCTCTTGCAATGGCGAGCGAAACTCGTCTATCCGAAAACAACGCCCAACCGCTTGCATGTGATCTCGACTCCACGAGCATCACAGCACCGGTCGGCAGGCCACTTACAGACAATGCCGGTCGTACAGCAAGATCCATGATCGTTTGCGCTGTCGACAAAGCATCGCTCCCAATTCGAAATACGCAGCTATTACCCGATCGCAATACTCCAGTTGCATCCGCGAAAACATTGGGACGGCCTTCAAATATAAAAGCAATGACACCCAATGGTGACTTCAATGCAGAAACCATCCAACCACTGTGTTGAATCGTGTCTAATAGCGACCCATCGACGTGTGGCGTTTGAGCCCAAGTTAAAAGTGCCGCAATCATGTCACGACGCATTGAGTCGGTGAGAACCAACCTGGTTGTTGATCGCCCTCGTTCTTTTGCGGCTAATACATCTGCCGTATTGACCTCTTGTATGCGTTGGAAAATTTGGTCATCGCTAAGAATCCGTGCAAATTCTTCATAAAAACGCGTAGTCTGTTGCGCCGATGTTGTTCTCAACTGTCTAAAAGCCTCGACGTTCTGCGTAACTGCGTCGAAACTGATTTGCAGATCGGCTTGCGGAATATGCAGAAGTTGACCTCCGCTCAAACCGATTAGGCGATCCCCCGGCACAAATTTATCTGCAATATCTTCACCGATCGGATACGGCGTACCGTCTATAAGAACACAGTCATTCGAGTTCAAGGCACGCTTCACAGCATCACCTCGCTGACATGAACTAGGCGCATTTCATCAATTGATATATGTGCAGCCTGACCAATTGCGACCGACCACAATCCGTCTTGCAAACCGACATCTGCCTCCCGACCATCGCGTACGGCCGATTGAAACTGCATATGTTCAGTGTAAGAAGCTCCGTGATGATAGCCCTTAACAATATTTTGATCAATCTCGATTGGAACTTCTTGATACGAACCGTAGCCATCCTTGCGCTTACCTACTCGCACTACAGATTCCGAGATCATGGCTTCAATCTTGCCCTTGTCGCCCACAATACTAATTTCTTGTTCGTTCTTCGATGCTTCAGCAAACATGCAGAGATCCAACAATCCGCGAACTCCGTTCTCAAAATTCACAATGACATATGCATTATCCAAAATGTCTGGAATATTTCCATCATATTTCTCATCCAGATGATTGACATCCTGCGAACCACTCGCCATAACGGAAACCGGACGACTCTTAGCGATTAAACACATGAGGTCAAAAAAATGACAACATTTCTCCACGAGGGTTCCACCAGTGTTGATGTTGAAGCGATTCCAGTCATTAACTTTTTCCAAAAACGGATACTGATGTTCACGTATTGAAATCATTTTTACAGAACCGATAGTCCCCTTCTCGATTTCTAGTAACACTCGTGCGGTTGGGGCCATGTAGCGATATTCAAGCCCGACCCAGACGACTTGATTCGCTAAACCATGGCTTGTTTGCAATGAGATCAATGTTTGGCAATCGGTTACCGAAGTACAGAGCGGCTTTTCGATCAATAGATGCTTTCCCGCTCTCATAACTTCTGTGGCAATTTCAACATGAGTGTTATTTGGCGTCGCGATCACCACCACGTCTGCAAGCGTGTTGGTAAGTAGATCTCTAAAATCCGTAAAGTAACGCACACCCTCAACGCGATTCAATGCCCTTCGTGCCTGCTCGAGGCTGGGTGTATGCGGATCACACACGCCAACAATCTGCGTATTAGGTATTTCAATCAGATTACGAATATGCTCTAATCCCATCATCCCGCTTCCGATAATGGCATATTTCAGAATTCGATCGTCAACAGCGGGCACCACCCAATCGTAGATCGCTAATCTAGAAATATGGCTCACATGACTCAGTCCGACTTGCAGGTAGAAAACCTCTATTTCAGACAGTTGCTCTCAGGCCGAGATTTTGCGGTTGGAAACGAAATAGCAGAGCAAATGGTCAATTTCGTATATTTGATTGGTGATAGAGCAAGCCGTGAATGCGTCATCGTTGACCCCGCTTACGCCGTTAGCGATCTGCTTGCAGTTGCTGCATCTGATGAGATGCAAGTAGTGGGAGTACTCGCCACCCATTACCACCCCGACCACGTTGGTGGGTCAATGATGGGCTTCAATATCGATGGTATTGCTGCATTGCTTGATCAAGTAGATGTTCCGATTCATGTTCAGCAGTTAGAGGCAGAGTGGGTGATGCGCACTACTGGCGTATCTGCAGACCATCTACACCAACACCAACCTGGCGACACCATAAAAATCGGAGAAGTTGAAATTTGCTTAGTGCACACACCCGGCCACACACCCGGAAGTCAGTGTTTTTTGGTAGACAACTGCCTTGTCGCAGGAGACACACTATTTCTCGAAGGTTGCGGTCGCACCGATCTTCCTGGCTCAAATCCGGAACAAATGTATGACAGTTTAAAAACTCTCGAAGCATTACCAGATAAAACTGTTGTATTTCCAGGTCACCGATACTCCGAACCTTCTTCTCGCACACTCGACGAGGTACGACAAACGAACTATGTCTTCAAACCCAAAACGAAATCAGATTGGCTGCAGTGGTTTAGCTAACCAAGCAAAGACGAAACGATGCTGCTCAATCCACCGAGAGTGAGTAGCAACAACACAATCTTTTTAAATACCACCGCATTGATGTGCTTGCGCAAAACAACGCCTATGAAGATGCCTGACAGCATTACTGGAGTTGCTTTAAGCACCACAAGCAGTTCATCCGCATGAATCTTGCCCGCAAGAGTAAATACGCCGATACTAAAGATGCCGGTAGCTGAAAAAATAAGGTTCAGAGTTGCGCGCTGGGTGTCTGGGTTAAGTCTTCTGGCCTGCAAAGTAAAAACGATTGGCGGACCATTTGTAGATGTCGCCAACAGCAACACACCGCTCAACCAGCCCATGAGCCAATCAATAGAGACGTTCGCATGTTGCATATCGCGTCCACGAGCAAGCATCCAAACGCCAAATAACACACCTAGTCCTAATAATGCCTTGAGAATATTTTGGTCTGCATATTTAAACAAAGCAAAGCCAAACGGTGCCCCCAGACAAGATGCGACAATGAAGCGATACGCAATTGATCTATGTTGATAATGACGCAACTGCCACGCCTGCCCTAAGTTGCTGACAGTTCCCAATAACGTCGCAATTATTACTGCCTGATGCAGGTCGACAAACATCACCATCAACGGCACCGCAAGCAGAGCAAAACCAAACCCTGCCACGGACTGAACAATGGAAGCAAACAGGATTATTGTTGCAATAACTAGCAGATGGTCTTGCAACATGATCATTCAACCTTATTGCGTAATTTTGTTATGAGACGATTGCATCGAGGGCAAGCCCAAAAACTTCAGTGTGTCTATCGACATCCGCTTCACTATGAAACGGCGACATCAACGCCATGTTGTGAAATGGTGCGAGTAAAACACCGCGATTGAGACAGAACAGATGCAAAAACGATTCGAGCATCGGATCAACCGCGGCAGCAGCCTGAGCGCCATTCACTGGCGGGGTGCAAAACCAATACTCGGCACGACAGCCAAGTTGTTGCACGTGCCAATCAAGGTTGCGTTGGTCGCAAGAATCTTGCACTCCCCGTGTCCATCGAGTCGCAAGAGGTATCGTCATCGCAAAATCGTCTTCTTGTAACGCGTGTGAGAGAGTCGCTTTCATTGCACTCATCGCTAGCGCGCTTCCGCTCAACGTACCCCCCACACCAGAAACATCTACATCGTGCCCAGACATTTCACTCTCGAGCCGTTGCGCAATCTCTGCAGTCATTCCATATGCACCGACAGGGATTCCTCCACCGATTGTTTTACCAATGACTACAAAATCAGGCTCAATGCTCCACAACCTGGTGCAACCGCCAGGACCAGCACAAATGGTGTGAGTTTCATCTACCACCAATAACACGTCGTATTTGCGCGTCAATGCACGAAGACCAGAGATGTATCCATCAACTGGCAAAACGATTCCGATATTGGTCAATGCTGGTTCAATTAACACGCAAGCAACATCGCCTTTGGCTAGGGCAGCTTCAAGTGCTGCAAGATCATTGAATGGAACGACGCGTGTGGTTATTGCGGGATCAACCTGTGGCCCTATCGCTCCTGGTCGGCTAATCGTCTCGCCATTCTGATTCAGTATCACAAGTGTTTCGTCAACCGAACCGTGATAGCACCAATCGTGCACAACAACCTTTGGTCGACCCGTCAACATCCTCGCGAAACGCAACACAAATCTGTTTGCATCCGTAGCGCTAATAGAAAATTGCCATTTCGGCACACCAAAACGCTGTGCAAGATTCTGAGCGACCCACTGCGCATCCGAAGTAGGCAACATCGTCGTTAAACCCAATTGTGCTTGTCGAGTCACAGCAGCAGAGACCGCCTCAAGCGCGTGACCGGTCATCGCACCTGTGTCCCCCAGACAAAAATCTACATATTCAATGTCGTCTACATCGACAAAACGTGATCCATATGCTCTCTGAACGTGCAAAGGAAAACTTCCCGGCCAACGCGTCATCCAAGGCATCGGCACACCAGACAACAGAGCATCTTGAGCAGTAGTCGCAAGTGCAAGTGAGTTCGGATGAATGTCACGAAATAGTTGCTCTTCACTTGCTAACGCAATTTCGAGCTTCGTTCTGTCAATCATCTCAACATTCTTACATTTAGCCTCAGCAAATCTCTACACTGATAGGCATGAGTGTGGGCGCAACATCTTCCTCGATACAAGACGCTCTGCGTATAGATGCCGACAGATTGATGGATCGCATCATGAGTTTGGCCGAAATATCTCCAATTGCTGGTGGCGGCAACTGCCGACTTGCTCTCACAGATGACGACCGAGATGGTCGCGATCTAGTGGTTTCGTGGATGCACGACCTCAACATGGACGTCTCTATAGACGCGGTTGGCAACATCATCGCTGTTTGGAACGTCGGGGATGGCACGCCGGTTATGACTGGTAGCCACATAGACACAGTACGTACGGGGGGAAAGTTCGACGGCAACTACGGCGTGATCGCTGGTTTACAAGTAATCGAAACTTGCCAAATGAACAACTTTGTACCCTCTCGACCACTGGCCGTTGGAGTTTTCACCGATGAAGAAGGTGCCCGATTTGCCCCCGACATGCTTGGATCACTCGTGTATGTGGGTGGCATGACCACAGAAGAGGCACTCGATATCACCGCCATCGACGGTCCACGATTAGGCGACGAACTCGTACGTATTGGTTATGCGGGTTCAGCGCCCTGCCCAGGAATCATTCCGCACGCTTTTGTCGAGCTCCACATCGAGCAGGGTCCGCTCCTAGAGGCAAATAATGTTTGCATTGGAGCCGTTACTGGAGTGCAGGGCATTTCTTGGCAAGAAGTGACAATCGTTGGACAGTCAAACCATGCCGGTACCACGCCCATGTCTTTACGCCATGACCCAACTTATGTTGCAGCTGAAATCGCTGTCTTTTTACGCAAATTAAGCGCAAGGTATGG
>DFDK01000072.1:16666-27795 GCA_002367695.1 Acidimicrobium sp. UBA3029 | reverse complement strand
AGGGCCGACAGCGGCTCGTCCAATAAGACCATTTGCGGTCTGTTGATCAATGCCCTAACGAGCGCAACACGCTGTTGTTGTCCACCAGAAAGTTGGATGGGTTTCATTTCGGCTAGATGAATAATGCCGTGCTGTCCCATTGCATCACGCGCATATTGTCGTGCTTGTTGTCGACGAATTCCTGTTGCCATAATCGGATACGCGACATTGTCGATTGCAGACAAAAATGGCAGAAGCACATTGTCCTGAAAGACCATCCCCACATTTCGCAAATGTGCGGGAACAAAAATTTGGTTATCGACATCGTCCAACACAAATCCGTTCACCTGCAGAATGCCAGTATCAAGCGGAAGTAGACCCGCCAATAATTTTAGAAACGTCGTTTTCCCAATCCCATTCACACCGCTGATTGCGACAATTTCATCTTCCGCGACAATATCCATATCAAGAATGAGCCGACCTTGGCGCACAGAGCCTTTCAACAACACACTCACGAGCGCCTCCCCATCCAACTTCCACGCATGGCCACAAGCACGGCTACACATACTGCAAGTAATACGAAACTCAATGCGTATGCAGCCTCAGGATCACTCTCAAGCAGCAAATAGACAGCCAGTGGCGTTGTCTGGGTCCTTCCCTCAATGTTTCCGGCGAATGTAATCGTGGCGCCAAATTCGCCAAGCGCGCGAGCCCACGCAACCGCGACTCCGGCAATCAATGAAGGCGCGAGAAGCCTCAGCGTGACTTTCCAAAACCTCTCGCTCGGCCCAGACCCCATCGTCGCAGCAGACTCTTCAAAACGGGGGTCAATTGACCGCAAACCGCTCTCGACTGCCATCACCAAAAATGGAAGAGCTACGAATGTTTCGGCGATCACGACTCCGAGAGGTGAAAATGTCAGTTGCAAACCAAAGACGTCATACAGCAAACCACCAATTAGCCCATGAGATTTTCCGTAGGCACCGAGCAACGCAACGCCGCCAACCACGGGAGGAAGCACCATCGGCAACATCACAAGTGCGCGAACCAACGAACGCCCATGAAAGTCAATGCGGGCTAAAACCCATGCAAGTGGCAGACCGAGCAATAAAGCAATCGCTGTTGCAAATAATGAAGTAATCAACGACAGCCGTAGTGCTTCAGAAGCTGGCCCACTTGTAACCGAAGCAAAGACTCCAGACCAAGCCACTCGTTTCAGCAGTCCTACTAAGGGCAACGATAGAAACAGGAGAGCAAGTGATGCTCCAACCAACACGAATTTTGGCGTCTCGGTGCCAACACGCCGCTCTCTGGCGATCATGGGCGCTGGAACCCGAATGACTTCAATATTTGCCAACCCTGCTCCGATAACAAAAAGTCAATGAATGATTTAGCATTCACCAGATTCTTAGAGCCTCGAATCGGCGAGATTCCATACATTGCCTGCACATTTTGAGCGCCTGGAATGTCGATACCGAAGACAGTCTTCTTTGCCGCCAGCACATCGGTCTTATATACAATCGCCGCATCGGCATCTCCATTTGCAACAGCAGACAGTGTTGTCTTTGCATCGATGCCTCGTGTCACTTTCGATTCGGCAATTACAACACCTGACATCGTCAGCAAACTTGATGCGTATACGCCGCATGGCACAGTCTTGCTACACAAAGCAACAAATGGAAGCGAGACGAGATCTGCCACTGAACGAACAGACTTCGGGTTACCTAGTTTCATGGCGATCGCCATCGTGTTTCGTGCAAAAACCTTTGGCGTTTCCGTCACATTGCCAGAGTCAATGAGCCTCTCGAGATTGGTGAGATCGGCAGATGCCAAGATGTCGCTCGGCGCGCCAGATTGAATCTGGGCCACTAATGTTGCTGACGATCCAAAATTGAGATGTATCTTCAGACCCTTGTTGCTCTGGCGAAACTGCTGTGTCAGTGCCGTAAATGCATCGGTCAGCGATGCAGCTGCCGAGATTGTCAAATCACCCCCAAGTTTTGAGAATTCCATTGTCGAAGTTGCGCACGCAGCATTTGGCACCAGCGATGCCATAACCACTATCACAATCATCAATCCGAATCGCTTCATCTTGTCCGATCTGTATAATTAGTTCCAATGAGACTATATGAGCCATCTGTGCTCGATCAAATAGTTCTAGCAATTATCGGCGAAATACCACGGCATGGTTTTGCGGTATCAAAAGAACTCGAGACAGATCCCTCGCTTGCAGCCGTTATTCGCATTCGTCGACCACTTGTTTACCGATCCATCAATTCCCTACTCAACGCAAAGTTCATACGCGAGACCAAAGTTGAACCCGGAGACCAAGGCTCGCCACGAGTCATTTATGCCACCACCGCAACTGGTAAGAGCACCACCGCCAAATGGCTCAATGACACTGTTGACCACCCTCGCGATGCACGGATCGAGCTACTCGCAAAGTTTGTACTGCGCAATAGGCGCGCCATGAATAGTAAACAACTAGCTACACGGCAACGAAAGCTCTTCAAGCGACAAGCAGCCAATTTACAAGTAGCCGCAAATTCGGCAACCGACGATGTTCGACTTGTTTCCCTCTGGCGAGTTGAAAATATTAATGCAATGATTCGTCTTCTCGATGCCGTTTAGCGAGGGACCATCGTGGCTGCCGCGTCTTCATCGTGAATCATGAAGTATGCACAAATTGCGCCAAGTAAAGCGAATACGTTTGAAGCAGCAAACGCCAAGCGATAGCCGCTTAGCGCAGCAGTAATGTCCTGCACTCCGCTGGACAACAAATGATGTTCTCGAGATATAAAAATGGTTGAAAGCAGAGCGACGCCAAGAGCAGCAGATGCTTGTCGCTGTGTGGAATAGATAGCAGAGGCTCGACCGGTATCTGCGCGCGAAATCGTTGAATAGGTGCAGGCCTGAAGGGGAACAAATGCAAATGCCATACTTATTCCGCGAAGAAACATAGAAGCACGGATCGTCCACAAACTAGTTGTAAGTGTCACGAATACAAATGGCAAACTTGAAAACATCACCATAGTCAGACCCACTGTCACCAACCGGCGCGGGCCGACCGTGTGATACAACTTACCCACCAGCTGGCTTGCCAGAACCACTCCTACCGCTTGCGGAAAAGATGCAAGTCCAGACTGCAAGGCACTGTAACCCATCAGTGACTGAATCATTTGAGGAAAAAGAAACAGAAAAGCCATAAAACTGCCATACGACAGTGAGTTGACCATATTGGAATTACGAAACATCCGATCGCGATACAACCTCAATGCGATCATTGGCTCGTCGATCCGCAACTCCACAACGGCAAGTAACACAATAAGTAAGAGACCACCAAGACCGGATAGCAAGACAGATGATGCGGTCCATCCCTTTTCCGGAGCTTGAGACAATGCATACAAAATGCCAGCGAGACCAACACCAGAGAGCAAAAACCCGCGAATATCGAATCGTCCGGCGGTTGGCTCCTTGCTTTCCTCCAGAAAAAATAAGCCAAACAAAAAGGCAATAATCCCTAGTGGCATGTTGACGTAAAAAATCCAGCGCCAGGACAAATTGTCAATCAAGAGACCACCGATGACTGGCCCGAGTGCAGGAGCCACAATAATTGGCACCATTAAGACAGTTGACGCACGGGCACGCTCGGCAGGTGGGAATGCCCGAAAGAGCATCGTGGTGCCTACCGGTGTAAGCATGCCACCACCGACTCCCTGCAAGATTCGAAAGGCAACCAACTCACCTACAGAGTGTGCTTGTCCACACAAAGCGGATGCGATCGTAAATGTCATCAACGCAAAAAGGAAAGTTTTCTTCGTTCCAATCTTGTCGCCGATCCAACCCGATGCAGGAATCCAAATGGCTAGTGAAAGCAAATAGCCGAGCACAACCCATTCCATCGACGCTCGGGTTGCATCAAACTCATTTTCAAGTGTCGGAATCGCAACGTTGACAATTGTTGTATCAAGAATTTCGAGGAATAAGCCAGCAACAAAAATGACAGCAACAATCCATTTATATTCAATCTTTTTAAGTGTGGTCAACATGATTGACCAACTCTAGATGTTGTTGTTCCTCAGCGAACGACCAAACATGCAACAACACCACTAATGAGACATGCCCCCTTCTCATCTTCCTGGATCACAGCATCCAATCGATCCAGCAGATGAGAAGAGCCCTCGATCTCGATCTCGACCTTCTCCGATAGTGCGACAATGACACGCGAACCAGGCAGTTCCCCGGCTTCGGTTGCAACGGACATCAATCCAGTGGCTGAACCCATGACTGTCATCAGCCCAAGGTCAACAATGGGTCCAGCTATAAGTTGGGCAAAGGTTGTCGAATCCCCCGAAAACTGAACTACTTGACCAGGCAAGCATTTCTCCGATTTTCCATCAACGTCGAGCACCATTCCATTTCCTTCGACAATTACAAGTTTGCGGTCGACTCCAGGAAGTGAAGAAAAGGGTCCGTCTTTGATTACCGGTGCTACCGCCACACGCCATGTCCACACACCATCAACATTACGATCACTCGCAACTTCATAGCTCGTACCAAGGCCATTAGCCCACGGCATCGCACGGTGTTCACCAAATCGCTGCACTCTCATAACGGCACTACCCTATGTGGTCTATGAGCAACTCTCCCATCCACGCTGTTATCGAACGCTGGCACGCCCACACCCGAGGTGAATTAGCAAATGGTCTCGATGAACTTCTGCACGATGACGTGGTCTTTTACTCGCCAATCGTCTTCACCCCCCAAAGGGGCAAGGACATCACCACGTTGTATCTACAAGCAGCTGGACAAACATTGCCCGGCGAAAAGCCACAGACCGAAGCAGGCAAAACATTAGGTGATACATCGAAGGGCTTTCATTACACCAAAGAGATTCTCGATGGTCATCACGCCGTACTCGAATTTGAAACAACGGTCGAAGGCAAATACGTCAATGGCATCGACATGATCACATGCGATGACAACGGCAAAATTGTTGAGTTCCGTGTTTTCATTCGACCGCTACAAGCGATCAATCTTGTGCACAAGCAGATGGGTGAAATGCTCGACAAGATGAAGATGTAGCCGAGCTACATCCGCAGATAGTTGCTAATTAGCCCTGCTTCTCATTCTTCACAAAGTCGGAAGCTTCTGCAAAACCTGCAACTGTCAACTTCTCCGCAATGTCGGCCTTAACGGCTTGGACAACTCGGTGTGTTCCATTGCAATTCTTCTCTGGATCTGTCGTAAAACCACATTTGCATGTTCCCATATCGATAACTCTCCATTTTTTGTTGTGTTAGATCGAATAAGTTTTGTAGGCGCTGAGGGACTCGAACCCCCGACCCTCTCCTTGTAAGGGAGATGCTCTAACCAACTGAGCTAAGCGCCCGTATTAACGGAAACCACAGTTTATCGTGAGCCTCTCGGCGTCCACTCAGGCTATGAGTTGGCGTGGCGTTTACGAATATCGAGCAGACTCGCCAACATTTCTTTGGTTGACGCAACCACAAGGGTGCATTTGTCGTCGTATTCAGTCGTTACATAATCACGACCTGAAATTTCGGCAATTTGCACACCAGCTTCTTGGCAAATTAAAAGACTTGCGAGATAATCCCAAACTCCATGTGTATTGAAATCAATCCAAGCGTCAATCACGCCATCAGCAACTAAACAAATATCTAGCGCCGCTGCACCAAGCGCACGAAACTGCCCCCAACCTGGCTCGAAACTTGGCAGGCCAGAAATCCCAACTACCGCATCCTTGATGTCAGTGCATGTCGATGGCTCAATTGGATTGCCATTATGAAACGCTCCGCCACCGCGAGTTGCCCAATATCGGTCGCGCCCCGAAGCCTGATTGACCACAAGCGAAGCCCGCATGCCGGTGTTGTCGAGCGCGCACAAAGCAGTTGCATACCATGGCACACCACAACTTGCATTTGTCGAGCCATCGAGCGGATCCATTACAACCAAGATGTCGTTGTCGCCCCACTCACCTGTTCGCTGGCTTTCTTCTGACAACACTGCGCAACCTGCATCGTGGAGGATTGCAAGCGCTGCATTGTCGCAATTGACATCAACCGAATATTGTGTGTGACGCAAGCCAGAAAGACCCCAGTCGGTATTACTTGCAAGCACGGCGCTAATTGCATTTGCTGTTCTGTTTAAGACAGCAAGTATGTCGTCGTTGGAACTCGAGCGTGTGAGACGCATCAGAAATTATCGCTCGTCACGCACAAACGGCGTACCCAACGCGCGTGGAGCACCAAGCGAATTACGACTCCCGGGGCGACTCAAAGCAATCAACGCAATTAACGTTGCCAGGTAAGGCAACATTTCGAGAAATGCAGAAGGAATAAACGTAATCTGTTCTGCTTGCAGTGTGAACGGAAGCTGCAAAGTAAAACCGAATAGCACTGCACCAAAGATGATGCGCATTGGGCGCCAACCAGCGAACACCACGAGCGCAAGTGCAATCCAGCCAAGACCATTTGTTGTAGCGGCCTGATGCCAGCCAGCACTTTGAGCAAGCATTAGCCACGAACCACCAAGACCTACAAGCGCTCCACCAACCATGGTGTAACGAATACGGATTCGTGCGACAGAAAGACCCTGGGCATCAACCGTTGCTGGATCGTCGCCAGTTGCCCGTAATTCGAGACCCGGCCGAGTATTAAATAAATAGCGCGATGCAACGATGGCTAACGCAATCGCAAGATAAGTGATGATGTCTTGACCAAAAACGATTGGACCAATTACTGGAATATCGGATAGTGGCCCAAACGAAAGTGGTTTAATCACCGTAGTAATTGTTTTTCCCTCTGCTGGTTTGCCTAGAAAGTTGGCCAGACCAGTGCCAAAGATGACGAGCGCCAAACCAGCAACAATTTGATTCGCTCGAAACACCACCGAAAGTACTGCATGAATTGAAGCCATTACTGCGCCGATCACAGATCCCACGATGAGGCCGAACCACACACTCCCCGAAGCATCGGCAGCGAGAAACGAACTGATGGCCGACGTCAACAAAATGCCCTCGATGCCCAGATTGAGTACGCCAGATCGCTCGGTGAACAATGCTCCTAGTGCAGCAAAAATCAATGTTGTTGCAATGGCAATTGCATCTGCCGACATCAATATCCAAATATTTTGGTTCATACTGCAGCCTTCCTTGCCGTCGCGTCTTGTACGCGCACGACATGGATGTGGTATCTGCGGAATGCTTCTCCGCCAAGCGCAAACAACAGAATGGCTCCCTGCAACATCACGCCTATATGTATAGGAGTGTCTGTCGTAACTTGCAGATTATTGCCACCAACCCTTAGACCAGAGAATAAAATTCCGCTCACAATAATCAGACCAAGATTGTTACGAGCGAGTGCCGCTACAACGATTCCCGCGTATCCATAACCGAGAGTAATAATGCTCGGCTCGATCTTGCCGTATGGACCAACGATAAGCATTGCGCCAGCAAGACCCGACAATGCGCCAGAGATCAGCATGACCCATATAGTTGTACGCCGCGCATTGATGCCTGCATAGTGCGCGGCTCGTGGCGAATCGGAGATGACATTAATGCGGTACCCAAACTCGGTGCGCTTAACAATCCAATACAGTGCACCCGCAATAATTAGTGCAACAAAAAATGTTGGGTAGAGCCGTGAACTACCGAAGCTATCTAGTGACGCGGAATCCGCGACCCTTCGGCCTTGCGGAAACGAAGTATTCGGATTACGAAAGAAACTATCTGGCGTATAAATCACGTGCTTAATTAGGCTCGCCCCGATATACGTCAGTAGCAATGTAGAAACAATTTCGCTCGTGCCAAGTCGTGATCGCACGAAAGCCGGAACAAAAATCCAAGCCGCCCCAGCAAGCGCCCCACACAACAAGACAATGGGGACCATGATCAATGTTGGTAAATGGTCGCCAAGTGCGATACCCGCCCACGCACCACCAATCAGACCTAGGTACAACTGACCTTCGCCACCAATGTTGTACAGGTTCATTTGAAATGCAAACGCTGCCGAGATACCGGTGCATATGAGCACAGTCGACAAAGCCAGTGTGTCGGTGATGCCGTTAAACGAAGCAAAACCATCACGAAACATATTTGTGTAGGTATCAATCGGCGAGTAGCCCGTAGCGAGCAAAAAAAGTGCACCAAAGAACAAGGCCGCTAGAACCGATGCAAGTGGAACCAACAATGACAACCGACGAGGCGTTTCGCCTCGTTGCTCGAAGACGACACGAAATGGAATACGCATCATGAACGTCCTTCATTGGCGAGTCCTGCCATCGCTGCGCCAACCTGAGACAGTTGTGCCGATTCGCCTGGAGTTTCAAGCACCACTGCTCCGCGATACAAAACAAATACACGATCAGACAGTGAAAGCACTTCATCAAGGTCTTCTGAAATCAACAAGATCGCTTGCCCCGCCCTGCGTGCGTCATTGAGCAAACGACGCACAGTCTCGATAGCACCTACGTCGAGACCACGAGTTGGCGAGCACACAACGAGTAATTTTGTTGCACTTCGACCACCCGAAAGTTCGCGTGCAAGCAACACTTTCTGTGCATTTCCACCCGACAACTTGCGAGCCAGATGGTCTGGACCATTTGCCTTAATCTCGAACTGCTCGATCAACCGGGTTGCTTCTGGTCGAACCGACACTCGATCAACGACCACCTTTCGGTCACGAGTGAGCAATAAGTTGTCGAGAATCGTCATTGACGGCACAAGACCCATTCCAAGACGATCTTCTGGCACATACGCCAAACCGACTTCGCGGGCCTGAATAGGTCCACAATCTGTTGTCATTGCACCCGAGATACTGACAGACCCGCTTGTTGGCGAAATAAGACCGGCAATAGTGTCGGCGAGTTCGCGCTGGCCATTGCCTGCAACACCAGCAATACCCACCATCTCGCCAGCGTGCACATTGAACGAAATATCGCTAAGCACCGCAACGTTCTCAACGCTCAGAGACAGATTGCGAATTTGCAAAATCTCATGACCCGTCGCATGCGTTGCGCGCTGGGCATTGAGTTCGATATCGCGACCAACCATGAGTCGTGCAAGCTCTTTAGTGTCTGTAGTGCCCCTGCCTGAAACGTGACCGGTTACTCTCCCGTTGCGCAAAACAGTCACGCGATCTGAGATTTCCACAACTTCGCCAAGTTTGTGACTAATGAACACGATTGATTTCCCAGCGGCTGTCATTGCGTGCACGTTTTCAAACAACTTTTCGACTTCTGAAGGCACCAACACTGCGGTTGGCTCGTCTAACAATAAAATCTCTGCGCCCTGATACAGCGCCTTAACAATCTCGACTCTTTGACGTTGTCCAACCGACAAGTCGCCAACAGTTGCATTTGGATCAATCGGCAGTCCGTACGACTCTGCAACTGATGCAACTTTTTCGTTAATGTCGCGCCGGTTCAACTTGAACGGCAAATCGCGACTACCCAAAATCACATTTTCTGAAACACTAAATCTTTCGACTAAGCGAAAATGCTGGTGCACCATCGCAATCCCGTGTTGCAAACCTGCGCGCGGTGACGACAAATTAATCCGCTTGCCATTGCGCATGAGATACCCGGCATCGGGTTGATAGAGACCACACAACACTGCCGCGAGCGTGCTTTTTCCTGCACCGTTTTCACCCAGCAGCGTGTGCACCTCACCTGCGCGCACATCAAAGTCAACCGAATCGTTGGCAAGCACACCTGGAAACTTCTTATCTATTGAATGCGCTGAGAGTGCAGTAGAGGCCGCACCACTGTTGTGGTGCGGCCCCCTTGCAACCTCGTGAGAGGTACTACTCATTTACAAATCAGCCCTTTGGAGAACCGATTACTCCCTTAACGAAGTAGCTCATTCCGAGCAAGTCGAGCAACTCTGGCCTTGTGTCAGCTGCAACTACTTCGTTGCCGTCCTGATCCGAAACTGGACCCTGGAAAGGTGCGAATGAACCATCGATGATTGCTGCTGCTGTATCGGCAATCAATCCTTGTGTATCTTCATCTACCGAAGTACCGAATGAACCAAGCGTGACCATTCCGTCAGCCATCGAACCGTAGTACTCATCTGATGGACATGTGCCACCAGCAACGGCCAGTGCGGTCTGGATGTAATACGGAGCCCAGTTCCATGTTGGGGCAGTGAGCCATGCATCAGGAGCTGCTTCAACAACATCGCTGTTGTAGCCAACCCACTTGGCACCTACTGCATCGGCTGCAAGGCCAGTTGCTGTGGTGTCTTGGTGCATTGCAAGCACGTCAGCACCAGCTGCAAGAAGTGATTCAGCAGATTCTTTTTCAGTATCTGGTCCGAACCATGTCTTTGTCCAAGAGACTTGAACGGTTGCATCTGGATTAACAGATTGCGCGCCAAGTGTGAATGCGTTGATTCCGCGAATAACTTCTGGGATTGGGAACGCTGCAACATAACCGAGCTTGCCGGTTGGGCTTGCTGCGCCTGCTGCGATACCACTCAAGTAACGAGCTTCTTCAGCAGCACCGAAGTACGTGCCCAAGTTTGCAGGAATGTCACCAAATGTTGCGTACTCTCCACCCATCTCTGAAGTGAGGAGGAACTTTGCGCCTGTTGCCCACTGGAAGCAACCATCTGCATGCTTTGCGGCAACGCGTGCCATTGGAGTTCCGTAACCAAATGAGGTTGCAAAAATCAAGTTGTAACCTTCGGCTGCAAGGCCTTCCATAATCGCTTCGGCTTCGTCGCCCTCAGGAACGTTCTCTACACGCTTGACTTCAATGCCAAGTTCGGCTTCGAGTTCAAGGATGCCTTGTTCGTGCTGGTATGTCCAACCTTTGTCGTCTGGAACACCGATATAGACAACAGCGACTTTAAGCATGCTGTAGTCATCCCCTGCCTCAGTCTCCATTGTTTCTGCCACTGTTGTGTCAGTGGCTGCATCGCTCCCACCACAAGCAAGAAGTCCGAAGACTGCTGCTGTAGCAAGGGCAAAACCCTTAATGTGATTTTTCCTCATCTGTTGTGCTCTCCCCTTATGCATGATGCATATGTCAGTTTTGTTGCTCCGCGCCAAACGGCACAAGGCAGACAATAACACGCCAAATACTTTCTAGCTGACCGTATGTAGCTCCAAATGCGGTATTTCACC
>DFDK01000072.1:0-16403 GCA_002367695.1 Acidimicrobium sp. UBA3029 | reverse complement strand
AATGGCCTAATCGATGAGTCGGTCACCATCATCCGCGAAGTGGCCGCCGAGTTTGAGCGCCCAGTGCTGCTATTTTCCGGTGGCAAAGACTCAGTCGTGATGCTGCATTTGGCCGTGCGCGCCTTTGCTCCCGCCCGCATTCCATTCCCCGTCATGCATATTGATACCGGCCACAACTTTGCAGAAGTGATCGAGTTTCGAGATCGCTGCGTTGCCGACATGGATGTGCAACTTATTGTTGGTTCTGTTCAGGCTTCTATTGACACCGGGCGTATTACCGACGTGACCGGGCCGCGGGCAAGTCGCAACCCTTTGCAAACCGTAACACTGCTCGACTCGATTGCTGAATATAAATTTGATGCAGTTTTTGGTGGTGCTCGCCGAGACGAAGAACGGGCACGCGCAAAAGAGCGTGTGTATTCTCATCGAGATTCTTTTGGCCAATGGGATCCCAAAAATCAGCGCCCTGAACTCTGGGGCATTTACAACAGTCGTCATCGAAAAGGCGAACACTTTCGCATTTTCCCCATCTCGAACTGGACCGAACTAGATATTTGGTCATTCATTGCCGAATACAACATCGACCTACCGAGCATCTACTACGCGCATCGCCGACCAGTCTTTCGCCGCGACAACATGTGGATGGCAGTGACTCCATTTTTGCAACCAGAAGCCAACGAAACTGTTGTTGAAGAAATGGTGCGCTTTCGAACTGTTGGCGATGCCACATGTACCGCCGCTATTGAATCAGTTGCCACGACCGTTGAAGACATCATCGCCGAAACTTCAGTGGCTCGAATCACCGAGCGCGGTGCGACTCGTGCCGATGACCGCATGTCGGAAGCAGGCATGGAAGACCGCAAGCGAACGGGCTACTTCTAGTGGAAAGACTGCGCTTTGCAACCGTCGGGTCGGTGGATGACGGCAAGTCAACACTGATCGGTCGTTTGTTGTACGACTCAAAAAGCATTTTTGAAGACCAACTCGAACACATCGAGGCTGTGAGCAAGCGACGTGGTGATGACTACGTCGACCTGTCGTTGCTCACCGATGGCTTGCGCGCTGAGCGCGAGCAAGGCATCACCATTGATGTTGCATACCGATACTTTGCAACACCAAAGCGTTCTTTTATCATCGCAGACTGCCCAGGTCACATTCAGTACACACGCAACATGATCACCGGAGCGTCCAATGTCGACTTGGCGATTGTGCTGATCGATGCGCGCACTGGCGTGATCGAGCAGACTCGACGCCACAGTTTGCTCGTCTCGCTACTTGGTGTTCCCCACTTAGTCATCTGCGTCAACAAAATGGATTTGGTTGACTACGACCAAACCGTGTTTGACCGCATTCGCGAAGAGTTTGAAGAGTTCGCATCCCGTCTCGATTTACAAGATGTCACCTTCTTGCCAATTAGCGCTCTCGCTGGCGACAATGTTGTGACTCGCTCTTCAAGCATGCCGTGGTTTGAGGGCTCAACACTGTTGCATCACCTTGAGAGCGTCTACACGGCATCCGATGACAACCGCATCGACACACGCTTCCCCGTGCAGTTTGTGATTCGCCCTCAGCGCAGCGACTTCCCCGACTATCGAGGTTTTGCAGGCCAAGTTGCAGGTGGAGTATTACGCGTAGGAGACGATGTGATGGTTCTGCCGTCAGGTCTCACTTCAACAATTACAGGTATTGACTCGCCTCTCGGACCTGTAGAAAAAGCCGAACCTGGCGATGCCGTCACACTGCTGCTTGCCGATGATTTATCAATCACCCGCGGCGACATGATTTGCAGACCAAATAACCGCCCACGCGTGTCGCAAGAACTTGAAGCGATGCTTTGCTGGATGGATGATGCATCCCCAATGCAGCAGAACAAGATTTACTCGATCAAACACACGACCAATACGGCGCGCGCCAAGATCACCGAAGTTCTTTACCGCCTCAATATTTCAACATTGCATCGCGAAACCGACGTATCCCAATTGCAGATGAACGAAATAGGCCGTGTTACATTACACACCACTGCGCCACTCATGTTTGACGACTACCACCAAAACCGTTCAACAGGCTGCTTTATTATCGTCGACGAATCAACAGGACAAACAGCGGGCGCAGGCATGTTGCTGTCGCCGCGAACTTAACTCAACAGATAGGGGCCGTTATGAACCAGGCAATTTGGCACGAACCAACAGTCGGACGTAACGAGAGATGGGCGGCGCATCATCTGCACGGCATGACCATCTGGCTCACAGGACTTTCCGGATCGGGCAAGTCAACAATTGCCCACGCTCTTGCCGACAGACTTACTAGCGGTGGCGTGTATAACTATGTGCTCGATGCCGACAACGTGCGTCATGGCCTCAACAGCGATCTGGGTTTTAGCGATCATGAGCGGTGGGAAAATGTGCGCCGCATAGCCGAAGTTGCCCGTCTCTTCGCCGATGCCGGTGCAGTCACACTTGTTCCGATCATCAGCCCGTTTCGCGACAGTCGGTCTCGAGCTCGCCGAATTCATGAAGTAGATCACCTCGCTTTCCTTGAGGTGTATGTATCTACCGCTGTTGAAGAATGCGAGCGCCGCGACCCGAAAGGCTTGTATGCCAAGGTGCGCGCAGGCGAAATGAGTGGTCTAACTGGTGTGGATGCACCATATGAAGTACCTCAATCTCCAGATCTCACTGTTGGCATCACTGGCGAGTCAATCGATGATGCCGTCAATGCTGTACATCGACTGGTGATTGACCGCATCAATAGCGCGCACTAAACGCTTGAAGACCTAGACAAACGAGTAAAATTACTCAA
This sequence comes from Acidimicrobium sp. UBA3029, assembly GCA_002367695.1. Lineage (GTDB taxonomy): Bacteria > Actinomycetota > Acidimicrobiia > Acidimicrobiales > Ilumatobacteraceae > UBA3006. The sequence goes on along the minus strand of DFDK01000072.1, from coordinate 13,604 downwards.
TGGATTTCTTGGCGCAACCAAATCTTCCCGATTTGATTAATTACTCGTTGGTTGCACCGCGCATCAAAGTCTTGTATGTGCCCACCACCAAGGTGGCTTGCAGCACTCTCAAGTTGCTCATCTCGCAAGCCGAAGGTTCATATAACGCACAGGCCGCACAAGAAATAATTACGCCAAACATCTCTCAAGAACAAACCATTCACAACTACCGTGTGCATGGTCTGACCCGCCTTTTCGACTTGCCGCGCAAGAAGCAATGGGAAGTCATTGAGTCATCAGAATGGCTGCGAGTTGCTGCCCTTCGTGACCCAATCAAGCGTGCATATTCGTCTTGGGAAAATCGTGTTTTCTTGCATGCTCCTGGCACTCCACAATCGATTCTTGAGATGTGCAGCGATGTGATAGTCGATGGCTATGTAGACGTAGCTGCAACATTCAAGAAGTTTGCTCGCGCTATTCATACCGACCGAGTCGCATTTGCGATTGACGATCACTTTCGACCGCAATTTAATACGTTGTACGCCAACCAGCTCGAGTACCACCACCGCATTTATATTGACCGTCCTGGCGAAATGCAAAAACTGGCCGATGCAATCAATGAGCGGGCCGGCACCAGCGTAAAGTTGCAACGCCTCAATAGCGGCCTTGGCATCAAAGCCGACCAGATATTCGACAAAGAAACTGCCGACCTGATTGCCGACACGTATCACGAGGATTACGAATGGTTTGGGTTTGAGCGCCACAACTTCACAGCACCAACTACCTCACTGGTTTTTAACCCGATCCAACAAGCCTTACTCAACAACTTGCGTGAGACCACAGAGCGACTGACCATCGTTTCGCGTGCTGCATTTCATCGTGTCGGTTTCCGTTATGGACTCTCGCAAGTCCGCAAGTCCCTATGGATACGCATCACGAATCGAAAAGGCAAGGGCGACACTCGTTTGTTGCAGTGGTAGGTTCAGATCGTCATGAGCCATACAGACCCTCAATCAGCAAATTCTGTCGTTGCACGAATAGGCATAGTGACGGTTTCTGATCGCGCATCGGCCGGTGTTTACGAAGATTTGGGTGGGCCAGCAATCAAAGATTTTTTGACCAAACACCTGACCAATGAATGGGTTGCGGTGAGCCGTGTGGTGCCCGACGAAGTTGCTGCAGTGTCAGGCGCACTGATCGAGCTCGCTGATATCGAGAACTGTTCCCTCATTGTCACAACCGGTGGTACCGGCCCTGCACTTCGCGATATCACGCCAGAAGCGACCGAGGGCGTCTGCACCAAAATGATGCCTGGTTTTGGCGAGCTCATGCGTCAGGTGAGTTTGCTAGTAGTACCAACAGCAATTTTGTCGAGACAGACCGCAGGCATTCGTGGCTCGTCGTTAATTATCAACCTGCCTGGTAAACCGAGTTCGATTGCTGAATGTCTGGTCGCGGTGATGCCAGCAGTTCCCTATTGCGTCGACTTGATTGGTGGAGCGCACATTGAGGTCGGTGGCGGTTTGAACGCATTTAGACCAAAACAAAAATAAGTTAAAACTACTTATTGCGCGTCATATGGCTGTCCGGCTGCTTTAGGCCCACGACTACGACCAACGAAACCAGCAACAACCACAAGCGTTACCAAATATGGTGCCATCAACAAAAACTCCGATGGAATACCTGTGTCCAGGTTTGACATTTTTAATTGGATTGCTTCTGCAAGGCCGAACACAAGCGCTGCGCTCAATGCACCAACCGGATTCCAGCGACCAAAGATAACCGCAGCAAGGGCAATAAATCCGCGTCCATTTGTGATGTTTTGATCGAACCTACCGACCATGCCAATCGGCCACCATGCTCCACCGACTCCGGCAACCGCACCGGCTAAAAGTACGTTGCGGTAACGCAATTTGATGACATCGACCCCAAGAGTTCCTGCTGCCTTTGGGTACTCGCCGATTGCCCTCGTGCGCAAACCCCACTTGGTGTGATACAGACTCCAAGTTGCAACAGCCACTGCCAAATATGCGAAGTAAACGAACAACGTTTGCGTAAAGAGCACAACACCAATAACTGGAATATTGCTCAGCAGTGGCAGTGCTATTGGTCGTAGAGGAGACAAAATATTGTAGTCAGGGTGGTCAGTTAATACGCGGGCAGCAAGAAAACTCGTGAGACCAAGCGCAAAGAAGTTAATAGCAAATCCGACAATAACTTGATCAACCCGGTAGCGAATTGAAAAAACTGCCAAAATCGAAGACAGACCAACCCCCATTGCCATCGCAGCAACGATCCCAATCCATGGACCAAGCAGGGACCCAGCTACCGCACCGGCAAATGCCGAACCCAGAAGTTGACCTTCGATTGCAATGTTGATGATGCCACTTCGTTCGCACAAAATGCCCGCAATGGCGCCAAGAATGATCGGCACACTTCGCGTCACTGTATCTTGCAACATGCCGGTAAAACTGAAAGATCCACCGGATGCAGCCCAAGCCAAAAATGAAATGACAAAAGTTGCTGCCGAGATACTTAAAACAACATTGGTCCATTTACCAAACCCTTTTAGCAGCTGTGCCGCACCCAATGCAATGAGCACCAATGCAAGTATGCGGGCAAAAGGCTGGGCCGGAATGACAAAGATGTAGGAATCAACAAGCTTGAAGCCTGCATCACCTGGTCGATTTCCGAGCACAAACGCAGCGACAATACCCAGAACCACAAATGTGAGACCAACGCTACGTGCCTGCTTGCGTTGCTCAGCAGAGATTAGAGGAAGGATAACTGGATCAATAGTGCTCATGAACCCCATCCCTTAAATGTTTGACCAAGCGATGTTGGTGAAACTTTGATTCGCCAAATTGACTTAATTAAGAGCGGTGCAGCAATAAACATAACAATGAGTGCACGAAGCACCACGATTAGGTCGATTGGCACATCAGTGTCTACTTGCATCTGACGACCTCCAGCCTGCAATGCACCGAACAGTAACGCTGCCAACAGTGTGCCGAGCGGCGTAGAGCGACCAAGTAGAGCAATTGCAATTGCATCAAACCCAATATTGCCAGCAAAGTTTTGCGAGGCGTAGCCGTACGTGCCTAAAACTTCCGCCGCACCCGCGAGTCCAGCAAATGCGCCCGCAAACATCATTGCCATCACCGTCAGTCGCTTTGTATGCATCCCTGCATATTGGGCGGCATCAGCATTCATACCAAACGCACGAAACTCAAAACCTGATGTACTGCGATTGAGGAACCACCAATAGACAATGACAGCCAAAATCGCAACGATAAAACCAGCATGAGCCACAAGATCAGGGCGGTTATCCATAAAGCCAAACAAACGTGGTAGGCGTCCAGGCGCCGCGACAAGTTTGGAAATTGGATCTGTGCGATCAGTGCGCTGGAACATATTCGTCTTAAGCAACCACAACACCAAGAATCCAGCCATGTTATTAAGCATGATTGTGGTGATTACCTCATGCGCACCAGTACGTGCTTTCAGCACGCCCGGAATCGCGCCATAGGCTGCGCCACCCACGGCACCAGCCAACACTGCAAGTGGCACCTGAATAATTACAGGTCCATCCATAGAAAACCCAACCCACAGTGCTGCCATTCCGCCAGCAAGCATCTGACCTGTTGCCCCGATATTAAAGAGACCAGCCTTGAAAGCCACCGCTACGGAAACCCCACACAGAATTAATGGTGTAGCGCTATTAATCGTGGCAGAAATTGCGCGTAACGACCCGAACGATCCAACAACTAGTGCCCAGTAAGCACTGCCGACAGTGTGCACCGCTCCAAGAATGTCGCCGTTTTTCAGTTTGTCGATATCAGACAAAATAATAATAAAAGCACCAACAACCATTGCAGAGAGTATCGCGAGGAGCGTGATTCGCAATGAACTCGTACGTGCAATTCTGTCTGCGAGTCTGCGCAGAGTTGCGACAATTTTCATCAGTTCACCGCGCTCGCAGGTCGCGAACCGGCCATGTACAAACCAATATCCATTGCAGATGAAACTTTAGGGTCGAGATCGGCAACAATTTTTCCTCGATACATCACAAGCAGTCTGTCAGAAAGCGCCATCACCTCATCAAGTTCCGTGCTCACAATCAATACCGCCGTACCGGTATCACGCTCTTTGATAATGCGCGAGTGGATGTATTCGATTGAACCAACATCAACACCGCGTGTTGGTTGGGCCGCAATCGACAGCCGCAAGGGACGGCTCAGTTCACGTGCAACAATAACTTTCTGTTGATTACCGCCCGACAAAGTACTTGCATCAATGTCTGCACTCGGTGTTCTAATGTCGTACTCAGCAATGAGGTTCTCTGCCACGCTGTGTGCCGCGGGCCAATCCATCACGATTCCATGACTGAATTCTTCGTCGTGGTACCTAGTCAATATCAAGTTCTCAGCGACGCTCAGTCCCCCAACCAACCCTTGCCGTTGTCGATCTTCGGGAACATGTGCAATTCCCTTCGCATGCCTCTCACGAGGTGAATCAGAAGTGATATCGACACCATCAAGCGAAACATTACCCCGAGTCGAATCGCGCAAACCGGTGAGTGCATCCACAAGTTCTGTCTGGCCGTTGCCCTGCACCCCCGCGATGCCCACGACTTCGCCAGCTCTCACAGAGAACGAGACCGAATCCACCATCGTCCGTCCGTCTGCGTCCACAACTGACAGATCTTTCACTTCGAGAACAACTTCACCGGGCGCATGAGGTTTCTTGTCAACAATCAGTTGAACTGGGCGACCAACCATCATTTCAGCAATTTGCGATTCAGTTGCAGTCTTCGGATCGACTTCACCTACAACTTGACCTCGGCGTAAGACCGCAATTCGATCTGCCACATTTAAAGCTTCTTTGAGTTTGTGAGTAATAAATACAACACCACGGTTCGCGGCGATCAGTGTCTTGACTATTTCAAAAAACTCGATAATCTCTTTCGGCGTCAATACCGCTGTTGGCTCATCAAAAACCACTACCTTGGCATCCCGCAACAACACTTTCACAATCTCGACACGTTGCTGCACGCCAACGGGTAAGTCCTCAATAACCGCATCTGGGTCTAGGTTGAGGTTGTAACGATCGGATACTTCACGCACCATCTCGCGGGCCTTATCGATATCCAAGCTGCCAAACCGACCTGTTGGCTCAACACCCAGCACGACATTTTCGGCAACAGTAAACACAGGCACCAGCATGAAGTGTTGATGCACCATGCCAATTCCCGCCGCAATGGCATCGGCTGGTGAAGTAAACACCACAGGTTTTCCATCCAGCACAATTTGACCTTCATCGGCCTTGTACATGCCGTACAACACATTCATCAGTGTCGACTTGCCAGCGCCATTTTCTCCGATCAGACAAAGTACTTCGCCAGTCTTGAGCGTGAGATTGACATTGTCATTAGCAATGACTCCCGGAAAACGCTTGGTGATTCCCTGAAGTTCTAATTGCATCTAGTGCCCATCCCCATTCATCAAAGACTAATACAAAACAAAACGGGGGCCGCTTTCGCGACCCCCGTTCGTTACTACTTACCTCGCTCTCTTGAGCGAGAAATTAACTGGTGACGATTGAACCGTCAATGATGCCTGCTGTTACAGACTCAAGTTCTAGTCCCAACTCAGAACTGATGTCTGACGTAATTGCTACGCCCACTCCACCGTTCTCCAAGGTGCCGAGATAGTCCGTGCCGCCGCCTTCGAAATTGAGCGCACTGCCCACTGCTGCGAGAACCGCTGAGTCAATCCTCTTCAAGACTGATGCGACGTATACCTCTGCTTGCGTATCGTTAGAAATACTCATGTCAACGTCAACACCAATGATCTTGACCTTGCCACCTGATTCCATTGCAAATGCTGCTGAACCAAGACCCACTGGACCAGCCACTGGGAAGATGATGTCGGCGCCTTCGTCAGACTGACTCTTGGCAATGTTGCGACCATCATCGAGGCTGTTGAAGTTTCCAGCAAAAGTTCCGTCTTGCTTGGCAACGTCCCAACCAAGGACCTTGACTGAAGTTCCCTTTTGTGCGTTGTAGTACTCAACACCCAAAGCGAAACCTTGCATGAAGATGGACACTGGTGGAATGTTGATTCCGCCGAATGTTCCAACGATGCCAGTCTGAGTTGTTGCTGCTGCCATATAACCAGCCAAAAATGATGGCTGATCAGTTGCGAAGGTGAGACCCTGAACGTTTGAGGCCGAAGTGTTGGAGTCAACAATTGCGAACTGAACGGATGGGTTTGCTTCTGCAGCTACCTTCGTTGCGTCTGCGAGCAAGAAGCCCACGGTCACAATGATGTCACAACCCTTGTCAATGAACGACTGCAAGTTTGGTGCGTAGTCAGCATCTGATGTCGATTCGAGGAATTCCGTTGTAACGCCCAACTCGGCTTCTGCTTGGAGAAGACCTTCGTATGCGATCTGGTTGAAACCTTTGTCGTCCACGCCACCGGTGTCGGTGACTTCACAGGCCAAGCCTGCTGGTTCGGCTGAGGTTGTGTCTTCTGCTTCTGCTTCTGCTGCAATTGTGTCTGATGACGAGCTCGAGCTACCGCATGCGGCAAGCGCGAACACTGCTACCAAACCAACAGCAAGACCTTTAATAGTCTGCTTTCTCATTTTTATTTTCTCCCTCTCACGAATCCACATAGATACGTGTGTTTGTTGGTATATAAAGAATACTCTAAATTTATGGGGTTGTGTTCATCCAAAAGCCCATAAAAGTCGTTTCTATAGCAATAAATCAGGCGTCGCAGTCGACCGTATTGAGCAAACCTGTAGCGACGTCGTAAACCGCGCCAACCACGACGAGATCTTTTGGCAGGAGCGGAAATGTACGGATTCGGGTGACGTCGCTAATCAATGCTGACTGTTGGTCGTCAACAGTACGAAACTCGATGCTTCGGGTGTCGACACCATGTTGCTCGTCAATCATTGCATGAATTTCGGCCTCATTATTATTGGCCATACGACAATCGGTATGTGGCATCACCAACACTCGTTTGACACCCAGTAGGTATGTAGCAAGCACAAGTGTGCGCAATACGTCGTCGGTAACGCGCGCGCCAGCGTTACGCAAGATCTTTGCGTCTCCAGCCTGCATACCCGTCACTGCAAGTGGGTTAATCCGCGAATCCATGCATGTCACAATGGCTAGGCCACGAGTTGCAATGCCCGTGAGATGCGAGTGCTCAAACGAAGCAGCAAAAGTCTGATTGGCGGCGAAGATGTCGTCAAACTCGGATAGCTGATTGTTGCTTGGCACGTGGATCTCCCCTTCCATTTTTTTTAACATTGCCAGTCGAAAATTGCCTGTGGGCCAGGTAGGGATCGAACCTACGACCAAGGGATTATGAGTCCCCTGCTCTGACCACTGAGCTACTGGCCCGTTTAATCTTGCGCTCCGAGGGTGGGGATCGAACCCACGACCCACGGATTAACAGTCCGTTGCTCTGCCAGCTGAGCTACCTCGGAAAGGAAGTCTTGGCAATCCTATCTTGGCGAATTGAGCAATTCGACAATTTGCCAAATGCACTCAGGGTTGGCAATGGCTTCACTATTGCGCACGGGCCGCCCATTGACCGCATCGGCCACCGCCAGTTCCACAAGTTTGTTACTGCGTGTGCGCGGCAGATCTCCTACTTGCAATACGAGGCCAGGTACATGTCTTGGAGTGCAAGCCACGCGGATACGTGATTTGATGTCGCCAATAAGTTGATCGCTCAAAGTCACACCTTCGGCCAACCGTACGAGTAACACAATGCGTACATCGTTGTCGATCTCTTGACCAAACACAAGACTCTCGAGCACCTCTAAGTGTTGCTCGACTACGCGAGTAATCTCTGCTGTTCCGATGCGCACGCCGCCCGGATTGAGCGTGGTGTCGCTGCGACCATGAATCACTATTCCGTGATGCTCGGTCCACGACGCAAAGTCCCCCTGTGCCCAGATGCCAGGAATGCGCTCGAAATATGCGCTTAAGTATTTTGGGCCAGGTTGCATCGGATCTGGTGCGCCTGCCCTGCCGTCATTCCAAAAACCAATTGGTGTCGATGGAAATGCTTGACGACACACCAACTCTCCAGCGACACCTGGTTGATTGATCAGTGAGTTTGATTTGTCATCAACTGCATCGCTTGCCATGCCAAGCATTGGGCCCTGTATCTCACCTCTATATATGGGTCGCGTCGGGTCTCCTCCCACAAAGCACGCACACAAATCGGTACCACCCGAGATACTCGACAAATGGACGTCTTGTTTGACTGACGCATACACCCAATCAAAACCCTCTGGCGAAAGCGGCGATCCAGTTGAGCAAATAGTGTGCAGCGATTGCAGGCTGTGCGAAGTACGCGGCTCGACACCTGCCTTGCGCACTGAGTCGATGTATTTTGCCGACACCCCAAGCAACGTGATCCTTTCGCTGTCGACAATGTCAAATAGCCGAGAAGTATTCGGTGCCGTTGGTGCACCATCAAAAAGCACAGCGGTTGCGCCGCTCGCAAGCACTGACACCAACCAATTCCACATCATCCAACCCGTTGTTGTGAAATACATGACGCGGTCGTCATCACCGAGGTCGCAATGCAACTGATGTTCTTTCAGGTGCTGAATGAGTACGCCTCCTGTGCGATGCACGATGCACTTTGGCACACCAGTTGTGCCGCTCGAATACAACACATACCACGGGTGGTCGAACCCAAACCGCTGCGGCGCAACCGGCGACGACAGACCGCTCGATACAAACGTTTCGTATGCGAGCAGTCCATCGCGACTGTGCTCGCCCACGCTCACGTTGCTGACAAGAACTATGGCGACAAGTGTTGGCAAGCCTGCACGAATATGGGTCAGCCTCTCCATGCAATCGAAGTCTTTTCCGTTGTAGCGATAACCATCGACCGCAACCAAAATCTTCGGTTCAATTTGGCCAAAACGATCGGTCACACCATTTGCCCCAAAGTCTGGGGAAGCTGACGAAAACACGGCGCCAATCGATGCAGCGCCAAGCATCACCTCAACTGCCTCAAGTGAGTTTGGCAACCATGCAACGACTCTGTCGCCCGCGACAACACCGAGTTGTTCAAGAGACCCGGCAATAGCAGCCACACGCAATGACAATTCATCCCAAGTACGGCTTCGCCTGACACCATTTTCATCAATGGCCACCAGTGCCTCGGTCGTACCATGCGCAGTACCACTTTTTTGCAAGAAGTTTTCGACAACACTCAATTGCGCATCAGGAAAAAACTTGGCCGCAGAGATTGGGGTTCCTGCTGCATTTGGTATAAACGTTCGATCACCTTTCGTTCCCACCATTGCGCACTCATCCCATACCTCAGACCAGAACTCGCTGGGTTGAGCAACTGACCATGCATGCAAACCAACCGATTTATTGACCTTCTTTGCAAAACGACTCATCCGAGACTTGGCAATGCGCTCGTCAGTTGGCGTCCACAGGGCTTTGGCTAATTCGGGCATCGGCACTAACCTAATAAAGCCGTTACGGACATTGGCAATTACGGGCAGTTTTTGTCTGACAACCATTTTAAATCGAAGGGAAACGTTATGAATTGGGGATCATTTATCACCTGCGCCGTTACAGGCTCTGGAGAAACAGCGCATAAAAGCGACAAGGTTCCAGTTACCCCAGAACAGATTGCGAACTCGTGCATCGAAGCAGCCAAAGCCGGCGCTGCAGTGGTGCACATTCACGTGCGTAACCCACAAACTGGGCTCGGTTCACGCGATACCGAACTCTATGCAGAAGTTGTAGACCGCATTCGTTCTTCAGACACCGACGTCGTAATTAACCTCACTGCCGGTATGGGCGGAGACTTAGTGCTTGGCGGAGACGAAGACGTGTTGCCGCTTGCCGCTGGTACCGACATGGTTGGTTCAACAGAGCGTCTCGATCACGTCACTCGCCTACTTCCAGAAATTTGCACACTCGACTGCGGCACGATGAACTTCTCGAGCGGCGGTGACTATGTGATGACAAACACGCCAAGCGTGTTGCGCAAAATGGCAAAGATTGTGCAAGACCTTGGTGTGCGACCAGAACTCGAAGTCTTTGACACAGGCCACTTGGTGATGGTCAAAGATTTAATTAAAGACGGACTGCTTGATGACCCCGTGATGATTCAGTTGTGCATGGGCATCGCATACGGTGCACCAGATGACACAAACACATTTATGGCGCTGGTCAATCAAATTCCACCAAATGCCGTGTTCTCTGCATTCTCAATTGGGCGGATGCAACTTCCATTTGTTGCCCAAGCAGTGCTTGCAGGTGGCAATGTGCGCGTTGGCCTTGAAGACAACTTGTATCTCAATCGCGGCGAACTCGCCACCAATGGCAAACTCGTCGAGCGTGCGGTCAACATTTTGGAAAACATGAACGTATCTGTCATGGGACCTGCCGAAGTGCGTGAAAAACTACAGCTCACAAAGCACGCGTAAGGAATAGCCATGAGCGGTCTACCCGGATTGAAAACTGTTGGCCTGCTCGGTGGCGGTGTAATTGGCGGTGCATGGGCTGCACGATTTGCGCTCAATGGTGTCGATGTCAAGTTGTACGACATTGACCCACAAGCCACTCGCAAGATGGGCGAAATCATGGGAAACGCTCGTCGTGCATATCGCAAACTCACACTTGCACCACTGCCCCAAGAAGGCACCATCACATTTGTCTCTACTCCAGAAGAAGCGGTGACCGATGTTGACTTCGTGCAAGAAAGCGCACCAGAACGCCTCGAGTTGAAACAAGAATTGCTCGCTCGTGCAAGCAAAGCCGCTTCCCCAACCACCGTATTTGGTTCGTCTACATCTGGACTATTGCCTACACAAATACAAAAAGACATGGTTAACCCAGAGCGCTTTGTCGTTGGCCACCCGTTCAACCCCGTGTATCTCATGCCGCTCGTCGAGATCTGTGGTGGCGATCTCACATCGCAAGCCACAAAAGAACGTGCGCGCGAGGTCTACACACAAATTGGCATGCGACCACTGATGCTGAGCAAAGAGATCGATGGTTTTGTTGCCGACCGACTCATGGAAGCACTGTGGCGCGAAGCGTTGTGGATGGTCAATGACGGCATTGCCACAGCAGAAGAAATCGATGACGCAATGCGCTTTGGCCCAGGCTTGCGATGGTCGTTCATGGGTACGTTCCTCGTGTACCGCATTGCTGGCGGCGAAGCCGGAATGCGGCACTTCATGGCGCAGTTTGGACCATCTCTCAAGTGGCCGTGGACAAAGTTGATGGACGTACCCGAACTTGACGATGTGCTGCTCGAGAAGATTGTTTCTCAATCTGATGACCAAGCAGGAACTGCAACTATTCGCGAACTTGAAGCCTTGCGCGACGATTGTTTGGTTTCTGTATTTCAGGGATTGCGTAACCAAAATTATGGAGCAGGCCAAGTGTTGGCCGATTATGAAAAGATGTTATTTGGCCGTGGCCCAGTACCCGTTCTCGACCCACTCGCACCATCGGTATCGCACGAGATGTTTATTCCTGCAGAGTGGACGGACTACAACGGTCATACCAACGACTCGCGTTATTCGCAGCTCGTGAGCGAAGCAAGTGACACATTCTTTCGGGCAATAGGTTTTACACCCGAATACCTCGCGACCGGTCGCACGTTTTACACCGTTGAAGGACACTCAAGATTTCTCGATCAAACTCGCTCTGGAGACAAAATAAAGGTGCTCACCCGCGTTTCTTCATACGACGAAAAGCGAATTCATTTGTGGTCCGAAGTCGTGCGCGAAGACGGCGTTGTGGCATTTACTGCCGAGCACCTGTTTATGCATGTCGACACGTCAACAGAAAAAACATCGCCAATGGGTAGCGACATGTTTGCGTTGCTCAAGCCAATTGCTGATGCCCATGCAAAACTTCCTGCCCCAATCGGTATCGGTCGACATGTCGGCGAACGCCCCGCAAAGTAGCAGCGTCTCGCCGCTTGCCCCGTGGCAGTCAGGCGATGTGGTGCCCGCGCCCCTCAACATCTATTCGTGTCTTGTCGAGCAAGAGTGGGTTGATTACAACGGTCACATGACAGAGGCCGCATATTTGTCGGCTTTTGGTTGGGGTTCTGACGCACTGTTTACCTACATCGGCGACAACGACGCATATCGCAGTGCAGGTAACTCGTTTTATACCGTCGAGACACACATTGTCTACGAATCCGAAGCATTTCTAAACGAGCCACTGCGCATCGAAACGCGAGTGCTCGCAGTAGATGTAAAACGTTTACACATTCATCACACAATGTTCAATGGCGACAACGGCAAGAGGCTTTCTACCACCGAGCAGATGTTGGTGCATGTGGACATGAATGCGGGCAAGTCTGCACCGATACTCTCCCATGTTGCTGCGGCACTGGATGCGATCAGCAAGAGCCACTCAACACTCCCCGTGCCCGATGATGTGGGCCGTGTAATGAAGATCAAAAAGAAATAGACGAACAAAGGAACCCCATGCAATTTGCACTCACCGAAGAACAAGAAGCAATTGTTGCCACCACGCGATCATTTGTTGAGCGCGAACTCATTCCTCACGAAGAAAAGGTGGAGAAGCTTGGCCAAGTGCCAAAAGAACTCGAAGAAGAGATAAAAAAGAAGTCAATTGATGCAGGCATTTATGCGTGCAATATGCCTACCGAATACGGCGGTGGCGGACTCGACTCGTTTGACACCACCTTGGTCGACCGCGAGTTTGGGGCAACGTCATACGCGTTGCATTACATCGTTGCTCGCCCATCCAATATTTTGCGCGCGTGCACGGAAAGTCAGATTCAGGAATACCTCATCCCCACCATTGCGGGTGACCGTGTCGACTGCTTGGCAATGAGCGAACCAGATGCCGGGTCTGACATGCGTGGCATGAAGTGTTCGGCAGTTCGCGACGGCGACGACTGGGTAATCAATGGCACAAAGCATTTTATTTCGCACGCCGACATGGCCGATTACGTCATCTTGTTTGCTGCAACCGCAGAAGAGCAAACCCCGAAAGGTCCGAAGAAGAAGATCACTGGCTTTCTTGTTGACTTCGACACACCTGGTTGCGAGCGTGTTGCTGGATATAAATGCGTCTCCAACTCTGGTTACCACAACCTGATTATCAACTTCGATAATTGCCGCGTACCCAATAGTAAAGTGCTTGGCGAAGTGCACGGTGGTTTTGATGTTGCCAACACATGGCTTGGTGCAACACGACTGCAGGTTGCCGCAGTTTGTGTAGGTCGTGCTCGTCGTGCGCTGAGGCTCTCAACCGAGTGGGCAGCCACGCGCGAGCAATTTGGCCAACAGATTGGCAAGTTTCAAGGCGTGTCATTTAAGTTGGCCGATATGAAGACACAACTCGACGCGGCTGAATTACTCACATTGCGTGCGGCATGGAATGACGCACATGGCAAGTTTGATGATTCGGAGATCGCAATGGCAAAAGTGTTTGCGAGCGAGATGTGCCAATTTGTGACCGACGAAGCCATCCAAATATTTGGCGGCATGGGCTTAATGGACGAATTGCCACTCGAGCGCATGTGGCGCGATACACGAGTTGATCGCATTTGGGATGGCACCAGTGA
>DFDK01000048.1 GCA_002367695.1 Acidimicrobium sp. UBA3029 | reverse complement strand
TTGATGAGAAGCCAAAACAGGGGAGATCGCTATGAAGGGTTTAATGCAAGAAACACCACTCACGCTGGTGCATTTGTTTGAGCGTGCAGAGAAGTATCACAGCGACAAGCAGATCATCACAGCAACCGCCACTGGTCGAGAGCGCACCACATATGGAGAGTGGGCCGCACGCACGCGCCAACTCGGAGGAGTGCTTGACAAGTTGGGCATTAGTAAAGATGGTCGCGTTGCGACATTTGCATGGAACACCGCGCGTCATCTCGAGTTGTACTTTGCTCCGCCATGCACTGGTCGTGTCGCGCACACTCTGAACATTCGATTGTTCCCAGAGCAGTTGACATATATCGCTAACCATGCTGAAGACGAAGTGGTATTCATCGATCGTTCGCTATTTGGTTTGATCGCTCCACTCTTGCCAACGTTTACAACTGTCAAGCACTTGGTGATTATGGATGACGGGAAAGGTGATGTTCCAGATTCTGTTAAAGGTTTCGAGATGCACGACTATGAGGCGCTGTTGAAGGGCACACCTGGTGTTGAGTTCAAGATCACCGACGAAAACTTGGCTGCCAGCATGTGTTATACGAGCGGCACAACGGGTAATCCAAAAGGCGTTGTGTACAGCCATCGCTCAACGTACTTGCATACATTTGGAGCGATGACCGCAGATTCGCTTGGTGTACGCGAAAGCGACATCATTTTGCCGGTGGTGCCGATGTTTCATGCCAACGCGTGGGGTCTTGCTCACGCAGCAGTTGCATCAGGCGCAACATTGGTGATGCCCGGCCCGGACTTGTCGGGCAAAGCAATTGCCAACTTAATTGTTGAAGAAAAGGTGACGGTTGCAGCAGGCGTGCCAACAATCTGGATGGCAGTGTTGCCAGAGTTGAAGGATCGCGACACTTCTTCATTGCGTGCGATTCCGTGTGGTGGCTCGGCTGTTCCCAAAGCGTTAAGTGAGGGATATCGCGAACAGACAGGCCTGCCAATTTTGCAAGCATGGGGCATGACGGAAACAAGCCCAATCGCTGCGGTATGCACAATGTCGGCAGCTGATCAGCTACTTCCGCAATCAGAGCAAGCCGATTTGCGCACAACTGTCGGGCAGATCGCTTTTGGTGTTGACGCAAGAGTGGTTGTGCCTGGAACAACCGACCCAGTTGCATGGGACGGCGAAACAAGTGGTGAACTGCAGTGCAGCGGTAACTGGATTGCGTCCACGTATTACGACGACGCTCGTGCGGGTGAGAGCTTTACGGCTGACGGTTGGTTACGCACCGGAGATGTGGCATCCGTTGACGCGAAGGGTCGCATTCAATTGGTTGATCGCACCAAAGACTTGATCAAGTCGGGTGGCGAGTGGATCTCATCGGTAGAGATCGAAAACGAATTGATGTCGCATCCAAAGATCAAGGAAGCTGCAGTAGTCGGAGTGACACATCCAAAGTGGTCTGAGCGTCCACTCGCATGCGTAGTGCTCAATCCGGGCGAAACACTGACCAAGGCTGAAGTGCTCGATTATGTGCGTCCGCGTCTTGCCAAGTGGCAGGTGCCAGATGATGTCGTGTTTATTGATGAAGTGCCTAAGACGAGTGTTGGCAAATTTTCAAAAAAAACGTTGCGCGAGCAGTTTGCGGATTACGTCTTGCCAGACGCCTGACAAATTGCGTGTTCGGAGTGAGCCAGCAGTCGAGTCGGACGACGAATCGCTGCTTCCGCAGGTGCCTAAAGCAAGAGGGTCAATTGCTCAAAGGACAAAAATGGCACGTGTATTGGCTGTTTTGCACGCAATTTGCAGCCTTTCAGTTTTGGTGCGCCCAACACTAGGTTGGCCTCGGGCCGTGTCATAGGCTGTGGGGCATGACAATTACCCACGCTTCCAACGAGGAAATAATCGGCCGTTCAGAAATAAACGACATTGAGGCAATTCTCAGCGTCGTTAATACTGATCCGAATGAAGTTCAGCACAGTGTCAAGGGTGGTGGCGACACCATCTTTACGTGGGACTACTCACTTGCTCGTCCGCAACTTCGAAAGTTGTACGAAAAGGCCAAGACTGGTCAATGGAATGGCTCGACCGATCTGGATTGGAGCACGAATGTTGATATTGAAGCAACGATTGCCGCAGACCAACTGCTCATCGGCAATGGCATTGATCCTTCGCTATACGCGCACACTCCGCTGGCCACGTGGGGCGACAAAGAATGGCTCGAGTTCGGTATTGAGTCACGTCGTTGGACGCTGTCGCAGTTTTTGCACGGCGAGCAGGGTGCGCTCGTTTGCACTGCCAAAATTGTTGAGACCGTTCCTTGGTATGACGCAAAGTTGTACGCCAGCACACAAGTAGTTGACGAAGCTCGTCACGTTGAAGTGTTTGCTCGCTATCTAGACGAAAAAATGGGCGGCATGTATCCCGTCAATGCGCACTTGAAAATGTTGCTCGACGACATTATTAAGGACAACCGTTGGGACATGACGTACTTGGGTATGCAGATCATGATCGAAGGTCTTGCACTTGCCGCATTCGGTTACCTGCACGAACTCACAGGTGAGCCGTTGCTCAAGAAGTTGTTGCGCTATGTCATGAGTGACGAAGCACGACACGTTGCATTCGGCGTGCTCAGTCTCAAAGAAGCATACGAAGACATGACCGATGCAGAGATCAAAGATCGCCAGGAGTTTGCTTTTGAAGCAAGCATCCGTATGCGTGACCGCTTCTTGCAACAAGAAGTATGGGAACGTATGGGTGTCAAGCCACGCGATGTTGTGCCAATCGCGATCAATGACCCAACCCGAAAATTCTTTCAGCAATTGTTGTTTGCCAAGATTGTGCCTAACTGTAAAAAGTTGGGCTTGCTCGATCGCAACGACAAGTGGCTGCGTCATCGTTTCGAAGAAATGGATGTCATCCAATTTGAAGATCATGAGGACACAGGCGAAGAGTTCACCAAATTTGAAATTGGTGCGCCACTCGCCACTGTTGGCGAATAGCCTCTAACGTATGGCAAGGTTCGGTCGAGTACTAACAGCAATGGTTACTCCGTTCGATAAGAACGGAGCACTCAACCTGGATGGTGCAAAACGACTTGCAAAATGGTTGCAAGACAACGGTAATGATGGGCTCGTTATCGCGGGTACTACTGGCGAGTCTCCAGTGCTAACCGACGATGAGCGCTTGAGTTTGTTTGCAGCCGTTGTTGAGGCTGTCACAATTCCGGTCATTGCTGGCACCGGCACTAACGACACCGCGCACTCTGTGCACTTAACCAAAGAAGCCACCAAGTTGGGTGTTGCTGGCATCTTGGCCGTGACTCCGTATTACAACCGTCCATCACAGGCCGGCATCGAAGGCCACATGCGCGCAATGTGCGACGCAACATCGTTGCCAGTTGTTGTGTACGACATACCTGCGCGCACTGGCCGTAAGATCTCGACGCAGTTGTTGCTCAAGTTGGCGCGTGAAGTAAAAAATGTCGCTGCAGTTAAAGATGCCGCCGGCAATCCAGCCGAGTCTGCGGTGGTGATGTCACAAGCACCTGCGGGTTTCGAGTTGTACAGCGGAGACGACGGACTCACGCTTCCGTTTATGGCTATTGGCGGTTGCGGCGTAATTGGTGTGGCAACACACTGGACCGGCAGTGATCACCAAGAGATGTTTGATTGCTGGGCTGCAGGCGATATGGATGGTGCGCGTCGAATCAACGCCCGCATGCTTGAGAGTTTTGCATTCGAGACGGGTGACGACAATCCAAACCCATTGCCAAGCAAGGTGATGATGAATTTGCTCGGCCTTGAAGTGGGAGAGGCAAGGTTGCCGATGGGTCCGCCACCAGCTGGCCTCGAAGAGCGTGGCAAGAAAGTGCTTGACAACTTGCGCGCTGCTCGCATGGCGCAAAAATAATGGCGGCGCCAGTCCGGATTATTTTCCTCGGAGGTTTAGGCGAGATAGGTCGCAACTGCATGGCAATCGAGCAAGACGATCGACTGCTGCTTATCGACTGCGGGTTGATGTTCCCAGATGCAGACATGCATGGAATCGACTTGGTGTTGCCCGACTTCACATATTTGCGCGACAACGCACATCGCATCGAAGCCTGTGTCGCCACACACGGACATGAAGATCATGTTGGTGGCTTGCAGTTTTTATTACGCGAACTTTCGTTTCCGATTTATGGTTCGCCGGTCACGCTTGGTCTAGCCCGTAACCGCATTCAAGAGGCCGGACTATTAGGCAAAACCGAACTGATTCCTGTTGTCGATAACGAACGTCGTCGCATCGGACCCTTCGATGTCGAATTCATTCCCGTTACGCACTCTGTGCCATTTGCGCACGCCATTGCTCTGCACACTCCTCAAGGTGTGATCCTTCATTCGGGTGACTTCAAAATCGATCTCACACCGGTGGATGACCGCCGCACTGACCTAGCTCGCCTTGGAGCGTTAGCGGCCGGAGACGGAATTCGCTTGCTCATGCTTGACAGCACCAATGCCGAAGAACGTGGGTCAGCGCCAAGTGAGCGCAGTGTTGGTGTTGTGTTACGACAGCTGTTTGCCGAACACAAAACTGAGCGTATTATCACCGCGAGTTTTGCCAGCCATATTCACCGTGTACAGCAAATTGCTGAGGCGGCAATTGATGCCGGCAGAGTAGTGGCGACACTTGGCAGATCGATGATCAATAACGTGCGCATGGCGCGCGACCTCGGCATCATCAAGTTGCCCGATCATGCTTTTGTCAATATTGAAGAGATCGATAATTACCCACCTGAAAAAGTATGTGTAATCTCGACTGGTTCACAAGGCGAACCGATGGCTGCGCTTTCACTGTTGGCCAGAGGTGACAACAAGTTCGTCAAGATCGGACCAAAAGATTTAGTGATTTTTTCGAGCCACGCAATTCCTGGTAACGAAAGCAATGTCAATCGCGTGATCGATGGCTTGTTGCGCGCGGGTGCCGATGTGGTGCACTCGGGTATTGCCGACGTGCACGCAACTGGTCATGCTCAGGCCGAAGATCTCAAGATGTACTTGTCGATTACTGAGCCCGAATGGTTTGTGCCAATTCATGGCGAGTATCACCACATGGTTGCCAACACCCGCCACGCCCGCACGATGGGCGTACCAGACTC
>DFDK01000062.1:5375-12300 GCA_002367695.1 Acidimicrobium sp. UBA3029 | reverse complement strand
TAACTGGACAACGCGCATTCATTACTGGTGGGGCAAGTGGTATCGGTGCCGAGATGGCTCGCCGTTTCACCCGCGAGGGCGCAAGCGTTGTTATCGCTGATGTCAACGACACCTTAGGTAAGGCCCTTGCTGTCGAAGTAGGTGGCGAGTATGTGCATCTCGATGTCACTGACTCGACAGCATGGGACAAAATCATGCCAACCTTCGAACCGTTTAATATCGTGTGCCTCAATGCCGGTGTGTCTACAAACTCCAATGTCTTTGGAGCAATTACCAACTACCCGTTCGAGCACCTGAGCAACGACGACTACAACAAAATTATGAACATCAACGTTGACGGTGTCGTGTTTGGTGCGCGTGCAGTAATCCCTGGCATGGTCGAGCGCAAGTCTGGCCACATACTTGTCACTGCTTCTCTTGCCGGCATCGTGCCGATTGCAGCAGACCCAATTTACGGTCTTACCAAGCATGCAATGGTTGGTCTCACCAAGTCTCTTGGCGCAGCACTCGAACCACATGGCGTGTGCGTGAGCGCACTCTGCCCTGCTTTTCTCGATACTCCATTACTTTCTGAAGAAACGCGACAGAATCTCGATTCGCTTGGACTTGGCATCATGGATGTCTCAATTGCAGGCGACTTGGCAATGCGTGCGCTTACCGAGCGCGTCTCTGGCTCTCAGTGGATCGTTATGGACGGTCAAGAGATTTCGCAATACATTCCTGCGGCACCGTTTGTCTAGATGACCACAGCAGTCTTCAACCCATTTGATCCGGCATTTCGCGCCAACCCGTATCCGTATTACGACGCACTTCGCTCAAACGAACCAGTGCACACCACCGCATTTGGCATGGTTGTGCTCACTCGCTATGAAGACGTTTCCACAACTCTCAAGAGTGCAGACTTTTCTCGCGATATCGAAAAGTATTCGACACAAGCATCTACGCCGTCGCGGCAAAATTATCGCGACCAACAGCGCACCCGCACAAAATCGATCCTCAATCTCGATCCTCCTGATCACACGCGACTTCGGCGCATCGTCTCTAAGTCATTTACACCTTCTGCAATGGAGCGATTACGGCCGCGCATCCAACAACTTGTCGACAACGTCCTTGACCGTGCCCAAGAAGCCGGACACATTGAGCTGATAGATGATCTTGCTTTTCCGGTGCCTTTTCAAGTCATCTCCGATCTTCTCGACATGCCAACTGATCGCTCGATCGAGTTGCGCGAGTGGTCGCAACTGATTACCAACTCACTCGAGCCAACCGCCACCGATGAAGAACTTGTGCAATCCGAAGATGCGATCGCCCAACTCGTGCCCTACTTGACCACCATTATCGAACACCGCCGCAAGCACTTGAGTGACGACATGCTTTCATCCCTTATCACAGCTGAAGAATCTGGCGAACAAATGACCACCGAAGAACTGATGGCATTCGTGGTGCTGTTGTATATCGCTGGCCACGAAACAACCGTCAACCTGATCGGCAATGGCACACTTGCGCTACTCAACAACCCCGAACAGCAAGCCATCGTCCATAACAACGGTCTCACCCAATCGCACATCGACGAACTATTGCGCTTTGATGGCCCAGTGCAACACACCGTGCGCGTGCCACTCGTGCCAGTGCACTACATGGTCGACAACGAGCAAATCACCGTGCAGCCGGGCACCATGGTGCTCACGTCACTGGGTGGGGCAAACCACGATCCATCAATGTTCGAAAACCCAAATGACTTGCAACTCAACCGTGCCAACGCCAACCGACACATGGCTTTTTCGTCGGGCATCCACTATTGCCTTGGCGCATCATTGGCCAAAATCGAAACCGAGATTGCAATTGGTTCCCTCATCAAACGGTTTGCTCAGATCGAAGTTATTGGTACACCATCATGGCGAGACAGACTCACCATTCGCGGCGTCAATCAGTTGCGGCTCTCAGTCAGTTAAGCGGGCGATCAAACTGCTGGTGTCCCAGCGCTTGCCACCCATGGCAACTACTTCTGCATAAAACTTGTCGACCATTTCGGTCATTGGCAATTGCGCACCGTTGCGCGAAGCCTCGTCAAAGCAAATGCCTAAGTCTTTGCGCATCCACTCAACAGCAAAACCAAACTCAAACTCGTTGCGCACCATTGTCTTTGCACGATTTTCCATTTGCCAGGATTGCGCTGCACCTTTTGAAATCACGTCGACCACATCGTCGGGGTCAAGGCCGGCGCGCATTGCAAAGTTGAGCGCCTCCGACAAACCCTGCGCAATACCTGCGATACAAATCTGATTGACCATTTTGGCCAATTGCCCAGAGCCAGCAGTGCCCAAAAGTTTGCTGCGTTTTGCATATGCAGCAATGATCGGTTCAATCGCATCGAAAGTTGCAGAGTCGTTGCTGCCACACATGATCGTCAGTTGTCCGTTTTCGGCGCCAGCCTGACCACCAGACACTGGTGCATCCACAAAGCCACAGCCTTGCTTTGCACACGCTTCGGCAATCTCGCGCGCAATAGTTGCAGATGCTGTTGTGTGATCGACCAAGATGCCACCGGTCTTGAGTCCTGCCAGTATTCCGTCTTCACCAAACACCACCGAGCGCACGTCGTCATCATTGCCAACACACATCAACACAACGTCAGATGATTGAGCAACTTCTCGCGGTGTCAGCACTCGTGCACCACCATGTTGCCCAACCCACGCATCGGCTTTTGCAGTTGTGCGGTTGTACACCGTCATCGAGTGTTTGGCAGTAGCGAGATGGCGAGCCATTGGCCCACCCATGATTCCTAATCCGACGTAACCGAGCCGTGCCATATTTGGCTATTTCTTTTTAGCAACTGCCTTGGCCGGAGCCTTGGCAACTTTTGCCACAGTTTTTACAGCAGATTTTTCGACTGGCTTCGGCGCAGTTTTTGCAGCCTGCTTGACCAACTTGGCGCCCTTCGACGGCTTGAGCACACCTTGCTCGAGTGCCGCGTCGAGCCATACTTGGGCTACATCAGTCGACACTTTGAGTGCAGGCGAAATTTCGGAGATCAAGTTGATGCGAGCGCGGTCATACATCGTTTTTTCGGCTGCAGACAATGCAGAGTCGCGATCACGTGCAGCTAAGTTACGCACTACTTCGGCTACTTGATACACATCGCCACTCTTGAGTTTTTCTTGGTGGTTCTTAAAACGTCGCGACCAGTTTGCTGGCACGCGTGGGTCGGCTTTTGATAGCACCGAACGCAAGTCTTCCAGCTCTGACTTAGAGACCGGCGGACGTACACCCACCTGGTTGGCCATGGCGGTTGGCACCGAAAGGGTCATTTCATTGATCACTGTCTTCAGGATCAAATATTCTTGAACTGCCCCAAAAGCCTTCATCCGCTTGATGCCGTGGACGATGCAAGCACCATGCTGTGGATAAATGACGGTGTCGCCTTTTTTAAATTTCAAGTGAAGACCTCTCTCAAGTCTGACCCCGAAAGGATAGGCGATGAGACCCCAAAACCCACAAACTCTAGGCTTTTATTCAACTATTACTTGTCAAGCAAGTCGCGAATATTTGCGCCAAATCGTGGCACTCCACCTCGAATCAATACATCAAGCAACTGATCGAAAGTTTGAGGAAAGTGCACATTTCTCTCACATTGCCTAATCAACGCGCCGATCACCCTGTCGGGACGATTTTTAAACAAGTCCAACAAAAAGTCATCTGGGTGACCTCATTGACATGACCGCCGGCACAGATTTTGTCGAAGATTACGATTTATATCTGAATCCCGACTCAGATTCTGTGCTCATTGAATATGAACGACAGGCTGGTTATCGACCACTCGGAAATAGCCCCGCCATTGGTGTGCTGAAACACTTCGCTACGTATGCCAATGTGAGACCACACGGAACCCTCTTCGACTATCGCTCGCCGCTCACCAACATCGTTGTGCGCATTCTCGAGATCGTCAATGGCATTCTGTTCAACGATGTTTTGTCGCGAGATATCTGGAGCCCTTTTGGAATGGAACACCGCGCCAACATCTTGGTTGATCCGCTTGGCTTCCCTGCTGCAGAGGGTGGCATGTCCTGTTCAATTCGCGATCTCGCCCGATTTGGTCTGGCGTATCTCAACGACGGATCAATCAATGGAACCGCTGTGCTCCCAGAGAGTTGGGTTCACGACACCCGCGAAGGTGACGAAGATGCGCGCAACTGCTATGCGAATTATGTGCAATCTTCTCCCGATACAAGCTTTGAAGGAGATAACTGGAGCATGTACCACAACGCGTTTTGGGTGGTCGAACGCAATCAACAATTTTCAGGACTCGGCATCTTCGGTCAATACATTTGGATCCATCGCCCGAGTCGCACCGTCATCGCTCGATTCTCTACATATCCAATCGCTTCACCATCTGCTCTTTCGGCGGAGACAATCCGTGGTTTCAATGCCGTTGCCCAAGCATTAATTTTGCGCCCCCGGTAGGAATCGAACCTACGACCTACGGATTAGAAGTCCGCCGCTCTATCCAACTGAGCTACAGGAGCAAGGGTGTTCCGCTTGTGAGTCCGATACTCTCTAAAACGACTGCCCAGATTTTTTCTGTCAAAGAAATCTACCAAAGGTTATCGTGCGACAGTAACGGCAATATGTGAGCGTTCTGGCGCTGGTGGCCAGGAATCCGCCTGACAGTTCCAGTACTGTGCTCTTCACGGCATCCTGCGAGCAGCTAGGGGGTATTCATTGAATGACGCAATCCTTGGCGAGGCAAATTACAGAGGCAACCGGTGGTCGACTCAGATAAGACCATCTCTGATAATTCCGTGCGGAGCTGTAGGTGGTCTCACTCTTGGGGTAATTGCTAGAGCATGGATGCGATGGATTTCAACGGAACCAGAGTTCTCACTTGCAGGAACGATTTCCATCGTGAGTGGATTCACCATTTTTTTCACGGCTCACGCAACTGTACTTTTTGGCATTCGCAAGGCTTGGTCGAGGTCGAGGCTCACAGTAACTCGAGTCGGCGCGATCATCTTCTCGCTGGGGATTTTTATAGCAGCAGGAGGCCTAATGTTGCCGACGGTGATTGCTCTGTCACTTGCGACTGGGCGCACCAATTGGCGGCGTCCAATTCGCCTTGTGCTTTTCATGCTCGGTCTGATCATTCCTGGTTTCATTGCCCGCGATATCGGTTCTGACTTTGGCTACGGGATTGCGACCGCTGGACGGATCATTCTCTTCGTTCTCATCTACTGCTTCGTAGTAGCTGCTGCTCGCATTACTGCTGCCCCACTTGCAGACTCTTGGCGAATGAAACGCGTGTTTCGTATAATTCTTTGGTTGTTGTTCCCAGCTATTGGAATAGTGCTCTTGTTAGCGAGCGTAGGGCTGAGCATCTAATTTCGTCTCCTGAAGCTCTGAAGCAGGCGAAAGACATGCACCAACTACGGTTCTGTGTGTGCGATCGCGCCTCTTTGTTGTACTTGCTGCCGTTGGCTTTGCCACGACGGGCACTGCTCAGCAACTTGGCCCAGATGCGTCTTCGCCAATCGCTGTCGCCACCTTCCGGTTTTTCATTGGGTCACTCGTGCTGTTCATCATTGCGATTTTGCGACCTAGTCGTCGTCGCACAGTCGAGAGTGCACCTCTTGCTGCTCGGGTATGGATAGCAACCGCATTCGGTCAGGCTCTGTACGGTGCCGCATTTTTTAGTGCAGTGCGTTCTACAGGTGTGGCGGTAGGCACGGTTGTCGCGCTCGGTTCCGCGCCGCTGATCACTGGCGCCATCTCGGCGATGTTATTGCGAAAGGTCCCTGCGCTTTCATGGCTCGGCACCACAGTGTTTGCCATTATTGGCATGAGCCTCATCGTGGCAACTGGCAAAGAATCTCAAGTCACCGTGTGGGGCGTGTCTCTTGCACTGTGCGCTGGTTTTGGCTACGCCATCTTTGCTCTTGGCAGCAAAACCATTCTTTCGAGTGGAGTCTCAAGTGAACTCGCAATGGCACGCGTGTTTGGCATCGCGTCCATCATGCTCGCACCAACATTATTTTTTGTCAATCTTGAGTGGCTCACTCACAAAGACGCGATTGTGATGGTGTTGTGGCTCGGTATTGTCACGCTCGCCCTCGCCTATTGGTCATATGCGACTGGCCTGGAAGATCTCGAACCCAATCAAACAACGCTGATCACTCTTCTAGAGCCAGTTATCGCTACCGTTCTCGGCGTGGTGGCATTGAGCGAACGACCATCGTCTGTTGCATGGCTAGGGGTACTTATTGTTCTTGCTTCCTTGCTCGCAGAATCACGCGCACCAAGCAAAAATATGCGACACTAAGCCAGTGCCGCGCGCGTTACTTAGTGTCTACGACAAAACAGGTGTCGTCGATTTCGCGCGCGCATTACACGACCTCGGGTGGGAGTTGTTATCGAGCGGTGGCACAGCAAAAGTGATTGCCGATGCTGGTATTCCTGTCATCGATGTCGCCACAGTCACGGGCTACCCAGCCATCTTGGGGCATCGCGTTGTCACCTTGCACCCATCCATCCATGGTGCACTATTGGCAGACACCGACAATGCCGAACACGTCGCCGACATGCACACGCACAACATCGAACCCATCACACTCGCCGCCATCAACCTCTATCCATTCTCGAGCAACCCATCTATCGAACTGATCGATATTGGCGGGCCGGCAATGGTGCGCGCTGCAGCCAAAAATCATGCACATGTTGCAGTGATCACTGAACCCACGCAGTACGACTCGATCATTGATGCCATTCGCACTAGTGGCCGCGTGCCGCCTGCATTGCGCCAACAACTTGCAGCACAGGCCTTCGCAACTACCGCTGCCTACGACGCACAAGTTGCACAATGGTTTGCCGCAGCGGCATCGGCTGTAGCAGCAGCGAATGACACTATTTCACCAAAACTACCGCAACGCATCAC
>DFDK01000062.1:4219-5202 GCA_002367695.1 Acidimicrobium sp. UBA3029 | reverse complement strand
CGCGGAGCTCGTTACACAGTCGATGGAGAACACGGTTGGTGGTCAACAATTCGCCAACTTGGTGGCAAAGAGATGAGCTACCTCAACGTGCTCGATAGCGAAGCAGCCTGCAAGTTGGCATGGTCGTTTGACGAGCCATGCGCAGTTGTCATCAAGCACGCGAACCCCTGTGGTCTTGCTATTGCACACAACATCGAAAACGCCTACCGCAACGCCCATGCATGCGACCCACTTAGTGCATTCGGAGGCGTTGTTGCCATCAACCGTGAAGCAACTGTCGAGATGGCCCGTGATCTCAGTGAAGTATTTACCGAAGTACTTATTGCACCTTCATACGAAGCAGGCGCGATCGAAATCCTGTCGGCAAAGAAAAACCTCAGAATTTTGCAGTCACCTGCGCCAATACCGCAAGACCGTCATGTGCGCCAAATCTCTGGCGGATTTCTCGTGCAAGACACCGACCCTGTGCATATTGACACAACATTGTGGCAGGTAGTGACAACGGCGCAACCGACCGCGAGTCAAATGAGCGACTGTGTTATCGCATGGATCACCTGTGCATCGGTATCGTCCAACGCCATCGTGCTTGTTCACGAAGGAAGTGCCGTGGGCATTGGAGGCGGACAACAGAACCGCATCGATGCTGCTCGCCTTGCATGCGAGCGAGCAGGTAGCCGCGCTCACGGAAGCGTTTGTGCAAGCGATGCCTTCTTCCCATTTCGCGATGGACCAGAATTGCTGATCAGCGCTGGCGTGAAAGTCATTGTTCAGCCAGGTGGCAGCCAGCGTGACGATGAGTCGATTGCAACAGCCAATGCTCATGGCATCGCAATGATCTTCACAGGTATGCGTCACTTTCGCCATTAAACATTTTGTAAAGCATGTGAGCAATCTCACTTGATTTTTTGTTCAGTTTCGTCGGTCAAAAACTTTTCAGAAACTAATCTCCAGTCGTGGCAGGCGGAGTGGGCTCAATTTTGTCG
>DFDK01000062.1:3588-3970 GCA_002367695.1 Acidimicrobium sp. UBA3029 | reverse complement strand
CGGAGTGGGCTCAATTTTGTCGTCCCACCAGATTTGCGTCACTTCTCAAAATGATGATCCTCGAGCGCTCAGCATCCTTCGAGCAGCCCCCGATCTGGGAATCACATCGCTTAGACATATCTCAATTTCCGATTTAGTTTTCTTCCGTGGTGAAATCAATCAGGCAACTCAGTCAATTATCGAGGATCTACTTGTTGATCCGCTGTTGCAACACGCAGACTGGAACTCGGCGTCACCAACCGCCGACTTTATTGTTGAAACATCTTTGCACTCAGGTGTAACCGACTCAACGACAAACGAACTCGAACGCTTGGCCAAGCGCATGCATCTACCCATTACTGGTGTGGCAAGCGGTAAGCGATACACCATCTCGGGCAATCTC
>DFDK01000062.1:0-3350 GCA_002367695.1 Acidimicrobium sp. UBA3029 | reverse complement strand
ACCGATCACGCCGACGTTCATTGATGCCGACGCCACGACCAACACACACGTCGAATACGTACAGATCACTGCCAACAGACTGCGCTCTGGCATGGGGTATGCAGGTGCTGCTACGTTGCCCGAATTGCATCAGCGTGCACGCTTTATGCGCGTGACCACTGCTGGTCGCGAAGAGAGCCACCCTCACGATGTGACTATCACTCACGAGGCTCCCAACTACCACAGCAGTTAAACCCTGGGTCCCGCACACACTGCGGGCATGAAAACAATTGCGAAAAAGGTTATACCTAGAGTTATACCAAATTGCTACGATTTCTTCATGGCACAAAAAGTCGGTCCAAAAGGGCAAGTTGTAATTCCAAAAAAAATCCGGGATGAGCTCGGCCTCGAGCCGGGTGATGAAGTCATT
Source organism: Acidimicrobium sp. UBA3029 (assembly GCA_002367695.1). Classification (GTDB taxonomy): domain Bacteria; phylum Actinomycetota; class Acidimicrobiia; order Acidimicrobiales; family Ilumatobacteraceae; genus UBA3006. Next base: position 2,941 of record DFDK01000062.1, on the reverse strand, counting down.
GTCACCCTTGTCCCTCAAGGAGTATTCATTCAGTCAGTCGCTTCGACCAAGTCACTTAAGGGCATGTTCCCTCGTTCAGGGATGCTGAAGCTACTCGAACAAGACCGCCGCGAGGAGAAAAAATGAACTACTGCCTCGACTCCTGGGCCGTAATCGCGCTTATTGAAAATGAAGAGCCTGTCGCAACAATTATTGAGCGCCTGCTTGAGCATCGCCCCTACATCAGCACAGTAAATGCGACAGAAGTTTTCTACGTAACAAATCGCCGAAGTGGAATTGATGCAGCTAATGAAGTAATGACTATTCTCCGCGCAAAAACTCGTATTGTTCCCGTCGACATCAATATCGCAACATCAGCGGGGCTTATTAAGTCCAACCACAAGATGTCTTTAGGAGACTCCTTCTGCGTAGCTACCGCATTGCAACACAGTGCAACAATCCTTACTGGAGATCCAGAAATTCTTGACGTAAAGGGTAAGTGGAAAGTACGAGATCTTCGCCAAAAGTAGTCGCCAAGGCTTACGCTGAGGCGCGTGATATTGCATTTGACCAATTCGGCAACCTGGATTGAGGCTCAACAACAAGGCTCCATCACGGCACCGTCACTTGCCGCCGAAGGCTTTATTCATTGTTCCACCGAGCATCAAATGCGTGATGTTGCCAACAAGTACTACCGCGGTGCAACCAACATGGTGTTGGTACACATCGACCCAGCCGCGCTCACGAGCCCACTCAAGTGGGAACCCCCAGCGCACATTGATGGCTCACCTTCGCTCCCCGACGAACCGCTCTTTCCACATATATATGGAGTGATCAATTTGGAGGCAGTTATTCGAGTAATCGACTTCCCTCTAAACCCCGACGGCTCGTTTGATCTACCAGCCCAACTCACCGCATTTTCTATCACCCTCATCAACCAAGTTCCACACCACCATCAAGAGGCAGCAGAGTTGTCATGCGAAGCATGGAAGCACGACTTCCCCGAAGACACGACGCAGACATATCTCGATATGTTTACCGCCACTGGCACGTACGCCAACCGCTTCGTCGAAGTCTTTGCCGCCCTCAACCAGGCAGACGAACTACTTGGACTTGCAACACTCGTTGATGACGACGAACTGCCTGGTGCAACCGAACCCGGACCGTGGCTCGCTGCAGTCTTTGTCGTTCCAGAAGCCCGCAAACTCGGGGTTGGATCAGCACTCGTCGATCACGTGGTGAGTCGTTCACGAGAGCTCGGCTACGCAGAGATGTTTCTCTATACCGAACACCAAGACCAGTGGTATCAAAAAAAAGGTTGGTCGTACTTGCGCGACACTCTTTTCAACGACATTAAGCATGTCGTTATGCGCAACGCGCTCTAAATAGCCCGACTAAAAAATTACTTCAGGCTCCAACGCACTTCAATTGTTACCGATACTTCTTGTAGGCCGAGATCGATCTGCGTGGGCGCACTCTCAGTAGCACCAAACGCTTTGTCGGCCATCATCGTTGGCACAAAGCTTGCGGGCGCGGCAACCTCGGTTACGTACACCACATCGCCCAAATCAACATCAAGCAATTTGGCATACGCCTTGGCCTTGCTCTTGGCGATCGACACAGCCTTTTCTCGCGCATCCCCCGCCGCTGCATCGGTATCAAGCAATGTCGGCGTTACCGAGCTGATCTGCAGCGCATTGCCACCAGCAGCAACAACTGCATCAACGACTTCACCAGCCTTTGTCGCATCGCGCAATGTCACCACAAAGACTTGCTGACCTCGATACCCCTTCAACGACGTCGTGCCATCAGCGAGATAGTTGTATTCCGGGTACACCGTTGCATTCTGGGTCGCAGTGTCGTCTTTTGCTACACCCTGAGCGCCAAGAGCATCGCGCACCCGTGCTGCTGCTTCACTCGTTTGCGAAACCGCAGTTGCCGTCGAGTCGGTCAGTGCAGTTACTGAAAAACTAAACAAAACGCCATCTGGCACGACCTTGATGGTGCCGGTCGCCTGTACCGTCACGCCACTATCCGTTGATGCCTGCACCACCATCGCGTGGTCATCACGGTCTCGGCCGCCACAGCCCGCAAGGGCAACCACACCAATAGCCACAACACCTACAACCGCGATCGCTTTGGGGAGTGTTTTCATAACTACAGTCTGCCCTATGGAACAACTCGACCCCGACAAGTTAAAACTCTTCTCTTTTCTGCTTTTTAGCAAACTTGAAGGAGCCGTTACCTCGGGCATGGTTCATTTGGGTGATCAACTCGGCCTTTTTAAAGCGCTCGCTGCAGCGCCTCAACCAATGACTACTGCGCAACTTGCTCACGTCACCGAGTTAAATGAGCGTTGGGTTCGCGAGTGGGCATACAACCAGGCTGCTGCAAAAATGATTTCCACAGTCAACACGCCAACATCAACACAATCGATTACTGACGACACGTTCTATTTGTCACCCGAACAAACTGCGGTGCTTGCAACCGATACTCACCCAGCATTCGGAATGGGTATGTTCCATCGGCTGCCTCAAACGATGGAATCACTCAAGCGCATGCCCGAAAGTTTTCGCACAGGCATTGGCCATAACTACGACAGTCATGGCCCAGAAGGCGCAGTTGGTATCGAGCGCAGTTTCGAACCTTGGACAAATGCAAACCTCATCTCAGCAGTACTCCCCGCACTCGACGGCATTACAAAAGTTCTCGATACTGGTGCGACTGTTGCCGACATTGGTTGTGGTGCGGGTGGCGCAGTGCTCCTCATGGCTAAAGCGTTCCCACAAAGCAACTTCACAGGTTACGAGATCAGTCAGTACGCACTCGATCGTGCGGCACAAAAACTACAGGACTCAAAACTCACCAATGCTCGTTTCAATGATGCGCGTATAAACCCACTTCCCGCCGACCACTCAGTCGACTTCGTCACAACATTCGATTGCATTCACGACATGACACA
>DFDK01000047.1:6224-6511 GCA_002367695.1 Acidimicrobium sp. UBA3029 | reverse complement strand
CCAACGCGACTTGAGACATTTTTCGAAGAGTGGACTTCACTTGGTGCTCAAGTTCTTGGTGGATGCTGTGGGCTCACTGTTGAGCATGTTGATGCTGCACAACGTGTTGCTCTAGCCAATCGCTAACCGACCAGTCGGAACGTGAGATTAACTCTCGGACCGACTGGTGTTTTCGTTTTTGCAATCTGATGCACCCAACAGTGCTGCGAGAGACCAGACATCACCAACAGTGATCCGTCTTCGAGCTCTGCCCGAACTATCTCTTTCGTCTCTTTGTGCCGCAGATC
>DFDK01000047.1:0-5990 GCA_002367695.1 Acidimicrobium sp. UBA3029 | reverse complement strand
TCTCGATACAAGTTGACCAGAACTGAGTTGAATCGCGCACCAGTGTGCGCGGTGCACATTGCTCCGATCTTCGCGAGCAGTGGCGTCATCGGGTGTGCCTCGCGCAGGATTCCCGAATACTGATACGAAATTCCACTATCCGTAAACCATGTAGAGAGCCCGGCCTGAGCATACTTTTTGCCAAACATGATCATCTCTGGCTGCTCCCACAACGTTGCTGATTGTAATTCATCAAATGCACCACGAGCAAAGTCGGCATCAAGAAATCGTGGAAACAGCACGGCACTGCCATCAAACGGAAGCAGCTCTTGCGCATCTGTGAACAAACTTGGAGTACTCACGGTTGTCCATAATTCTTGCACGACTGGTACCGTTTGCGCATGACAAATTGGCGAGAACTCAGTGCCAGAGCGTCGCTTGCATCACACCGGCTTGTCGGTTGGATTTATTGGGACCCAGATGCAATTGCGCGATTCACCGCACTCGGCGTGCCAAATGGCTTGGGCTATTACGTCACTTCGCGTTCTGCCCCACTTGCTTCAGTTGGAAACAACGCCGTCACCGCAGCGTTCTACTCAATTCGCAAAGAATTCATCGACGTGTGTCTCGATGTTGCTCGCCAGCACACCACATTTGAAGACGCATACCGAGTGCGCAATGAGGCAGTTACTCGCGGACTGCGCGAGTACGCACCAGAGATAATTGACCCATTGGGCAAGTTGGCTTTGCCACTGTGGGAAGCTGCCGACTCACTGCCCCTCGGCGGGCGAGTTTTGCATGCGGCGCATCGCGGATGGCCTCGTTGCGAAGACGACCCAGCGCTGTCTGCTTGGCTTGCCGTCAACTGCATTCGCGAGTGGCGTGGCGACACACACTTTGCAGTACTTGCAAGTCATGATGTGAGTGGTGTGCAAGCAGGACTATTGCACGACGCATTTCTTGGTTATCCAGGTGACTGGATTCCCCGCAGCCGTGGTGCCGACGATGCCCAACTTGAAGAAGCATGGGCCGCGCTTGATGCTCGAGGCTTTGTCGGTAGCGGACGCATCAATGACAACGGACTTGCGTTTAGAGAACAAATTGAAGACACCACAAATGAACTTTGCGAAAAAGCATGGCGCCACCTTGGCGAGCAACTTACTCTCGATTTTGTTCAGCTCATCGAGCCGATCGGCCACCGATTTTTGGCTCGCATAGATGCAACCGCTGGTGAAAACTGGATGCCAGCAGCGCGAGATTCACGTCGTACTTAGCCCTCTACTTCTGAGCACACAATAAAATCGCGGGACCATTTGGATGATTCGGATTATCTTCTGCGATCTCGATCTTGGTGAAGCCTTGAACGCCCAAAAAACGAATCATTGATTCCTTAGTTACCCAAGTTGCATCGGCAGCAGGGCCACCACAAAAACCTTGCCATTGCAGGGCGGTCAAATAGTTGTATTTAACAATTTCATATTTCTCACCTTCGCGATCAACCATGCGTGGCTCATCAAACTTTGCTCGCAACACCTCGGACGACCGAATTACTGACTTGTCGTAATAGTGCGTCCACAAAAACAAACGCGTACTGTGCTCAGCAATCAGTTTTAAGACCCGCAGGGGCTGTTGCATGTGATAGAGCACTCCACTTGCAACCACCCAGTCGTATTGCTTTTGAGTTGTCCCCAAATATTCAACGAAGTTTCCCAGCATCAAGTTGGCGCGATCAACTTTTAGAATCTCTTTAGCAATCAAACATTTCATAAAAGCCCGCGAGTTGGCCTCAACCGAATCAATTGACGCAGCGCCGAATTGTTGCAACATATAGGTGTGGCCAAGTTCAAGAGGCCCCAATTCGAGCACGGTTTTTCCGGCAAAACCACCGAACATCGTGTTGGCCCAAGTCACTCGGGGATCTTCAAATAGAGGTGCAGTACCCGGTGTCGAAACAACACCAGACCCCTGCGGGAATTGCGAACTCCACTCTCCGGCAAAAAGATCGACTGCGGATTGAGGGTTTGGTGCAGTTGTTATATATGAATCAAGAATTGACATGTCGTCCAACTTAGCAACGAATACCGGAGTGGAAACATCAACTCGTTAATCGTCGCCAGTTTTGTTTTTTGAAAACTGGACGTAGCGGCGTCTTACATCAAGAATTCCTACACTTCCAAGTACGACGATTAATGTGATGATCACTACATAAGACAACAACGGCAGTGATCGTCCGGCCGAAAACACATATACATCTGGTACCAAATACGCGACTACCGATGCAAGACCCCAGAGCAATGCATTTCTGCGACGCTTACCAACAAGCGCAAGCACAGTTCTCGCTGACGCAACTCCATAAATTACCGATGACACAATTTCTATAACGGCAAAAACTGAAGTGTTCACGCCATATTGCGAAAGCCATACGCTCACGACACCAATACGAATTGCACACCACAGCATCACTGCAGCCAGCCATGCGTAAGAAAAAAATTTACGACGTTGAGCGATCATCATTTCATGTTGCAGAGTAGTGTTGTTCGCGTGTCATCACTCAAAGCAACCGAAACTCGCCTCGATCTCATGATCCATGTTCTCACGGTCACCGGCATTTTTGCGGGCATGGCATCGCTGATTTCAGTGCTTGATAATTCACCTTCAAGCGCCATCGTTTGGATGATGATCGCTGTTGCGATCGATGGCATTGATGGCCCTATCGCTCGCAAATGGATGAGCGCTTCACTTGCACCTCGATTTGATGGATTCATTCTGGATCTTGTAATTGACTATGCGACATGCGTGATTGTGCCCTGCGCATTCATGTGGCAATTCGGTGTGGTCACACACGGACTTTCCGGTCAACTTGCCATCGCTGCTGTGCTCGGATCATCCGCCATGTGGTTTAGCCAGACCAAAGGTGAGTCTGACGATCACTGGTTTTCTGGTTTTCCCGCTGCCTGGAACCTCGTTGTCCCCACGCTTTGGATACTTGATGGCGATACCACCCTAAATGTCGTCATTGCTCTAGCGATCTCGTGGCTGACTCTCAGCAAAGTTGAGTTTCCACACACCATCAAGGTCAAGCGCTTTCGTATTCCCAATGTAATTGCTTCGACCATCTGGATGGTTTCAATGATCTATTTTTCCTTCAAAGTACCCAATGTTGGACGCATTGCCTCACTTGTGCTTTTTATCGGACCAATCACTATCACTACATTCGTACTAATACGTATATTCGAAAAACGACATACCCCACTTGAGGTTTTATGATCACACAGTTTTCTAGCGATACAGCACTACTTCTTGTTGATGTGCAAAAAGGTGTCGATGTACTCGAGCACTGGGGCGGACCAACAGGTCGCCGCAATAACCCGGATGCCGAGTCGTACATGTTGCGATTGCTTGCCGCGTTTCGCCATAATGGTCTCACCATTGCTTACACACGACATGACTCTCGCGAAGCAGCCTCCCCACTCAAGTTTTCTTTACCTACTGGCGCGCAAAAAGAAGGCTTCGAAGTGCAACCAACCGACATTGTTGTTGAAAAAGATGTCAATAGTGGCTTTATCGGCACCGATCTCGAGATTCAGTTGCGTCACAAAGGAATCAAACGACTCGTGATTGTTGGTTTCTTTACCAACATGTGCATTGAGACAACCACTCGTATGGCTGGCAATCTCGGTTTTGATACATATCTTGTTCCCGACTGTTGCGCTACAACTAATCGCATTGGTCTAGACGGCGCCGACTACGACGCCGAGTTAGTGCACGACATGACAGTTGCCAACTTGCACGGCGAATTCTGCACTGCCATCACGCCAGGAGATGTACTCGCGCTACTCGACGCTGATGCGCCGCAACTCGACAGAGTTCAAGGCAACGAATAAATCGTTAATCCAGATATTTTTTCAGTAGCGTCGACGCTTGCGCATGTGCCGATTGTGCGTCATCCAACAGAGTGATCATGTTGAAGAAACCATGAAATGCACCGTTATATCGAGTGATGGTGCAATTCACGCCATTTTCAACGAGACGCTTTCCATAAGCCTCGCCTTCATCACGCAGCGGATCAAACTGTGCGGTAATTACTAGCGCAGGAGGCATGCGCTTCAGCAAACTATCTTCAGCAACAATTGGTGATGCCTGAATATTTTTGTGGTCGGCACTATTGCGCATGTAGTGACTAACGAACCACGCCATTACCGATTTGGTCAGAATCGGCGCAGTCGCATTTTCTTCAATCGATGGAGACTTCATCGACATGTCAACGGCTGGATAGATCAATAGCTGAAATCTGAGCGGAACGACTTCAGCCAAGGCAACAGCGGCTGCCAGGTTTCCACCGGCCGAGTCGCCACCCACGGCGATTCGTGTTTTATCAACACCTAGTGATGAGGCATTATCGTGCGCCCAGCGAAGTGCATTTGCACAATCGTCATACGCTGCCGGAAATTTGTGCTCTGGCGCCAAGCGGTAATCAACAGACAGAACTGCATGACCAGACTTGTTGGCCAACGAGCGGCACACGCCGTCGTGCGAATCGAGGTCACCAATGACCCAACCGCCGCCATGGAAAAATACAAGGAGGCCGAGGTCCGTATCTGACGATGGCCTATAGAGCCTGCATGGAATGCCCCCTGCATCAACATCGCGTATCTCGAACACCATTTCTTCGCTTGGAATTTGCCAAGCGTTGTAGAGGGCTCGTGCGTCGTTAGGTGCCAGTTCTTCAAATGGGGTCGTGCGCATGGCTGCATAGAAATCTGCGACTGCTTGAGCTTGCGGGTGAAGTGGCATGAGAAATACTTTAGAGCCCGCGGAACACCGGCAACGAAGCGATCAACACTCCAGTTGCTGCAAAAATTGACATCAACACAATAAATGTTGGCTGTAATCCAAAATGATCAACACTCGCACCAACAATTAATTGCCCGACCGGAGGCCCCGCATAGAGCAATGACATCTGTAGTCCGTATACACGGCCTTGTAGGTCTGGTTGCACTCGTGTTTGCACCACCGTGTTCCACAACGGATTAAACGGACCCCACGATAATCCTGCAAAAAATGCCAGAACCACAAACCACAACGTAGACGGCAAAAAAGCCATTGGAAACAATGCAATGCTCGAGATCAGTACGACCAAACGCAACAATGTTTTAGTCGAAAAACGTGCGGCAAGTTTTCCGTATGAAAACGATCCAATCACCATTCCTGCAGCAAGGCTTGCAAACAGCGAGCCAAGAGCACGCGGGTTGTTGATTGACTCAAAATACGTCGGGAAAATCACGGTGTCGATTGGCATATATATCGCTGACAGAAACACGAATGAGATTGTCAGCGAGAGCAATGGTTTGTCGGTCGTCAAGACACGAAATCCACTTTTGAGCGAATCAAAAAAGCGTTCGTGTCCGTCGTCTTCATGGGCAATTGTTTTGCCGTGGGCATCGTCAACTTTCATGAGCAAGACGAACACAGTCGCTACCCCAAACATCACAGCAGTTATTCCAAATGCCAACATTGGCCCACTGAACTCGATGCACGCTGCACCAATTGCAGGACCGACCATCCATCCGATCGCAAAAATTCCCTCGTGCCGACCATTTGCCGAGTCAACATCAATACCTGAGGATGTAGCGGCATTGGGAATCAACGCCTTGCGCGCTGTGTAGCCAGCGGGGTCAAAGCATGCACCAAGCACCGCAATAACCAATATCCACATATATGTCAGGTCGCCGACCCAATTGATCAATAAAAACATCAATACCGAAATCATCGACATCGCATCCGAAAACATCGAGATCGCCCGTCGCCCAAACCGGTCAATTAATCCACCAACTATTGGTGACACAAAGATTCCAGGCACACTTGACAGTGCGGCAAGCAAGCCGGCCTTGGCGGCCGACCCGGTGAGATCAAGCACGAGCCACGGGATGGTGATCATTACTACGCCGTTTGATATTCCAGATGCAGCATTGGTCACTTGCAACAATGGAAAAGCAGCTTTATTGATCGTT
>DFDK01000112.1:6025-8011 GCA_002367695.1 Acidimicrobium sp. UBA3029 | reverse complement strand
CTACGTCGACTAGTCATGTCGTAGTCACAGCCAATGCACCAGAGGCTCGGCTCGACGACGATCATGGTGTCGCAGATGCAGCACATCAACTTGTAGGTGCATGGACAACGTCATCCAATGGCATATTGCAGGTCGGTTCAGTACGCGGTGATGAAACGCACGCGCTTGCGTCTCTCGGCATTGCTTCTGCAACACTGCGCGCGCTTCAACCAACCCAAGCATTGGCATTGTTGGCCTGGGCTGGCGCAAGTGGTGGCGCATTCGGTCGACGTCGTGGCGCTGCAGCAGGGCGCGACAGTGCATGGTGGTTGCTCGGCGCACTCTCGGGACGGGCACACCAATGGCCGCTCAGTAACGATGAGATCGGTGATGTGCTGCATTCGTTAACTTGGTCGTGGTTTGATGCCGACCAGAGTCCAACTGGTTGGCAATTGCAACTCGTGATTGCTGACGACCAGCGCGGTTTGTCTTGGGCCATCAGTGCTCGAGACTCGGTTGCTTGACAACCAGAGCACGACCTGTGTAACACTCCATTTCGACAGCATTTTTCGAACTCAGCCGTACACATCGTTGCAATACAGACAACGACAAGGAGTCACGGTGACGGCATTAATGGAAGACAAACGAGCGGAGTACCTAGTGGAAGAATTGTTTACCGAAAACTTGGACAGGAACGCGACTGGCAATGACATGCGCAAACTGGCCATAAACATAGACAAGCGGTTTGACACAGTAGATAAACGATTTGACGCGGTGGATCGCCGATTTGACGCAGTAGATCGCCGATTTGACGCAGTGGATCGCGCATCCAATCAACTACGCCACGAGATGAATGAAGGCTTCAATCGAATTGAATATCGCCTCACCCATCACTTGATCAACAATGTCGGTTGGATGATCGCCACGAACATTGCAGTCTTTGGCACTGTCATTGCCTCGCTTGCATTCCTCTCCACCCACCTCAAATAGGTAGGTGCCTCAAAGAATTAGCCGCGTGACTTGAGCAGCTCGATGAGCTGTGGCAACACTTTGTGCACGTCGCCCACGATGCCAAGGTCAGCAACACCAAAGATCGGCGCTTCTTTGTCCTTGTTGATGGCAATGATGTTCTTTGAACCCTTCATGCCCACCATGTGCTGCGTTGCACCCGAGATACCTGCTGCGATGTAGACAGTTGGTTTGACAACCTTGCCGGTCTGACCGACTTGGTAGCTGTATGGAACCCAGCCGGCGTCGACGATTGCGCGTGATGCACCAGGTGCACCCTTAAGCAATGTGGCGAGCTCTTCAACAAGTGCGTACTTGCCTGCTTCGCCCAATCCGCGACCACCAGAAACAACGATTGCTGCTTCGTCAAGCTTTGGACCACTGCTTGCCTCGACATGCACTGCCAAGACTTTTGCGCTGCCTGCAATACCAAGGTCTGGAATTGGTGCGGCAACTACTGGTGCTGGTGCACCACCTGCCGACTCTGCAACGAAACTCTTTGGGCGGAACGACACCAAGTGTGGGCCGCTTCCGGTGAAGGCTGTGGCTACAAGTGAGTTACCACCAAAAATTGGTGTTGTTGCAATCACGCCGTCTGCAGACTCTGCAATATCGGTGTTGTTGGTGAGCACAGTTCGATCCAGCTTGACCGACAATCGGGACATGATGTCGCGGCCTTCGTAATTCTGAGGAAACATGATCACGTTTGGTGTGTCGCCACCATCGATGATGGCTTTCATTGCGGCCGAAACCGCAGGGCCCGATAATTTGCCAGCTAAGTCTCCGGTTGCGTACACCTTTGTTGCGCCGTGCTCACCGAGAGCACCAGCGATTGCTGCTGCGTCGCCACCCACAAATGCAGTGACTGATGCACCGATCGAACGTGCCTTTGCAAGCAACTCGAGTGTGCCGGTTGTTGGCACATCACCGTTGGCTTGTGCGAATACCCAAATGTTATTGATTGTCATGATGTTGTCCTCAGATCACTTTCAGGTTCTC
>DFDK01000112.1:0-5770 GCA_002367695.1 Acidimicrobium sp. UBA3029 | reverse complement strand
GCTTGTGTAACCGAAACAATTTTTTGTCCAGATCCTGCCCAACCAGTTGCGGTCACACCAAGGTCAGATGCAGTGAAAGTTGCTACTGGCTTCGACTTTGCAGCCATGATGCCTTTGAAGCTTGGGTAACGAGGCTCAACCACACCAGCTGTAACGCTGATCAGTGCGGGTAGCTGACATTCGACTTCGTCGTAACCTGCTTCGCTCTGACGATTAACTTTCAATGTCGTGCCCGACACTTCAACTTTTTTTGCAAACGTAATTGATGGCATGCCAAGCAACTCTGCAATTTGTTCTGGCACGGTGCCGGTGTATCCATCAGATGACTCTGTTGCACCGATGATCAAGTCGACAGGACCCATCTTCTTGATCGCTGCTGCAAGAACTTTTGCTGTCGTCAACGCATCGGAACCAGCAAGAACCGGATCGCTCACAAGCACACCCTTGGCTGCTCCCATTGCAAGCGCAGTGCGCATGCCCGACATCTCACCGTTAGGCGCCATCGACACAACACTCACTTCGCCGCTGCCAGCAGTGGTAACAAGTTGCAACGCCATCTCGACGCCATAGCCATCAGACTCATCCAAGATGAGTTTGCCGTCGCGCTTGAGAGCGTTGGTGGCGCTATCGAGAGCACCTGGGGTGGCTGGGTCGGGGATTTGCTTGACGCATACGACGATATTCATGCCTCTATTGTTACCGATGCGTAAGGCTTTTACCCAACCCTAAACCACGGAATATCTGCCTGTGACACGAGTTACCAGCAGTCGGCGGTAAAATTTATTCCTTGCGTATTCTGCTGATTGTCAACTCGTTTGCCTCGTCGGTAACGCCTCGCAACACCGTGCTGGTGCATCAGCACCTGGCCAAAAACCATGACGTACAGGTAGTCGAAACCAACGAACGAGGTCATGCCACCCGTTTTGCCCAGGATGCGGCGGCTCGAGGTCTTGACTGCGTTGTCGCGTTTGGTGGAGACGGAACGCTGAACGAAGTTGCCACCGGTTTGGCGGGCAGCGATACCGCTCTTGCAATGTTGCCTGGTGGATCGACCAATGTGTTTGTGCGTTCGCTTGGAATCGCCAACGAGCCGATGGTCGCGCTTACTCAACTCACTACGGGTATAGAGCGCAACGAGATCGAACGTGTCAGCCTTGGTCGCGCGAATGGCCGCTACTTCTGTTTTCACACTGGCATCGGCTACGACGCGGCAGTTGTCGAGCAAGTCGAGCGAAGGTCGTCACTGAAGCGACTTGTTGGCCAGCCGCTATTTGCGTATGCCGCAATGCAGGCATGGTTTGTTTCGTATAACCGTAAATACCCGCACTTCACGCTTGACGTTGACGGACGACATATTCCAAACGCATTTTTTACCGTGGTGCTCAACACCAACCCATACACATACGTTGGCAAACACGCCATCAACTTGGCACCAGCCGCAGCGCTCGAGAAAAAACTAACAGTCGTAACTTTCCGCAAAATGACTACGCCGTTGATTCTCAAAACGTTGTACAGCGCGTTGCGTAGTGGCGGAGTCCACACTTCTTCAGGAATCGATGTAGCAACTGATGTCGAAAAGGTTTCGTTGAGTTTCCCTGCACCGTTTCCTTACCAACTCGACGGCGATTACTTAGGTGAGACAACTTCGCTCGAGATTGAGCACTGCCCTGCTGCTTTGTTGCTTGTACGACCAACTATCGATTTCTAGCAATTACTTCAAGTGCAACATCTGGCTTGTTGGTGCACAAGCCATCGATACCCCATTCAAGTAGCTCGGCCATTCGCGCAGGATCATCAATCGTCCATGTGTTGACGCTCAGACCATGCAAATGCATTGTGTCGATCACATGCCGGGTGAGTGTTTTGACGAATGGATGAAGTGCGCTGTGCCCACTTGCACGCAATTCTGCAGCCACGTTTTCCGCTTGCGCATCATCAACAGTCATGGTGAGCCATGCAGTCGGCAACTCTGGCCACGATGCATGCATGGCGTCGATGGTTTGGCGTCTAAATGATGAGACCAGCCACTGATCTGGTGCGCCGCGGCCGCGCAACATCGCAGCAACCTTGTCCGCCAGCATTTCTGTTGGATCAAAGTCGGGTTCGCTCGGATCATTTTTGATTTCAATATTGACCCACATGCCTTCGCACGCGTCTAGTGCTTCTTCGAGAGTGCACACGTGGCTTGGCAACTCACCCTTGTTGAGCAAATTGATTTGGCGGCCATCGCCCAGCGCCGGATTGTGATGCACAATCATCTCGCCGCTCTGACATAAACGAACATCGAGCTCTACTGCGTGCGCGCCGATTTCTTTTGCACGATGAAATGCCAACAGTGTATTTTCGACTTCAACAGCAGATGCTCCACGATGCGCAAGAACTTGAGGCGTATTTAACGAGCCAAAGGGCTTCCATTGTGTACCCACCACGACGGCAGGTTACAGCCACAAGTGTGAAATACAAGTACAAATAAAAATAAAAAAATAATCGCCAAGACTCTTGAAATTGCCCTCTGCCCTGCCTATCGTGACACCGTCTTACTGGCCTACTCAATGGAACCACAGGTGATCAACTTGTCAATACTTGCTACCAGTCTTGCTCTCGGATCTGCTGATTACACATGGCGCAACGAAGCGCTTTGTCGAGACACCGATCCAGAATTGTTCTTTCCGATTGGCACAACTGGCCAAGCACTCTTGCAGATCAGTGAAGCGAAAAACGTTTGCTGCGAATGCACCGTCAAGCGTGAGTGCCTCGAGTTTGCAATAGAGACCAATCAAGACTGTGGCATCTGGGGTGGCTTGTCAGAAGATGAGCGCCGCGATGTTCGACGCAAAATGGCTGCCGAGCGTCGCGCAGCCCGCGTAACTGCCTAAATTTTTACTCGGTAGCCCAACTAGCTTCTTGCCGAAACAGGTAAGCGCAGCTCAACCACTGTGCCCTGACCATCTTTGGTCATTGCCACTCCGCTCGAAACACCGTCGGCTTGAGTTGCTTGTCGCATCTCGATCGTGCCTGCGAGCTCAGTCGTCACAAGCGTGCGCACGATTGAAAGCCCCAACCCTGTTGCCTTCGCAAAGTCAAAATCTCGACTCAGCGCAATGCCATTATTGACAACTTCAATTCGTAATTCGTCTTCGTCGTGTGAGAGAACGACCATCACCGCTCCGCCTGCGCTGCCCTCTGGAAAACCGTGATCAACTGCATTCTGTAATAACTCAAGAATCACAACCGACAAGGGTGTTGCGATTGTTGCTGGCAGTCGCCCGCCGTCACCCTTGGCCTGAAAAGTTACGGGTCTATCTGCTGACTGTAAACCCTCTTCGACAAGCCTCATTAGTGGTCGAACGATCTCGATAAACGAGATATCTTCACCAGGCTCGCGAGAAAGTGTCTCGTGCACAAGCGCAATCGTGCGAATTCGGCGCACCGACTCGGCAACTGCCTCTTTTGCCTCCGGAGATGTCAAGCGACGGCCCTGTAATCGCAACAACGAAGAAATCGTCTGCAGGTTATTTTTGACTCGGTGGTGAATCTCGCGAATAGTTGCATCTTTGGTGAGCAACAAGCGGTCGCGATGACGCAATTCGGAGACATCGCGCAGCAATAACACTCCACCTGTCACTTCGGTATCATCATTTGTCTGTCGTAATAGCGGAATACTGCGAGTGAGCAGCGTCACCTCGGTCGTCTGCTCTATTTCCTCAATCACCGGCTCTTTACGCTCGTACGCATTTCGCGCCGCGGTCTCTGCCACCCCAAGCTCTGCAAGTGTTTGCCCAATCGCGTTGGCGCTCACACCCACTCGATGCAATGCAGACACCGCGTTTGGCGATGCGTATCGCACGCGCGTTGCTGCGTCCAACACAATCACGCCGTCGCCTACCCGCGGGGCAACACTTGCAGCGGCCACTCTGCCATCAAAAGGAAATAAACCTTGTGCAACCATCTCTGCAAATTTTGAAAATATCTCTGCATAGGTGGTTTCAAGTTGCCCAGGCCGACGAGCGTTGTCTACTACCCACTCTCGCGACAACACCGCGATGATGCGTCCTTCGTAGCGAACCGGAATTGCAAGCATGTTGGCTGAGCCATTGATGGCTTGCACAAAAATCTCGCCTTGCACCGTTCCATTTGATTTGATGCACTTATCGAGCAAAATTCGCTCCGTGTCACTCGCCCACGTATTTACATAATCAGAGTTATACAGAGTCTGACCAGTTGCTGCACGCACCTGAGCACTGATGAGCCAGCGTTCTTTGCCAATGGGTATGTAGAGCAACATGTCGGCAAAACAAAAATCAGCAAGCATTCCCCATTCGGAAACCAACGCCGCCAGATACTCGACTGCGCCCTGCTCGAGCTCTGTGTGCTCGTGGGCTAGTTCAATCAAAGTTGGCATAGGACAGTCTTATTCTGTCTCACTCCGGACCACCGAAGCTGTCAGCTGCCGAAACCCATTTTGCGCGCACCCTCAGGAGCACCAAATTCGACATAAGCGATCTTGGCAGCAGCCACCATGATTTCGCGTCCACGACTGTCAACAACAGTCAACGTCTCAGTCTTGCCAGCAAGCGCAGCTTCAGAAGCGGCTTTGAACTTGGACTGTGCCTTTTCGTCATCAATTTCGAGAGTGATTTCACGTGCTGACTGGATGATGCCGATTCGAATTTCCATAAGGGTCGAGTCTAATTCACTTTCAGTGCTGCACTGAAAATCTTCTTCGGCTTCATATCTTCTGCGATGTACTTGGCTATTGCAAAAAATACCTTGCCGACTTCGCTGTCTGGTGCCACAGCCGCAATTGGGTGGCCATCATCGCCACCCTCTCGTAGTGCGTTTAACAGTGGGATCTGAGCAAGAAGTGGAACATTCAATTCGTCGGCCAAGATCTGCCCACCACCTTTGCCGAAGAGTTCGTAGCGCTTGCCGTCGTCGCCTGTAAACCACGACATATTTTCGATAATGCCGCGCACCGGCAAGTTCACCTTGACCGCCATGGCAGCTGAAAGACGAGCAACTTTTTGTGCGGCTTCTTGTGGCGTTGTCACTACGAGTACTTCGGCTCGCGGCAAATACTGACTCAAGCTCAACGCAATGTCGCCAGTGCCCGGCGGCATGTCAATGAACAAGAAATCCGGTTCGTCCCAATAGACGTCGGTCAAAAACTGCTCGAGTGCTTTGTGCAACATTGGCCCTCGCCACACAACCGCCTGGCCTTCAGGAACAAAGTAGCCAATAGAGATACAGCGCACTCCCCATGCCTCTGGTGGAAGCAACATGTTGTCGATCACTACTGGGTCGCGATCGGTGCCGAGCATGCGCGGAATTGAGTAACCGTAAATGTCGGCATCGACGATGCCAACTTTGTATCCGAGCGCAGCCATCGCAACAGCGATGTTTGTTGTGACGCTGCTCTTGCCAACGCCTCCCTTGCCTGAACTAATCAAAATTGGTCGCGTCTTGGAGCCTGGTTGGGCAAACGAAATTGTCCGTCCCTCTGCGTGGCCCTGTGCCGGAGCAGAGCCCGCGGTTGCACCAGGGTTTCCATTGAGCATCTGCCGCACTGCAGCTCGCTCGTCATCGTTCATCACACCGAAGTTGAGATTGACATCACTTACGCCGTCAAGTGCGCGCAGCGCAGTGTTGACACGGGTCTGAATCTCGTTGCGCAATGGGCAACCCGCAATGGTGAGTACCACGGTGAGCCCTACCGTGCCTTTTTTGTCGATCACAACATCGCGCACCATGCCCAAGTCGACAATGGACC
>DFDK01000058.1:5290-8202 GCA_002367695.1 Acidimicrobium sp. UBA3029 | reverse complement strand
GTGAAAAACACTTCGCAAAATTCTGCTGTGCCATCTGGCTGCACGATGCCGCGTACTTCTACACCTGGTTGACGCATCGGCACCAACAAGTACGTGATGCCTGCATGCTTAACCACTGATGGGTCTGTACGAGTGAGCAAGAAGCAGTAGTCAGCATGATGACCGCCGGTTGTCCAAACTTTTTGTCCGTTGATAACCCACTCGTCACCGTCGAGCACTGCTGTGGTCTTGAGGCTTGCCAAGTCGCTACCGCTGTTTGGTTCACTAAAGCCCTGACACCAACGCATCTTGCCATTCAGAATCTGTGGCAAAAATTCTTTCTTCTGTTCCTCTGTACCCCACTGCAACAATGTTGGGCCTACCAGTGTGTCGCCAAAAAAATCGGCTCGCATCGGAGCCTTTGCATTTGCAAACTCTTCTGCCAACACAACGCCCTGCAAAGTCGACAAACCCTTGCCGCCGTATTCGACTGGCCACGTCGCACAAATCCAGCCACCTTCAAACAACTTTGTTGGCCACGCTTCGTTAAACGCTTTGCGCTCGGCCGACGACATCTCGAAATCTTTGTCGAACCATCCCTGAGGGAGGTTCGTTGTTAGCCATGTTTGTACTTCAGTTCTAAAGGCCTCTGCCTCGGGGGTGTATTCGATCATTCCTCTATTCTGCCCGCTCACGAGCACTCAAGTCCAAGCGCAAGTTATATCAATGCAGTACTGAGTTAACAGTGCTGTGACAATCGCCTTGTAGAATTCCACAATGATCAATTCAATTATTGGCAGCGCTAGCGAGACACTCAATGTTGGGCGCATTCTGCTCGACTTAACGATTATTTTGCTTGTCGCCAAATTGGCTGCCGAGATCTCTGACCGCATCCATATACCTGCAGTGATTGGCGAGATCACAGCCGGGATTCTGATTGGTCCGTCAGTATTGGGTCTCGTTAATACCAGTGACATGCTGTTTTTTCTCGCCGAACTCGGCGTGATTTTGCTGTTGATCCAAGTTGGGCTCGAGACCGACATCGTTGAACTCAAGAGCGTTGGCCGCGCAAGCATCTTGGTTGCAATCATTGGCGTCGCTTTGCCAATGGCACTTGGCTTCGGAGCCAGCTCAATGCTGGGCGAATCAATCAATACTTCTCTTTTCGTTGGCGCGACGCTCACTGCCACATCTATCGGCATAACTGCTCGAGTTTTCGGAGATTTGCGTGCCCTTGCGACTGTTGAAGCACGAACGGTGCTGGGTGCAGCAGTAGTTGACGACGTACTCGGCCTAATCATTCTTACAGTGGTGACTCGCGTAGTTGAACAAGGCAGCGTTGGAATCGGCACGGTCGCATCGACTATTGGACTCGCAGTTGGATTTCTTGCAGTTACGAGCACAGTTGGCTTCTCCATCTTCCCTCAACTCTTCGCACGCATCACAAAAGGTGCACGTTCGGCATCTACCGTGTCGGTGGTTGCAATCGCGATCGCGCTTGGTTTTTCGGTGCTTGCCGACAAAGCGCACCTCGCACCAATCATCGGCGCGTTTGTCGCCGGTCTTGCCCTGCGGCGCATCGCTACTCACGAACGTGTTGAACGCGATGTCACATCAATTGCCCAGATATTTGTACCGATCTTTTTCTTAAACATTGGTATTTCCACCAACATTCGTGCAATGGCAGATACTCGGGTTATCGGAGTGGCATTAATACTTTCAGCCGTTGCAATCGTTGCCAAAATTGCAGCTGCGTTAGGCGCAATTGGCTCACGCGGCGACAAATTAACAATCGGCTTCGGAATGTTGCCTCGCGGTGAAGTTGGTCTCATATTTGCAAGTATCGGACTTAGCGTTGGAGCACTCTCAGAAGAGTTTTACGGCTCAGTACTCGTCGTAGTGCTCCTCACCACACTTATTGCACCGCCCCTATTGCGCTGGAGGCTTGGAAAGCTGGCTGAGTCTGTTGGAGATGAAAGCATTCATACAACAAGACCTCTCGAAGGTTGGGTGTCAACCATTGATGGCCAGATTGTGCTCAATGGTTCTCCGCCCGTTCAATCGCTTGTAGAAATTGGATTTGCAAGCGCATTGCTCTCAGTCAATGCCCGCCCTAGTGGCCAATTACTCGACTGGTTCGCGCTTCATCGCAATGCAACATTGAGTTGGAATGAAGATGCAACGATTGGTTTGTTGCATGTCTTGCGAAATGGTTCAGCCCGTTCGTGGAGATTTCTAGAAACCATCGGTCTTATCCAGCGTGCATTGCCTGAATTATCTGAAGCAATGGCTGCACGATCTAGCGACTCTACTGAACTTGATCCAACACACTCATTGCAGTTTCCTACCGTCGAAGCTATTTGTTTGGCAACACCTGCACTTGCCAGTACCGATGATCTCGTGCTTGCAGCGTTTGCAAAAGACGTCTCGGATTCCGGAGCCGATGGATCTGGAGCAATTGCCCGACTTGGGCTTGACTCGTCGACAAGTAAATCAGTATTGATGCTTCTTGACGGCTCCCAACTATTACGCAGTATTGTGCAAAGCGAACCATTGCAGATCACGCCGCGATTGCTTGCACAAATAGCAAATCACCTTGAGACCCCATTACTTGTTGAGCAGTGCCGACAACTTGTTACCGCAAGACAAGATTTAAGTGATACTCAAAATTTGGCATTGGTTGGCATAGTTGCAGATGTCCAAAAAGTACTTGCCCACCCAGACCTCGTTGATTCAGAATCAAACACGCTTGTAGAGAGTCGCCTACAAGCTGCACTCGAGCTCACATCAGATGAAACTATTCGTGCTCGCATCACGCATGCTTCTGCGAGTTACGCGCTTGCCCACACGCCCCAACAGCTACTAGAACATGCCTTGCTTATAGAACCAATGCCACGATCGGGCGAAGCACGCACCGTCGTACTGCCCACGCA
>DFDK01000058.1:3300-5231 GCA_002367695.1 Acidimicrobium sp. UBA3029 | reverse complement strand
GAGTCGCCTACAAGCTGCACTCGAGCTCACATCAGATGAAACTATTCGTGCTCGCATCACGCATGCTTCTGCGAGTTATGCGCTTGCCCACACGCCCCAACAGCTACTAGAACATGCCTTGCTTATAGAACCAATACCACGATCGGGCGAAGCGCGCACCGTCGTACTGCCCACGCAGAATGGCGATCAATGGTCGATCAATGTTGCTTGTCGTGATATGCCGGCGTTGCTTGCTCGTTTATCGGGTGCGCTGTCTTCACTTGAACTAAATGTGATACACGCAGATGTTGCATCATGGGCAGATGGCGCAGTGCTTGATACTTTCACCGTGCAATCTGCAGTCGAACCACAACTTGGCATGGTGTCAGAAGCGATACAAAGTTCGTTGCAAATACGAAATGTAAAGACCTCAGGCGGTCCATACGAATTGACAGTCCGAACCAATCACTTGGCACACCCATGGCACTCAATAATGCGGATTGAGGGTGAAGACCGTATTGGTTTATTGCGTGACATCACCGCAACTCTGTCAAAACTGAAAGTAACTATCCACCATGCTCGAATAGACGCCGATCAGGGTCGAGCGCATTGCGTGTTTGAAGTTTCTGATGCGCACGGAGAAAAACTTTCGGTGAAAGCTACCGACAAGATCATTCAAGCGTTGCGCTAGCAACACCATCTTGCCCGCGAGTGAGCCATGCCTTAGAGTATTCGCATGACCATTACAGAGACAGCCCCTGCGGGAATTGAGCGTTGGACCCACCAGTGGAAAGAACTGTACGAAGAAGTCATCAATACAGGCCTGTGCACCGGATGTGCTGGCTGCGTGATTGCGTGCCCTCACGAAGTGATCGGTTACAAGCACGAAGAAGGCAACTACAAGCCATTTCATATTGAAGAAGAATTGGGTCTTGACAATTGCGGTCACGGCGAAAAGGGTTGCACGAGTTGCACACGAGCGTGCCCACGCTTTCGCACTTGGGAACCGGACGCAGATATGCATCTTTTTGGCAAAACACGCGATGACAGCGCGATGTATGGACAGTACAAGCAACTACTTCTTGTACGTGCCGCCGACGACAACGTGCACGAAAAAGGTCAAGATGGTGGCTTCGTTAGCGCAATGCTCATTTGGCTTATGAAGCACGATTACATCGACGCAGCACTCACCAGTTTCATGGAAGGCGATGGCACCACGTGGAAAGCCTTGCCAGGCATTGCCCGCACGCCAGAAGACGTGCTCAAGGCCGCAGGAAGTCGTTATACATATTCGGCAAACACTCTGGCACTTAAGCAAGCACAAGAAGAAGGCCTCAGCCGATTGGCACTTGTGGGCATGAGTTGCCAATCGTCCGTACTTCCAATCATGTGGAAGCGCAAAGTTGGCAAGACCGGTAAGCCATTCCTTTTCAACATCGGATTGCTGTGTTCAAAAACATTTGATGATGCGATCTTCGAAGAACTCTTCTTGGCAAAGTACGGCCTGAAAAAAGAAGAGATGGTCAAGATGAACATCAAGGGCGCCTTCCAGATCTGGATGAAGGACGGCTCATTCCACGAAATCGACTTGAAAGAATGTCATCAGTGGACACGCGAGGGTTGCAAAACCTGCCCAGACTTTGCGGCCGAGCACGCCGACATTTCAACAGGTGGAATTGGTGAAGACAATGCTTGGACACTATGCATCGTGCGCACAGCACTCGGCGAAGAAGTGATGAACCGGATGATTGCCGACGGCAGCGTGATTGCACGCCCAGCCGAGGCTGATGCAACGGCGATGAAGCTTTTGAAGTTGCTGAGCACTGTCAGTCGTCGACGCTGGCCGGCAACTGCCAACCCTGCCCCACTTGTTGGTGTGCCGCCGCCGAAAAAGAAGGCTGACGGAACGGTTCCTGCACCACACTGATTCACGAGCGTGCCGCTATCACACG
>DFDK01000058.1:0-3067 GCA_002367695.1 Acidimicrobium sp. UBA3029 | reverse complement strand
CTATCACACGAGCGTGCCGCTATTTGTTAGCCAAGCGCACAGCTTTCGCAAATACATCATCCAACATTTTCTCGGTGAGTTTGCCAGTAAACGTATTTTGCTGACTCGGGTGATAACTGCACACAAGTGAATATTTGCCAGCCTGCACGACAACACCGTGACCAAACTTTGGCCGTGGCTTCACACCCAACTCGTCACACGCTGCCTGTAGCGCAAATGCGCCAAGACAAACAATGACTTTTGCGTGTGTAAGCAACTCGAGTTCGCGCTGCAGAAACGGAGAGCACTTCACACGTTCGGCTGGACTTGGTTTGTTTTGAGGGGGCGCGCACTTCACCGCTGCAGTCACCCACGCATCATTGAGCACAAGACCGTCATGGACATCTACCGAAGTTGGTTGATTGGCCAAACCTGCAGTGTGCATTGCTCGATACAACCAGTCACCACTGCGGTCACCAGTAAAAACTCTGCCAGTTCGATTTGCTCCGTGCGCACCAGGAGCCAACCCAAGCACAATGATGTGCGCATTCTTATCGCCAAACCCAGAAATCGGTTTTCCCCAATAGATCTCGTCGCGATATGCGGCGCGTTTTTCGACCGCCACCTTACGACACCACTTGACAAGGCGCGGACACTTTTCACATGCGTGCACTTGCGCCTCTAGATGGCGTAATGAAGAGCTGCTGGCAGGTCGTGACACTGCATGGCACGATAGTTTGTGAGTGTCATGTCTCGCACAAAAAGCACCAAACCAACCCTAATTTTGATGGTTCGCCATGGCCGCACCCCAACCACAGGCAAGGTATTACCGGGTCGTGCAAAGGGTTTACACCTAGCCGAAAGTGGCGTGCTTGAAGCCAACCGCGTCGCCGAGCGCTTGTCGGAAATCAAGGGCATCACCGCCGTTTATGCGTCGCCACTCGAACGGGCACGGGAAACAGCTGCGCCGATCGGCAAGATCCTCAAGCACAAAGTACAGATCCATCAAGGTCTACTCGAATGTGATTTTGGTAAGTGGACTGGTGCGCAATTGACTGCGCTGATGAAAAAGCCAGAGTGGACAACGGTGCAAAAGGCTCCAAGTATTTTTCGTTTTCCAAACGGTGAAAGTTTTACCGAGATGCAATCTCGCATGGTTGGTGCACTCGATGACATTCGCGCAAAGCATCCTGGCGAAATTGTTGTATGCGTCAGTCATGCCGACCCAATCAAGGCTGCTGTTGCGCATGCAATGGGTACCCATCTCGACTTGTTTCAACGCATTGTGATCAGCACGTGCTCGGTCAGTGCCGTTGCATATTCGATGAGCGGCCCAGTTGTACTCACTGTCAATTCGACTGGCGGGTCACTGAGCGAGTTGCGTCCATCATGAGTGCGTTTTACGAATTTGATCAAGCCGATGCTTTTACAAGTGGCGCAATTGGCGAGCCGGGTTCACGACTGTTTGTAATTCAAGTGCGAGCTGACGGACAACGAGTGACGATGAAGTGTGAAAAACAGCAAGTGGCCGCACTCGCTCAATACATGCGTCAACTGCTCGCGGACGCGCCTGATACATATGACAGACCGATTGTTGATGCAATGCAACTCTCTTCCCCAATCGACATTGAATTTGTTGTTGGCACCGTGGGCATCGCCTATGACTCACGCAACGATCGCATGGTCGTGCAGATTGAAGAACTTGTGCCCACCAACGACGACAATGAGCCGATCGATGACGCAGACCCAGGCCGTTTGCGTGTGCAAATGAGCCGTGGTCAAGCAGCAGCATTTTGTGAACATTCAGACGACGTGGTGGCAGCTGGACGTCCTCCCTGCATATTTTGTGGCCACCCGATTGATCTTGACGGTCACGCATGCCCACGAATGAATTAATAGAGATCCTGCTTCACGGGCAGGTAGAAATTGTTTCGCGTATGCCGCACAGCAGCAACGCAACTTTCCTAGTAACTGTTACTTGCAATGACAAGGAAGTTCGCGGTATCTACAAGCCCCTCAAAGGCGAACGCCCATTATGGGACTTTGAACCAGGTTTGCATCGCAATGAGGTTGCGGCTTACCGACTCTCTGAAGCAATGGGTTTAGGAATTGTGCCTCCAACGGTTTTACGTGATGGTCCATTTGGAGAAGGCTCTGTGCAGCTTTTTGTTGATGTAGATGTGCAACAACACTATTTCACCATCTTCGAACAACGCGAAGATTTGCATGACCGACTGCGAGCTATGTGTGCTTTCGACATTGTTGTAAACAACACTGACCGCAAAGGCGGTCATTGCCTTATCGATGCCGAAGACCACATTTGGGCGATCGATCACGGCGTGTGTTTCTCCCCCGACTTCAAACTTCGTACTGTGATTTGGGAGTTTGGTGGCGAAGAATTACCAGTAGATCTTCGCGCCGTCATCGAGCCTCTTATTACAACCGTGCCTCTCGATGTTTCGGCTCTTCTCAGTAGCGAACAAGTTGTGGCTTTGCAAGAACGAGCACAGTGGATCTGCGAAGGTGGCGCATTCCCCATCGATCGCAGTGGCACAAGATACCCGTGGCCACTCGTATGAGCGATTTCAATCAACTCATCGATCGAAGCGACCTGGACGGTTTGGTGCGCACGGTTGATGACCTGTGCTCAAGTCGCGACTGGTCATCGCTCTTGCAACTTCGCAACTCGTGCAGGCTTGCAACAGCAAGCGGCAAGCAACTGTGGCCAGCTTCGACACTTGCCGAATACCGCATAGCCCTTCTCGCTCCTTCGCGCATCGCCGCCCAGGTACTTGAAGAGGGTTCTGGAAGGTTTACTCTCGGACCACTCACTGAAGTAATTGCTCAGAACCATCAGTGGTCAGAGTTGCAACACGAGTTGCCTCATTCACCAATTGCTTCATTCATTGCACACGAGTGCGCACTACGTGGGCAGCAGATCGAAAACCCTAGTGAAGTTTTTGCTGCACTCGAAACTCCGCTCGAGTTGCAGCCATGGGAACCCAACTATGAGCTCGCCGTCTATCGCGATAATTCCGCAGAGTTTCCCTCGCCTGAGCTTCCACCTACGTCGACTAGTCATGTCGTA
>DFDK01000025.1:27441-29314 GCA_002367695.1 Acidimicrobium sp. UBA3029 | reverse complement strand
GGTGACCCAACGCGTCGCGCTGTTTACCTTTTTGCGCGCGACTATGAGACAGGTGTAACAGCAGCCCAAGTTGCAGCCAAGTTTGATGTGCACCCAAACGTCGCTCGACATCATCTCGACAAGCTTGCAGCTGGTGGATACCTCGAAGTTGCAGTAGATCGAGTTGAAGGCGGCGGCGCTGGTCGCCCTTCGAAGCGCTACCGCATTGTTGGTGACGGTGCCGAGTTTACGTTTCCCGTGCGCAGTGAAGATTTAGTTCTCTCGCTCTTGGGCAAAGCGCTCGCACTGCTGCCAACCAAAGATGCCGAGATCATGGCCGAGCAAGTTGGTCAGCAATACGGCGCCGCAATGGCGGCAGGTTTTAAAGGCGACGATATTTCTGCCGGGCACCGCTCATTACGCTCGGCACTGCAGGCTGTAGCCGATGCACTCACCGCACATGGTTTTGCCGCACACACCGATCAACGCAATAATCAATTGCGCATTGTCAGTAACCACTGCCCATTTGGTGATGTTGCAATCGAGCATCCAGTTATTTGCGCAGTCGACCGCGGAATGGTCAAGGGAATGCTCACCGCAATTTACGGTGACACATCGCCCGAGTTGTCTGCATCGCTCCCACAGGGCGACACCTTTTGTGCAACTACTATCTAGTTAGATAACTAGCTCAAATCGCTAGCACGTTCTAGTCGCCCCAAAAACGCTGTTCTAAAAACGGATCTCCGTACATGTTGTATCCATTTTGTTCCCAGAACCCTGGTGCATCAGTTGTGCGCAACTCAAGGCCACGCAACCACTTGGGAGATTTCCAAAAATATAAATGAGGAACCAATAAACGCACTGGGCCACCATGAATTGGCTCAATCGCTTCGCCTTCATACTCATACACCACGAGTGATTCGTCGAGCAGCACATCAGCCAGTGGCAGGTTGGCTGTGTAGCCGTGTTCGGCATGGCCCATGATGTACGCAGCACCTGTTTGCATTCCAGCGCGCTCAAATAAATCGCGTACTCGCACGCCCTTCCACGTGGTGTCAAACTTTGACCACTTGGTCACGCAGTGAATGTCGGTTAGCAATGTCACAGCCTGCATGCTCTTCAATTCATCCAGATTGATCGCGAATGGTTTGTCCACCAAGCCAAATATTTTGAGATCCCATTGACCTGGCTCGTACGTTGGTACATCACCAACGTGCAGAACCGGAAATCGCTCGGTCAAATATTGACCTGGCGGCAGTCGGGAATCATCAATACCCTTATTTGCAAGTTGCTCTCGGTTGCGATCAAAAAAGCCCATTGTTCTTATCTCCTGCATCAAGTCTGCCTCATTACATCGCTAGATTGACGTCGCATGCCACTCTTTTTAGTTCGACACGCCAAGGCCGGTAAACGTAGCAAGTGGCTTGAAGACCCCGCCAATGACGATGACCGCAAACGCCCATTAGACAACAAAGGAATTCTGCAAGCAGTTGCACTCGCAGATCGGCTGGCAGACTTTGCGCCACCACGGCTTTTTTCTAGCCCCTATATTCGCTGCGTACAGACACTCGAACCGCTCGGAGCAACTCTTGCGATCTCAGTGACATCCGACGAACGTCTCGCAGAAGATAATTCCTTTGAGCCAATTCTTGAGCTGCTTGAGAGCTGTCCAGACAACTCAGTGCTCTGCAGCCATGGCGACATGATCCCTATGGTTGTCGAAGCACTTGAACGCCGCGGCATGGTCGTCACGGGCATGCGCGACTCGCGCAAGGCCTCGGTATGGGTGCTTGAGCGACAAAAGGGCATCATCGTGCGTGGTCATGCATGGCCACCACCAACTATTGATTAAGAGCGGTTGCTACTTCTGCTCGAATTGAATCGACGAACCCCA
>DFDK01000025.1:26483-27291 GCA_002367695.1 Acidimicrobium sp. UBA3029 | reverse complement strand
TGCTGCGGCAAGCGCAAGTATTTTTATATCGTCTGGGGCATCGCGCGCGACAAGCGCAATCAACCATGAGCGATACGTCAGAGCCTCTACATGATCTGGGTTGAGCGCCAATACTTTTGAATATAGATCAATTGCAGTTTTCGGTTCAGAAAAATTGAGCGCACGTGCTTGAGACAACATCGAAGCAGTGGAGTCAAGGACCCCACCGCTCAATGTTTGGCCTGGCAANNACTATGCCAAGAAAGCAGTGTGCGTCGGGATAATCGGGCTCAATATTAATTGCATGATCTAGTCCCTGAGTTGCTGCGGCAAGCGCAAGTATTTGTATATCGTCTGGGGTATCGCGCGCGACAAGTGCGATCAGCCATGATCGATACGTCAGAGCCTCAACATGGTCTGGATTAAGTGCCAAAATTTTTGAATACAAATCAATTGCAGTTTTTGGTTCAGAAAAATTGAGCGCACGTGCTTGAGACAGCATCGATGCAGTTGAGTCCAGGACCCCGCCGCTCAAAGTTTGACCTGGCAATCGTTGTCCTGACTGCCGTGCGACGAACCACCCTGCTGTACCCGCAATGAGCACAACAACAACAACTGATCCAACTCTGCGCTTCATCGATGCGCGAGGTCGAGCCTCGCGAGCATCTATGCCCGCATCCAAAACCTTGATGATTTGAGCTGCACGGTGTACATATCCATTTTTAAGTACTCGGTAATCTTGATCGTCAATATCACCAGCCGCATACTCACGCTCAAGGTCGCGCAAAGATTCCAGCAAGAATCTGCGCTCTTCTTCCAGGCTCACCTG
>DFDK01000025.1:7297-26349 GCA_002367695.1 Acidimicrobium sp. UBA3029 | reverse complement strand
CATGGCAGCATCCACCAATGCACTATCTTCGGCGCTTGGGTCACCATCATCGGCAGTACGCCATTTTCTAAACACCACGCCAAGTGCCGCCGCACCGCAGATCAACGCAGCAACCGGCAATGCCCACACCAGCGAATCAATGCCAGATGAGCGAGGCAGGAGCAATACCTGACCACCAAAGCGTTGCTCGATATAGGCAATCGTTTCGTCGTCGGTGCGTAAACCACTGCCAACCTGTCGTGCAACCTCTGCGCGAATTGCTTCTGCTGCAGATGCCCGAGACACATAGACACTCTCGCCCTGACACGTTGGGCAGGCAAGTCGCATCGTGATCGCATCAATGCGATCTTGTTGCGAACGTGGGCCACTGTCGCGTAAGCCGCCGAAAGTTAATAGTGCACTAGCAACTGCGCCCATCAATATCCACGAATACTTATTGTTGAGTTTGATTGATTTTCTCATGACCCGAACTGCAGTTTCAATAGCGACAGCTGCTCGTCGAGCAAGCCTTCCGAGAGTTGTCCGGCAATTCTCAAGCGCACGTAGCCGTTTGGATCAACGATCCAGGTCTCTGGCACCTTGGCAACACCAAATGCAACTGCAATGGCGCCATCATTGTCACGAATCTTTTGCCAGTCACCTTTGTTCTCTGCAAAAAATGCCAAAACCGAACTGTCGTTGTCATCATTAATCACCGTGTACATCTCGGCAGGATTATCCGTCGACAATTGATTCTGTGTAAATGCAAGAAGGAGCGGATGTTCGATCCGGCAAGGAACACAAGTTGAGTTGAAAAAGTTGAGTACAACCCATGATCCTTTGCGCCTAGACAAATCAAATGGCTTGTCTTCAAGTGTTGTTGTCACTACTGCCGGCGCTGGTTGCCCAAGCAGCGGCGAGTCGGCGTTATCGGACGGATTTGGTTTTGCGCTGACCAACACCCAGAGCAAACACACAAGCACGATGCCCACCACAGTTGCTGCGATTGGCGCAACTGGTTTTACTTTTTTCTCACTCAACATCGTTACTACCAATCAGTGCCGAGGTTGCATCAGTTGGCTTACGGCGTCGACCAGGAAAAGCTGCCAAGAGCGTGCCAAGAGCCATCAAAAAACCACCAATCCACAGCCACACAAGCAGTGGCTTAATGAATACTTTGATATGCGCCTCGCCAGAGTCTTGCTTAACAGGTGGCTCGAGCGTGAGATAGATGTCGCCGCGAATACCCGTGCGCACCGAAGGCGTACCGATGTTCATGCCAACCTTCGTGTACTTGGTAATGGCAGGAGAATATGCCTTGCCGCCATCGATCGAGATCAATGCCTTCACACTGATGGCACGATCGGTTGTTTCTTCGACGATCTTGATCAATTCAAAACTGTGTCCAGAGAAGTATGCGGGTGTACCAGTTTTTAAAAACAATTCTTGGCTGTGCGTAAAACTGTTTGACGCCGCGAGTGCTACTGCAATCAAGATGACGCCAACATGCACAATCATTCCACCGTTTGTGCGACCAACTAATCCGCGCAGGCCCTGCTTACGTGTAGCCAACACCACCTGACGCAATGCCGAACCACTTGCAAACCCGCCAAGCGCAAACGTGAGTAATGGCATAAACCCGGTTGCACCAACAACAACACTGATGCCCAATGCCCCGACGCCACACCATGCTGGCCAAAACAGCCGCGTGCTCAATAATTCGGCAGAAGCCTTGCGCCAAGGCAACACCGGCGCAATGGCCATGATCGTGAGTAACGCAACGCCGATTGGCGCAACCAGCCGGTCGAAGAACGGTTCACCAACAACGATGGTGCGCGACTGCAGTGCTTCAATAACAAGAGGAAAAACTGTGCCGAGCAATACAACAAATGCAAACAGGGCAAACAACACGTTGTTAATCAAGAACGCACCCTCGCGCGAGATCACCGAGTCGATGCTGCCCGGCGCATGCAACCTGTCACCGCGCCAACCGATCAAGCCAATCGAAACAATCACGATGGCGGCAAAGAATGCCAGCAACCATGGGCCAATGGCACTTTCGCTAAATGCGTGCACGCTGTTGAGCACACCGCTACGAGTAAGAAACGTGCCGAGAATCGTCAAACTAAATGTTGAAACAAGTAACGAAAGATTCCACACTCGCAACATGCCGCGGCGTTCTTGCACTAGCACCGAGTGAATGTATGCAGTCGCAGTGATCCACGGAAGCAATGATGCGTTTTCAACTGGGTCCCATGCCCACACACCGCTCCAGCCCAATACTTCGTAACTCCACCAACTGCCAAGAATGATTCCGAATGTGAGAAACCCCCACGCAAACAGCGTCCACCTGCGAGTGGCCAATAGCCAACCTTCACCAACCCTGCCCGTAACAAGTGCGCCAATTGCAAACGCGAACGGCACGGTGACACCCACATATCCCAAATACAACAGCGGTGGATGAAACATCACCAAGATGTGATTTTGTAACAGCGGGTTTGGCCCTGGTCCGTCAAACACTCCGGGTGCACCTACAGCAAACGGATTTGCTGGACCGAACGACAGCAAAAAGAAAAACGTCGAGACAATAAACATCACTCCCATTGCCCAGTTGGCCAACACGTCGTCTATTTTTTTGCGCAACCAAAAACAAACGGCCACTGTGTAGCCGGCCAAAATAAGTACCCACATTAAAAGCGATCCCTCAAGAGCACTCCACACTGCCGCAAAGTTGTACAGCGCGGGCGTTGCAGTCGAACCAACTTTTTGCACATACGCCATCGAAAAATCACGCGTGATCATCGCGTATTCCATGGTCGCAAACGCACCAATGGCTGCTGCAAAAATAAGAATTGCAAATCGTGGTATGAGTCGCGCAACTGTTCGGTCACGTGACCGTGCACTACTGATTGCTGCAATTGCACCAAATAGCGAACCGATGATGCCAACGAGCAAGAACGCTCGCCCAATCGAGCTACTTACCCCGCCTGCGGCGAACATACCTGTGCCTCCGCCTTTGTTAAGCGATCAGTATTGTCGGCGACATACGCATTGGAGTGTTTCACTTCAATGCGCGTTGCCTCAAAGACATCACCCACTAATCGACCTTGCGCAACCACCGGTATGCACTCCTGAAAAATGCCGCCTGGGTCGCCTTCATACACAACCTGAATTGTTTTATCGTTAAACATCATCACGAAGTTTGTGGAGTTATTGATTGACTTCAATGATCCCTTTTCAACTGTGCCCTGTACCCGAATGCGCCTGCCTGGCTCGCACCCAACACGGCTACCAATTTCATCAACATTGCAGTAGTAGTCAATTGCTGAAGTTAAAAACTTGGTGACGATGGTGCCACCTGCGACCACAATCACGACGAGCAACGCGATGTAACCCCATTTTGTATTGCGCTTGCGTGGTGCTAGAGGCGCGTTTACTTCAGACGTGCGTGGAGTTAAGTCCAAGGTTTGTCCTTGTCGGCAACTTTGCTCGCCAGATCACGGCCTTGCGAAAGAGTTCTGACAACGAGCGCGATAATAACGGCAAACGTCGTGCCGTACACCACTGCAATAAACCCAAGATGGTCCATTACTTCAAACCTTTGCTTTCGTCAGCGCGTTCCCGCAGTGCAGCATCAAGTTGCGTCATCTGCATCGCGTCCTGCATTGCGAGCACCCGCTGACGGTGTAACACCAACCAAGCAAATGTCATTGTAAAACCAATTACCCCCACAAGCAGTGTCGTCAGCATTGATCCGTCCATCTTGATATCGCCATCGCCACTCAGCACACTTGCCTTCTGATGCAACGAGCGCCACATCAACACACTGAAGTGCACAAGTGGAATTTCGAGAACTGCGAGCAGCGCAATTACTGCTGACCTCCGCGCACGTTGTTCGAGCGAGCCTCCAAGACCACGCACTGCCAAATAGCCGATATAAGTCACTAGAAGAAATGATGTTGTCGTCAGTCGTGGATCCCATGCCCAATAAGTACCCCACGTAATGCGACCCCATAGGCTGCCACTCAACAAAGTCATAGCCATAAAGACCACTCCGACTTCTGCAGATGCTCCTGCAACGCGGTCAAAACCCATCGAATGCTTACGACTGAGTAGCCAACAAGCTGACGCCACTGCAGTAACTATGAATGCAAGATATGCAACCCATGCGGTAGGCACGTGCACGTACATAATTCGCACTGCGTCACCCTGATCAACATCTTTCGGAGTGATAAACAATCCACCAATCACGACCCACGCCAATGACACAATTGCCATGGCACCGACTAATCGTGTTGTTGGAGTAGCAACCCGCGCATTAAATGTTTGTGCGTCCATCGATGGCTACTCCTCTATTCCTCTATCAGCGATCCGAATGACAAAATTCCACCGAGACCAAATACAGCAGCAAAGACAACGAGTACTCCAACCCATGGCCAGCCATCCGACACCGCTGCTCCTCCACTCGTAAACGCCGACTCAGTGGCGCGAGTTGCGCCAATAAGTACTGGTGCAACAACCGGAAGCATCAACAAGGGCAGCAATGTTTCTCGCCCTCGTGATCCGGCTGTCAAACCGCCATACAGCGTACCCACCAAGCTCAATCCCGCCGTCGCGCTCAATACACAAGTGACCAACAGCACTGCGCCATCGGCATGTAACTGCACTCGATACAACACAACTGCGGCAACGAACAACATGATCTCGAGGGTGACGAGTTGCACCATCACTGCAAGAGCCTTGCCAACGAATATCCCTGCCGGATCAAGGCCTGCAACACGTTGCGCTTCGAGCGCACCGTCGGCAGTGTCGACAGCAAACGACCGCTGGATTATGACAATCAACGAAAACAGCGTGGCGAGCCAGACCAGACCACCGGCAACTCTTGTCAATACATCATCATTGTCGAGCGCAAATGCAAACATCACCATCACAAGACCGGCAAATGGAAAAACCTGATTGACTACGACACGACTGCGCATCTCAATGCGCAAATCTTTTGCCGCAACCGCCCGCGCAACGCGACCGAGTGAAAGTTGTGTACTCATGACACCACCCGCCCAGCAACAACCGACACACTTCGTGTTGCAAGCCCACGGGCACGCTCAAGTTCGTGCGATGCAATCAACACTGTTGCACCTGCAGCGCATGCCTCGCGGATTATTGCATCAATTTCATCGCGTGCAGTTGCATCTAACCCGGCATGTGGTTCATCGAGCAGCCACAACTCTGCACGACGCACGACAAGACATGCCAATGCGCATCGACGTTTTTGACCCGCCGATAATTGCATCACTTTTTGCTCAGCCAACCGCCCGTCAATGCCAAAACGCTGCAGCGTTGATGCAACTTCTGCCACTTTTGCACCAACCATCTGCGCCCAGAACAAAACATTTTCGCTAATAGTTAGATCTGCAAATAAACCGTTGGCATGTCCAAGCAAACCCACTCGTGGACGCACCGATTGGCGGTCGACACACAGATCAACCCCCAACACACTTGCTTCGCCGCGCACGATCGGCAACAACCCGGCACATGCGCGCAGCAGTGTTGTCTTGCCTGCACCGTTTGGTCCCTGCAACAACACAATCTCACCTCGTCGTACTTCAATCGAAGCTTCGGCTAGCGCGGGAAATCCGTTAAATACGACGACGGCATCACGAAAATCAACGACAATACTCATGAGCCGGTGAACCTTGGCTTGCGCTTTTCGGCAAACGCCGTACGGCCTTCTCGTGCGTCATCAGACAGCATCGCCTTTTCGCGCGCTCCTCGTACCAATTCGTCGACATTTGGCGAACCAGCTGTCGATTCGAGTGCGATCTTGTGTCCCTCAATCGTCAGCGGTGCAAGTTGGGCAATTTCATCTGCCCACTCAAGCGCATCACTTAACGAGCCGAGGCGATGCACCGATCCGAAACTTGCCAATTGTGCGCCTGTATATGTGGTGGCAGTGAGCAACATTGCGCGAGCAATGGGCCACGACAATTCGTGCACAATGCGCTCGACAGTCCAATGATTGACAACTAACCCAAGTTTTGCTGCTGGCACACCAATCACACTTGAAGGCGTCGCAACCCGAACATCGCATGACACGAGTAGTTGAGCGCCCGCACCAAGCGCTGGTCCGTCGACAGCGGCCATTGTTACAAATGGCAACTGTGTAAAACCTCGTAGCACCACCTGCAATGCTTCATGAAATTCGTCTTCATGTACTCCAGCCAAATCGGCCCCAGCACAGAATGCTGGCGCTGCACCAGTAAGAACCAATACTCGTGCCGAACGTGCAAGCGCATCAAGTTGAGCTTGTCGCAATGCATGCAACGTTGCGACATCTACAGCATTCCGTTTATCTGGGCGATTAATCGTGACGACAGCCACTTGGTCGCGCCAGTCGAGCGAAACAGTGATGTCTTTATTCGCTCGTGCGCCCTCTACCATGGGTTTGAGGCTATGACATCAACACCACAAACTCCTGATCCAATCCGCCGTCGTCGCAGCCTTATTGCTGTATGGACGAAACGAGCCAATCGCTTTGGATATCTTGCGTTTGGGGTGTCAATTGTCGCAGTTGCAGTTGGGCTGATCGACACTTTTACACCTCTCATCGGCCGCCTTGCTACCGCTGGTCTCGTAATTGGTTCCATCCTGCTCGCCCCAGCAATCGTTTTGGGATACGCAATTAAATCTGCCGAAAAAGAAGACAGAATTAACGGCGTCTAGGGAACGAATAGGCGCACTCCGACAACGCGAGTACGGTAGTAGCGATATGTCAACGCGACTTCCCGCTCACGAACGTAAAGATCAGATTTTAGATGTCGCCCTCAAGGTATTTGCAACCAAAGGTTTTCACGAATCTTCGATGAACGACATCGCCGAAATGGCCGGAGTGACGAAGCCAGTTGTCTATCAACATTTTGAATCAAAGCGTGCATTATTTCTGGCATTGATTGAAGACGCTGGCACACAAATGATCAATGAAATCACCAAGGCCACTGTGCAGGTCACTGGTGGCAGGCAGCAAGCCGAGCGAGGCACTGTTGCGTTCTTTCGGTGGGCCTCGGCAGACCAAAATCGTTTCAAGTTTTTGTTCGACAGTGGCACACGCAATGACACAGAATTTGCAAGTGCTGTACGCCGAGTGGTCGACAATTCGGCAAATGCAATTGCTCCGCTGATCGCAATCGATCTAGATGCCTCACATTTGCGCACACTTGCACATGGGGTCATCGGCGCATCCGAGGGTGTCGTACGCCATTTACTAGACAACAACATTGCATTCGATCCGGACGTCATCGGTAAGCAAGTTGCAGATCTCGTGTGGGCAGGACTACGCGGTGTCGGACGAGACTCGTCAGGAGACTAAGTGGCAACCACAGGTGAGCACCACCCAGCATTTGAGGAATACTGCGAATGTATTTTTGAGTTGCGCGAAGACCATATCGATGTCATTCAGGCTCGAGTTGCAGACCGTCTTGGTGTCTCTCGCCCATCCGTCTCAGAAATGATCAAGCGCATGGAAACCGACGGCTTGATTGTCATTCATGGCACAAAGATTTCGCTCACGTCAGATGGTGATGTACTCGCCGAACGGGTAGTTCGTCGCCACCGCATCGCCGAACGATTTCTTACCGACGTGCTTGGGCTCTCTTGGGCAAATGCTCACCACGAGGCCGGCAAGTGGGAACACATTATGAACCAGGAAGTAGAAAGTGCAATGAACCGAGTGCTGCACAACCCAACAACATGCCCACACGGCAACCCCATCCCTGGGTCTTCATATCGAGAAGAGCACCTCTCGAAACTCAGCGATGTTGTTGAAGGAAAGTTGTTCATTATTAATCGCATTCCCGAAGAACTCGAGTTCGCCCCCGGCATTCTCGAAATTCTCGAACAGGCCAACATCAAGCCAGGCCAAAGCGGCACGGTTGTCACCTCAAACAAAGACGGTTCGCGTGTCGTGCGAGTCGACAACAACGATGTGGCGCTAGACGAATTTACCAGCACACGTATTCTTGTACTTGCATAAATCAATGCTTAGCGCACGCCTCGGATTCTTACGAAAAGTATGCGCATCTGTATTTTTCGGTGCTCTCATATTTACTTCTACTAGTTGTGCAACGACAATCAACCTTGCTGCACCCACTACGCTCGCTCAGCCAGCCGTCACCACTTTGCCGACCGGTACCGTTACCGAACTGTTTGGTCAAATGAAATCCACTCTGTCCGAACTCTCGCTTGCCATCACTAACGAAGACAAGTCTCGGGCAAAAACCACGCTTGCAACTGTGCTCAATATCTGGGGAGCACTGCAACCCCAGATTTTGGCTGGAGGTGGCGAGACAGTTGATCAAACGGTTGAAGACATGCAGCGTATTATCGATCTTGCTTCGAGTTCGGTGCAGCGCACTCGACCAGCAGATGCCGACAAGGCACTGAGATTTCTTGATTTAGTAATTCAGTCTCAACAATAACGAGCAGCAATGATGTGCAGGGCAATTAGCTCTGCATTGCACTCGGCAACGGCTCGCTATGCACAACCGTTAAGCGTTGTGTCGAACGCGTCAGAGCAACATAGAGAGCTCGCAAACCGTGCACCTGGCTTGCCACGATGCGCGCGGGTTCGACCACAAGCACGCCGTCCAATTCGAGACCTTTAACGACACTTACCGGCACCACCGTAAGACGTGAGTCAAGTGCAGTGGTGTTTGCTCGCCCATGAGCCACGCCAGCAGCCGTGAGTGCACTATCAACGGCATCAGTCATATCGTCTGGGCAAACGATTGCAACATTGCCCTCACCCACATTTGTTAACAGGATCTTTGCTTGTTCGATCACTACATCAAGCAAGTCGTTGCCGCTTTTTACTTCAACGATGTCGGGCCCAAAGTCTCCTTCGCGAACCGATTGCGGGGCGCGCAACGACGGCGCTGCTTCAAGCATCACTTTGTCTGCTAGCGACATAATCTGAGCAGGTATTCGATATCCAACTGTTAGACCGATCACTTCTTGCTCGCGCTTCGTTGGTAAATACTGCAATAAGTCTGACCAATCATTCGGCGCAAAAGGTCCTGTCGCCTGCGCCAAGTCACCAACGACCGTCATTGCTCCACTCAGTGACCTGCGCGATGCCATACGCAACTGCATTGGTGTGAGGTCTTGTACTTCGTCAATCACGATGTGTCCGAACACTCTCACCTCGTCGGTCTCATCAATCTTGCCGTTCTTGCGTGGCCGTGGCCCCAACAATGCAAGTGCTTCGTCGAGCAATGCAACATCACTATCACTCCACAACACTTCGGCAATTGAGTTGCTTCGCCCGCGGACTAAGCATTCGTATTCTTCTTCGGAGAATTCGTCCTTGGCCGCTGACTTCACGAGCGCTGCAGAGCCAAACAAGTCATGCAACAATTCGGCTGGCACCAGCATCGGCCACATCCGTGCCAAAGTTGCACGAAACTCTGGAATGTCGCGTAGCGAATCGCGCAAGGTATCAATATCGGCATCCGGATTGCGGCTCGATGCAATCATTGCCGAAATTACTTCGGTTTCAACAAAGCGATGGGCTGCGTTGTGTCGACGAAAACGTCTGCGTGCATCGCGAACAATGCGTGCAGACTCCGCGGCTCGCAGTCGCATGTAACCCGCACCATAGGGAATCTCGACATCGTCGCGTACAGGTCGTTGTCGATCTTGAACTGCCTTTGCAATTACTTTTGCCATTCGAATGTCACCCTTGACACGCTTTGCGGCGTTGGTGTCGATTACTCCAATGCGATGACCCGGCACTAAGTCGGCCAGTACAACTTGTTCAACTCCTGCTTCGCCCAACGAAGGCAGTACCTGCTCGATGTAACGCAAGAAGACGCGGTTTGGCCCAATGACTAACACGCCCTGATCTTCTAGAGGGAACCGAAATGTGTACAACAAGTACGCGGCACGGTGCAAAGCCACAACTGTTTTGCCAGTGCCTGGGCCGCCTTGCACTACTAGCACTCCATTGTGACCAGAGCGAATAATCTGATCTTGTTCGGCCTGAATTGTTGCAACAATGTCGCCAAGTTGTCCTGTACGTCCGCGCGCAAGTGCTGTCAACAATGTGGAATATCCACGCAAACCGGTTGCGGTTTGTTCAACACCCGACGCAACTCCTCCGCCTAGACCTTCATCGTGACCGACACCCAAATGTCCTTCGCCAAATAACTCATCTTCGATGCCCAACAATTTTTGACCGTTGACCGCAAAATGACGGCGGCGCGCAAGACCCATCGATTCCCGACCAGTTGCGCGATAAAACGGCTCGGAAACAGGAGCGCGCCAGTCGACAACCACCGGCTCGCGATGCTCGTCGGCAACAGCAAGCCTGCCGATATGAAAACTTTCGATCTCGCCTTCTACTTCACCAAATCGATCAATCCGCCCAAATACAAGCGCTGCGTCGCCCAGGTCTAATTGCGTCAGACGTAACACCAATTGTTCGTCGAAGGCATTGCGCTCGTAGCGGGCCTGAAACGTGCCACCCGTATCGGCTTCATTGAGGGTTCTAATACGCCACGCGTCGGTGCGGCTGCGCTCAAGGCACTCATATGCCCTGTCGATATGGGCCTGTTCGGCCGCGAGGTCTGGGTGATGCTGGCTCATTTTGGGGTTTAGCAATTCTACCGTCTGTTTTTGTGAGCACGATCTGCCCACCGCACTTTTGGGGTGTCAATATCCACATTCGGTCACAAACAAAGGACCTCAATGCCATTCAGAAAACTTAGAAAACTTAGAAAATGTTTATTCATCCCAGTGCTCTTTGGGTTGTGCTCGTGCGTCACTCAAGGAGGCGTGCTTCAACTCGATACTGGCAAATTGGTGTTGTCGCCAATGGGCGAAATGAGCATGGTGATAGATACGGTTCCGCCAACAATACATGCTTCAACAGACGCGCCTATTGACATGGTTGAGCAATTGCGCAGAGATTTCACTGCGAACGATCTGTACTACCACGAGTGCATGGTGGCGCCGAAGAAATGCGATGTCACACGCATTTCTGCACCAAACTCTCCACAGCGCGCAGACCTCACTCGGCGCGTGCGGGATTTTTCGGTCGCCAACATTCATTCCCGCACAGGTTCGGGTGTTGCACTTGTGCGCATTGACTCACTCAGCATCATTGATGCCAATAACGCGATAGTCAACACCTGTAGCTACAACTCGATTGTTATGGTCGATGGCAGGGCAACCGACAGTCCCGTTGACGACATCATCTTCAACGACGCAGTTGCCTCGTATTTATCGGCTTGGATGCTGACGATGGACCACGGCGTTTGGAAAATACATTCGTGGACATCCAGTATGACCAAATTCAATTTTGACCAATGCGGATTCACGAAGTGATCGAATCAATTACGCGACCAGATATGCGGAAAATCATTTCGATTATTGCCGTAGTGACTCTCTTGAGCAGCATCAGTTCAATCAGCGTGCATGCAACACAAACTCCGTTAATCGATGGATCAGTAATCGATGTCAGCGGTTCCGCTCATGGCGACCAAATCATTGCAGGCGTCAAATATGGTTCGGCACCAGCAAGTGGCGGTGGTGCAGACTCCGAATGCGAATGGTCGGAGTCAATGCCCCGAGATGCAAGCGCAACCGGTCCCGGCCATGTTGTAACAAAACAAATTGGTTCTACCAACTACAGGTTGTTCGACTACACGTGCCCAGCTCGTGATCCGTCGACTACCTACCACTGGCTTCCACAGATGTCACCAGGTCGGCTTGCAGAACATGCCGCGTCCATTGTGTACGACAATCTCCCGGCGATGTGGGGCAACTTTGCACCACCCGCAATGCGCGGATTTGTCGATGTGGGGACATGGATTTGGGTCAACCCCTTGTTATGGATTCCCGTTGCAGTCACAGCATCCATCGTCACTCCGGCAGGCATTATTTCGGTTACCACTAAAGCCACACCAAAGAAACTTATTTTCAACCCGGGTGATGGCAACTTGGGCTCTGGCCCGCTCACATGCGACAACCCAGGATTAATTTGGATGTTGCAATTTGGAGACCGTATGCCTTCACCGTGCATGTACACCTATCGCCATTCTTCAGCGATACAAGCCAGCGGATTATTTGAAGCTGATGTCGCCGTGCAATGGCATGTCACATGGTCTACAAATTTGGGGGCGAGTGGAACTATTGGTGATCTGACTTTGCACACTTCACATCAGATGAACATTCGCGAAGTGCAAGCCCTCGTTAGTCGCTAGCTGTTGCAATCGCACCAAGGGCTGCGTGCAGCGCATCAATCAAGTCGGCAGCTCCAACTTCAATGTCTAAACCCCTGCGTCCGCCACTCACAAAAATGGTTGTGTGTAGCACTGCGCTCTCATCAATCACCGTTGGCAACATTCGCTTCTGACCAAACGGACTGATGCCCCCGATGACATAACCGGTAATACGCGCTGCATCGCGTGCCACCACCATCTCGCAACGCTTTGCGTCCAGTACTTGCGCCAGCGCTTTGAGTGAAAGCTGCATATTCACCGGCACAATCGCCACCACAGGTCCATTATCCGACTGCGCCAAGAGCGTTTTATAGACCCGATTCTCTTCCACACCAAGAGCACGAGCCGCAGCCCTGCCATAACCAATCTCATCTGTGGTGGCTGCATTGTGGTCAAACGTGTGCGCAACATAGTCAATCCCAAGTTGTTCAAGGGTGACGAGGGCTGGCGTGGATGCCTTCATGGGCACATCATACGAAACAAGAGCCAAAATATGTAGTAACGGGGGCCCACACCTGACACACTGAAGCGTCGCCAAGACAGCGCAGAAAAGGAACTTCCCATGCCCGTTAGCAACTCCCGAGACACCATTTTGATTGAGCGCCGTTATGCGGCGGTTTTTAGCACATTGTCCGATGATTCGATCGTCAAACTTGCTGGAGCAGTTGAAGAAAAACTGCGCGACGCCCTAGCCAAGGTGCTCGCACTTCCAGCTGGTGCATTTACCGAACCAGCCACACTCGCACCAAAGATTCGTGAAGCAATGAAAGAGCGTCGCTCGTACCTCGACACTGGCGTGTTGTTCGGCGAAGGCGCAACAGATCGAGCCATTGAGCTGCTTGGTGATCAGTCAGAAGACCCAAGCCTCGAAGATCTGCAACTTGTGATCCCAGCACTCGTTGAAACATTTGGTCTTGATGCAGTACGCCTCATGGCGGTGCAATATTCGGTTTCACTTGGCGGTTTCCGCAAACTCATCAACACAGATGAGCGTTTTAAAATTCCAAGCGCACCAGTAAGCACCTCGAGTGGCGCAACCGGCAGCTCAACTGTCGACGCTGCCGCCCAAGACGAAAAGCGTCGTGCTCGTGCAGAGCGCAAAGACAAAGACCGACTCGATAGAGCAAAGTCCGAAGCACAACGACGAAGCGCTTACGGTCGCACCTAATTCACTACACAGAGATCAAAATGCCGCTCAAACTTGCATCGATTCAAGGTCGGGCGCATTTCGTCATTGGATCATCAAACGATTTTAGGGTTGTAGATGTTGAGCACTCCAGCAAAGGCTCGCTGCCAAGTGATGTGATGGCGTGCTTCTCGGTCTGGCAATCGCTTCGTGCACATGCTGCATCGCTTGCCAAGACGGATGGTGTTGCTTGCTCGATCGAACAACTCGACTGTCCCGTACCTCAGCCTCGACAACTGTTTGCTGTAGGTCTGAACTACAAAAAACACGCAGAAGAAATGGGTAGCCCACTACCAACCACCCCGCTCACGTTTGCCAAGTTTCAAAGTTCGATCAATACGCCTTGTGGCGACGTTCGACTCGTTGGCTCTACGTGCGACTACGAATCCGAGCTCGTCATTGTCATCGGTGCTGGCGGAATCAATATCGCACAATCAGATGCTTGGCAACATATCGCGGGTATCGCCGCGGGCCAAGACATCTCTGACCGCACACTGCAATACAGCGGAGTGCCACCGCAATTCAGCCTTGGTAAGAGTCGCACTGGTTTTACCCCGATAGGTCCGTGGGTTGCCGACATGGATGACAACGCAAGTCGCGACGATCTACGCCTCACATGCTCGGTCAACGGTGAGATTCGTCAAGACACCAAGACCAGCGACATGATCTTCGATATTTCGCAAATTGTTTCGTATCTGTCCGATATCTGCCAGCTGTTTCCTGGTGATGCAATTTTTACCGGTACCACTGCTGGTGTTGGTCATGGGCTTAAGCCACCGATCTATTTGCAGCGCGGCGACATTATCGAGACAACCCTTGAGGGCGTTGGAATGATTCGCAATCGCTGCGTCTAGTAGCGCGACTGGCTCATCTCGCATTAGATTCTCCGGTTATGCAAACTGGCAAACGAACTGTCATCACGGGAGCCAATTTGGTCGACGGCACCGGTTCACCAGCACGGCATGCCGATGTTGCATTTGTTGACGGCGTCATCACCGAGGTTGGCGAACCAGGCTCGGTATCGACAGCCCAAGCACATCGCCACATAGACGCCGATGGTTTACTGCTCACTCCGGGCTGGGTCGATGTGCACACGCATTACGACGCTCAGGCCACATGGGATCCATGGTTGACACCAAGTAGTTGGCACGGCGTCACTTCTGTAGTGATGGGTAATTGCGGAGTTGGTTTTGCTCCAGCAGCTCCCGAGCGCCATCAATGGCTGATTGACCTCATGGAGGGAGTCGAAGATATTCCTGGATCCGCAATGGTGGAAGGAATTAAATGGGAATGGACTTCGTTCCCTGAATACCTCGATGCTCTTGAGCGAACTCCCCATGTGCTCGACATGGGCACGCAGATTGCGCATGGAGCACTTCGAGCATTTGTGATGGGTGACCGCGGCGCCGCCAACGAAGACGCAACAGCCGATGACATCGCACAGATGAGCGCACTCACCGAGCAAGCATTGCGCGCTGGTGCGCTTGGTTTTTCTAGTTCGCGCACGTCGTTGCATCGCAGCAAGCACGGCGAGCTTGTGCCGGGCACAAATGCCCAACCAGATGAGTTGTTTGGTATCGCCGATGCAATGAAACGAGTTGGTCATGGCATCTTTCAGTTTTCTCCCGAACATTCGCGCGTGCCCGTTGACGAATGGCCGTGGATGCAAGAGCTCGCGCGCCGCTCTGGCGCCACTGTCAGCGTCAACGTCAATCAGCTAGATGACGGCAGCGAAGTTTGGCGCAAAACTCTTGCGCTCCTCACGAAGGCGCATACCGATAAAGAAAAGATCGTTGCTCAAACCGCCGGTAGGTCTATCGGCATCTTGATGTGCCTCGAGGGCAGCGTGCATCCGTTGCTCGCCCACCCCGCATATCACGAAATTGCTCACTTACCATTTGCCGAACGCATTGCGGCGCTGAAAGATCCAATCCGACGTGCACGATTTGTGAGCGAGATACCATCCGATGGCTTTTACAACGGGCTCGTCACAAAATCTTTGCATCGTATGTACCCCGTCACTACAGCCAACATCGATTACGAGCCGCACCCCAGTACAGCAATAGGCGAAATATCAAAGCGAACTGGTGTTGCACCAATGCAATTGATCGTCGATCATCTGCTGACAAACGATGGCAAGGGCATCATCTACTCACCATTTTTTAATTACATCTACGGCGATCTTTCAATGACATACGAGATGATGCAACATCCTCAAACACGAAACGGTCTCAGCGACGCAGGTGCACACTGTGGCGCCATCTGCGACGGCGGTATGCCAACATTTATGCTCACGCACTGGGCGCGCGACCGCACTCGTGGTCCAAAACTTTCTCTTGAACACATCGTCTATCGCCAGACTCGACACACTGCAGAGTTGCATGGCTTGCTCGACCGCGGCATTGTTGGGCCCGGCATGAAAGCCGACCTCAACTTGATTAATTTCGACCAGTTGGGTTTCGATATGCCGTATATGGCCTACGACTTGCCCGCTCAGGGCCGCCGCCTTGTGCAAACCGCGCGTGGCTACAACAAGACATTTGTCAGCGGCGTGCAAACTGTTGAAAATGATGCGTTCACCGGAGAATTGCCGGGCAAACTCATCCGTGGTCCACAGCGCTAAACACAGCGCAAGTCTCTAGCTCGTCATTCCCCCAAGACCAACAAGCCCGCGCGCGAGTTCAATCTCGCCCATGTGTCGCAACCCGTGTTGATAGATCCAACACTCAACCGCATCCAACACCGTGATACCCACATCGCCCGCCACGCGAGCCGAGTATGTCGACTCAATCTGCGGTGGAAACGGACGGGCAATCACAACACGAGTCAGTTCGCTTGAATCCAATGTCTCGAGCCATTTATGTACGCGCCCAAAAACCAATTGCAAGTACTCCTGAAAAGCTTCGTAGTCACCAATGCGTTGGCCAACCATTTCATCCACTGTTTTGTGTTTGCCATGATCGGCGATGGACGGATTGACGCGGGCCTTCCACTCGTCGTTCCAGATCGGGGCAACGCCCGTGATCATCATGAACGATGCATCAATCATGTTGACAATGTGAAACAAACTGAAAGCAATCGGCATGACGCCCTCGCGCTCAAAGTGGTTGACATGGTCAATCGTCATCGTGCTCAATGCTTGGTCATAGAGCGAATGCAAGGCCTTCATGCGCCTCTGCAAAGAATCGAGAATCAGTTCGTTTGACATAAAGGTGTTATTCCTTTGCTGCTTCGGTTTTTAAAAATGCATCAATGTCTTCTTTGGTTGCTCGACTACGAATTTCAAAATGCACTTTAGAGATAGTTGAATTAAACGTAAATGGTGCAACGTAGTCACTGACCACAGGCGACAATTGATCGCTCCCCAAATCCATTCCCATTGAACCTAGTACTCGCACGATTTTCGGAATATGCACTGAACCGATGTCTTTGCCATCGACCATAAGCGTTATCGTCCCCGTTGAATCTTCGCGATCGAATCGAACAGCAATCTGATGATTGCCTGGTTTCAGAGATATCGGTGCACTTGCTCGCTGATGCTTACCGAGCGCGTTGTAGTCAAAGTGCAAAACAGAATCTTTGACGAAGAACGAGTGGCCGATGTTATGGGCGCCGCGTGCATAGATCACACCTTCAATCGGTTGCTCGCCTACAACTACGTCTGCAGTAATTGTCCACGCCCGACCGCTCAATAATGGGCACGCGTCTGATGGAATGTGTGCAACGGGTGGATAGTACGTATAGGTATTTCCATAGTGTGGCGAACCAGGACGCGACTTTGTACCAAAA
This sequence comes from Acidimicrobium sp. UBA3029, assembly GCA_002367695.1. Lineage (GTDB taxonomy): Bacteria > Actinomycetota > Acidimicrobiia > Acidimicrobiales > Ilumatobacteraceae > UBA3006. The sequence goes on along the minus strand of DFDK01000025.1, from coordinate 9,117 downwards.
ATCTCGATGCCACGATCGTCAAGTGGCAGCACACCGTGTAATTCGGCTTGTTCCCACCACATCGCAATCATCTCTTTGAGCTTTGCTGGTTGCGTTACAGATAAGTCATGCATCTCCGAAAAATCTTCGTCGAGTTTGTACAAACCCCACGTGTCGTTTTCATACGGCACGTTCTGGTCATGAAATGTGACCGCCTTGTAACCATCGGCCCAAATCGCGCGATGGCCCATCATCTCAAAATATTGTGGTCCGCGCTTGGTCTCTCGCATTGCATTATCGAACGTATATGCCAGGCTCTCACCGTGCATCGGCATTTGTCTGTGCCCATTCACTTCGGGTGGAATAGTGATGCCGAGCGCGTCATACACCGTTGGTGCAATGTCGGTGATGTGGCAAAACTGTGAACGAATGCCTCCTGGTTGATCTATTCCTTTTGGCCACTGAATGATCAGCGAATCACGAATGCCTCCACCGTATGTTTGCGACTTGTACCAACGGCTTGGTGTATTACCCACTTGCGACCAACCCCACGGATAGTTGGAGTGAGCATTTTTGGTGCCGATGTCGTCAAGACGGTTGGCAACCATGTCATCCACGTCTTCCCACATGCTGTTAAAAAAACTAAATTCGTCAACAACACCTTGTGGTCCACCTTCACGACTCGCACCGTTGTCTGAAAGCAATGCAATCATCGTGTTGTCGGTCAGATTGTGTTGGTCAAGAAAGTCGAGCAGTCGACCGATCTGCACGTCTGTATGGTCGAGCATCGCCGCAAAAGCTTCTTGTAAACGACAAGCAAACAATTTTTCGTTGGTAGTCAGTTCTACCCATGGGCGCACGCCAGGGTTACGCGGCGAAAGCACAGTGTCTGGCGGAACAATGCCCATCTCGATCTGTCGCTTAAACCAAACATCTCGATGCACGTCCCAACCTTCGTCAAACTTGCCGCGCCACTTTGCCAAATAACTGTCAGGTGCATGATGCGGTGCATGTTGTGCGCCAAAAGCAAGATACAAATAAAACGGACGATCTGGCCGCACTGAAACAAGATCTCGAATCCATGTTGTTGATTGATCGACAAGATCTTCCGAGAGGTGATAGCCCTCTTCTGGTGTACGCGGCGGCAAGATGTGTTGGTTATCTTGAGTCAGCTCAGGATAGAACTGATCGGTCTCGCCATTTAAAAATCCGTAGAAACGATCAAAGCCTTTTTGCAACGGCCAGTTGGTGTGCGGACCTGCTGCAGTGCACTCTTCCATTGGTGCAAGGTGCCACTTGCCTGCACACAACGTTGCATAACCCTCAAGTCGTAATACCTCTGCCATGGTTGCTGCCTTTGGAGTGATGCCTCCGCGCATATTTGGAAAACCTGTATTCCAGTTGGATACGCCGCGCATGCCCACTGCGTGATGGTTACGACCTGTCAGCAAACTTGCGCGCGAAGGCGAGCACAACGCTGTCGTGTGAAAACCGGTGTAGCGCAAGCCGTTTTGTGCGAGACGATCGATATTGGGTGTGTGCAGTGTGCTTCCAAAACAACTTGGATGAGAAAAACCCATGTCATCAAAGACGATGGTAATGACATTGGCACCGTGCAGACCCTTTGGCAAGTCTGGCCATGCCGGCGTAGACGTCTGATACGACGAATCAATAGTTCCAGCAAAATGAGGTTCGTTTGGGTGCACCGACTTGTTTTGAGCCATCTCACTATTCCCCGTCTTGCAAATACTGCAGTTCCAATTTTTACTTTGACCAACTTTTCTCATAGTGTATGCAAAAAGATTGCTAAGTTTGTAATCGCACAAACTACTCAATAACTA
>DFDK01000025.1:0-7137 GCA_002367695.1 Acidimicrobium sp. UBA3029 | reverse complement strand
TAACTACTGGAGATTTCATGGAAGTCATTTTGCTCGGCACAGGAAGCCCAATGCCAGACGCCAAGCGCGGAGGCCCAGCAACGTTGGTTAAAGCCGGTTCAACTCAAATATTGGTCGATGCGGGTCGAGCTGTTGTAATGCGACTCACCGGTGCGGGTTCGTTACCCATCTTCTTGTCGGGCGTGCTTATTACTCATCTCCACAGCGATCACCTCACCGATCTCAACGATGTCATTACAACGCATTACATCATGAGTCAAGCGGAGACTCCACTCCATATTTACGGCCCACCACGCACACAAGAAGTGGTCAATGGCATCCTTGCTTCACTTGCACCCGACATCAGCTACCGACTCGCACATCACCCAGACACTCTCTGGTGGCAACCACAAATAATCGTCACCGAAGTAACACCTGGCATGAGGTTCACACTCGGAGAGGCAGAGGTTTTGGTTGGCGAGACAAATCACGCACCAGTTGAGCCAACTGTTTCGTATCGCATCGAGCACGAAGGCAAGTCCCTCGTGCTTGGTGGAGACGGCATTCCCTGCCCAGCACTGGACGCAATCTGCAAAGGTGCCGACGCATATGTGCAAACCGTGTTGCGCGCAGATCTCGTCAGCCTTGTCAAAAACAAACGCTTCCTCGATATTTTGGATTATCACTCGACGGTCGAACAGGCAGCTCAAACAGCAACGCGCGCAGGAGTTAAGAAGTTGATTCTCACGCACTACGTACCAAGCATTCAGCCTGGCCAAGAACAAGAGTGGCGCGCACTTGCCGCCGCGCACTTCGCGGGCGAAATCGTCCTCGGTGATGATCTCACAGCAACAACGATCTAATACTGCAAAGGACAACAAGATGAAAACATTGCGCACACCAGATGAACGTTTCGCCAATCTTGACGGTTACAACTTTGAGCCCCACTATTGCGAAATTACCGACCTCGATGGCGGAACACTTCGCGTCCACTACATCGACGAAGGCCCACGCGATGCAGATCCAGTGCTGTTGATGCACGGCGAGCCATCGTGGTGCTACCTATATCGCAAAATGATTCCGACCCTGCTCGCAGCCGGACATCGAGTTATAGCCCCCGACTTGGTTGGCTTTGGTCGCTCCGATAAGCCAACAGAACAAACCGATTATTCATACGCCAAGCACGTTGCGTGGATGAGCGAGTTGATTTTTGACAAACTACAACTGCGCCACATCACATTCTTTGGTCAAGACTGGGGCGGACTTGTGGGCCTACGGCTCGTAACCGCAGAACCAGAACGATTCGATCGAGTCGTTGCCGGCAATACCGGCTTGCCAATCGGCCGCAAGACCGATTTTTCTTCAAATGACGCTTTCATGCAGTGGCGCAACTTCTCGCAAACCACTCCAACATTTCCCGTTGGCACCATTGTTAATGGTGGCTGCCTCAAAGCTCTTTCGCCAGCAGAGATCGATGCATACGATGCGCCGTTTCCAGACGAGACCTACAAATCTGGTGCGCGTATCTTCCCAACATTTGTTCCGATCACCATTGATGATCCGTCCAACCGCGACAACGAGATTGCTTGGGGCGTACTGCGCAAGTTTGAAAAACCATTCTTGTGCACATTTAGCGATCAAGATCCGGTCACAGCAGGCGGCGAAAAGCCATTTATGCGTGAGGTGCCCGGTGCAGCTAATCAACCACATGTAACCATTACTGATGCTGGTCACTTCTTGCAAGAAAACAAAGGTCAGCAACTCGCACAGATCATTGTCGAATTCATTGCCAAAAACCCGCGCTAACAAGCACACACGGCGGCAATTGAGCCGCAATAGATTAGTTGCGTGAAACTCGGTCAATTGACGTTTGCCTTGGCCTTCATCACAACAGGCTGCACTTCAACAACTTCTGGTACAACATCGTCGATAACTACGACTTCATCCGCGACGGCAACTTCGTCAACAACAACTACTGCCGCAAGTAACCCAACCAGCATCACGTTTGCTTTTACCGGCGATGTGCTGTCGCACACTCCCCTCATCGATCAAGCCAAGCGCACGGCGATTGCCAACTCAACTACCGAGATACAACTTGACTACGACTTTCGCCCGATGTTTCTAGACATCAAACCTTTGGTCAGTGGTGTCGACATTGCGGTCTGTCATCTCGAAACCCCAATTGCACCAGATGGCAAGGAGCTTTCGACCTATCCGTTCTTTGGTGTGCCAAAAGAAATCACCACTGCCATTGCCGATGCCGGATTTGATCGCTGTTCAACTGCAAGCAATCATGCATACGATCGTGGCAACGACGGCATCGACGCAACCGTCAATGCACTTCTTACAACCGGTGTTGAACAAAGCGGAATGGCTCGAACACCAGAAGAAATTGAGCCACGCATCTTCACGGTGAGGGGAATCAAACTCTGTCATTTGTCGTACACGTTTAGCTATAACGGCCTCACCATGCCCGATGAGACAAAATGGCGCTCTGCCATCATCAATACCCAACGTATTTTGCGCGATGCAAAGCGTGCCCGCGAGTTGGGTTCGCAAGCCACCATCGTGAGCATGCATTGGGGAACAGAAAAAGAATCCGCCGCAAATTCAATGCAGACGTCAATCGCGGACGAACTCACCGCATCCGGACTTGTTGACTTGATCGTTGGACACCACGCACACGTCGTGCAGCCAACCAAGCAGGTCAACGGCATCTGGGTGATGTACGGGTTGGGCAACGTGCTGTCTAATTTGCCCACCGACGAACGTTGGCCTATCAACAGTCAAGATGCCGTGATAGCTACGACTTCGCTCACCATTTCTTCATCCGGCAAAGCGGTCTTTGAAAAACCTGTGATGCACCCAACATGGGTAGACAAAACCCATGGCTGGGTGATACGCGACGTACAAAAGAGTTTGCAATCAATAACAACTTCTCAAGGTCTTGCACGAGAACTTGAGTTGTCACTGGGGAGGACAACTCAAGTTCTCGGCGACTTCATTAGTCCCTATCAGTCCCTGCCGTAGCCAAGGGCGCCATGCTCAAAAATATCGAGCCCACCAATTTCTTCTTCTTCGCTCACTCGCAGACCGACTGTTGCCTTGAGAACTGCAAACAGAATTGTCGCAGTGATAAACACAAACGTTGCGATCGAAACCACCCCAATGATCTGACTCACCAGTTGGTCGGTTCCGCCGCCATAGAACAACCCCTTGGCAATAACGCCATCAGAGGACTCGTTGGAGAAGAGGCCTACAGCAATGGTGCCAAAGGCTCCGCACACGCCGTGCACCGAGATTGCGCCAACTGGATCGTCAATTTTTATTTTGTCAAAGAAGTTGGCCGAAAGAACTACAAGCAGTCCCGAGACTGCCCCAATAATTGTCGCACCAACGGTAGTCACGGCAAAACATCCTGCAGTAACACCAACTAAGCCGGCCAGTAAACCATTGCCAGTCATCGCAACGTCTGGCTTACCCTTCATCCACGTAACAAGCATTGCTACCGCCGCACCGGCAGAACCAGACAGCAGTGTGGTTAGTGCAATCCGTCCAATAATTGGATCGGCGCCTAGTTGCGAACCAGGGTTAAACCCGAACCAGCCAACAAACAAGATGAACACGCCAATCAGCACGAATGGAATTGAGTGTGCAGCAATTACGTTTACCTTGCCATCTGCACCGTACTTACCAATGCGAGGACCAAGCGCCTTCGCTCCTGCAAACGCCGCGACTCCACCCGTCATGTGCACGATGCTCGATCCCGCAAAGTCGTGAAAAGGCGTAGAGAGTTGATACAACCAACCCCCACCCCATTGCCAACGCACCACAATTGGGTAAATTAACGCCGAAATTACGATCGAATAGATTGCGTAAGATTTAAATTTCGTTCGTTCAGCCATTGCCCCAGACACAATCGTTGCAGCTGTGGCTGCGAACGCAACTTGGAACACAAAAAAGGTGGAAGGGGTCAGGTTGCCGTAAGTAGATGAACCCTCGCCCAAGAACCAACCCGAACCACCAAGAAATTTTCCAATTCCGGACATATCTCCACCAAATGCGATTGCAAATCCAACGGCAAAAAATGCAAGCGCACCGAGACAAAGATCCATCAAATTCTTCATCATCACGTTTGCCACGCTCTTCGCACGAATCATCCCGGCCTCAACAAGGGAAAAACCGGCTTGCATGAACAGCACAAGAGTCGCAGCCACCAAGATCCAGACATTGTCGAGAGTGGCCTGCAGGCCCTGAGCAACTTCTTGGATCGACGCTTCTTCGGCACCAAATGTCACAGTGGGTAATGCACTTGCCGCCACAGCACCAAATAGTGCTGCTCTAACAAACAGTTTTCGACTTACTTTCATGTTGCCTCCAATAGATGTTTTGAATGTGCTTATTTGCTGGAGGCCACGCTGCAAACCAACACCATGAGAAGTTAAGCCAAAGATATTTCCAAAGCATCTACACAATGTTTCGGGAGCGTTATTGTTTATGAACGCCCATGGCAACAAAACCGACGCAACCGAAACATGCAGTTAATAAACTTGAGTTGCCGCCGCTCGTTGCCGAACGTATTTCCTGCCCGCTCAGTAAATGGCAAGGAGAAATCGGGCGCTGTCACTGGTGCAATGAAATAATTACGGGCAAGCGACGCACCACCTGGTGCTCAGACAAGTGTGGTCGAACATGGCAACGTGAGCACATCTGGAGATTCGCTCGTTCGTCCGCGAAGCGCCGAGCCAAATACCACTGCATTCGCCCCAATTGCACCGCCGCGCGACGCGACTGTGAGGTCAATCACATCGAACCCCGTGAAGGCAAGGGATACGGACCAGGATGCCATCACCACTTACAGCCCGACAGTACAGGCAGAGGTGGACTCGAAGTGTTGTGTCATGCCCACCATGCCGAGATCACTGCGGCACAAGCGACCGCACGTGCTGCTACAAGAGCTAACGCGCGCAGTGAGGCTCAGGCCGCAACCGAAACTACGATCTGACTCATGGCTTTTCGAGACGGCGACGGATGGGTGATGTGCTCATGCGGTTACAAACATTGGGGTCTTCACGGTGCTGCAGGTTTGTTGCTCGTGCGCCTCGACAAATCTGAGCCTCACGTGTTGTTACAACTTCGTGCAGCATGGACACACGGTGGTGGAACGTGGGCTCTGCCAGGTGGCGCCCTCGACAGTCACGAAGATTCAGTGACGGCTGCTGGCCGCGAAGCCGCAGAAGAAGCAGGCATTAATAGCGACGACTATGTTGTGCGCGACGTATTTAGTGACGACCATGGCCCGTGGCGCTACGACACTGTAATTGCCCACACTCACGGTGATGCTGGTGCATTTGCGGCCAATTCCGAATCCGAAGACATGCAATGGGTCACGCTTGGCGAAGTCGAAAACTTCTCGCTACATGCGGGCTTGGCTGGTGCTTGGTCACAATTACACGAGCGGGTTTTGGCAACTCTCAACTCGTAATTCCCGCAGATTAGGCTGTTGCTATGACACTTGAAGCAACGAAAACACAGGCATATCTTGACGACCGCGCACATGTTTTCCATTCGTGGTCAGCGCAAGGCACTCTCAATCCAGTTGAAATTACTGGTGGCCTCGGCAGTTACTTCTGGGATTCAACAGGCAAAAAGTATCTCGACTTTTCGAGCCAACTCGTCAATCTCAATATTGGCCACCAACATCCAAAACTTGTTGCAGCAATTCAAGAACAAGCCGGCAAGTTGTGCACCGTTGCTCCACCGTTTGCAAACGATGCTCGCTCTGAAGCAGCACGCTTAATTACTGAACTCGCACCAGGCGATCTCAACATGGTGTTTTTTACCAATGGTGGTGCAGAGGCAGCAGAAAATGCTGTGCGCATGAGCAAACTTCACACTGGTCGTCACAAAGTTCTGACAATGTATCGCTCGTACCACGGATCGACCTCTGGCGCCATCGCGCTTACTGGTGACCCACGCCGTTGGCCAAACGAGACAGGTGCATCGGGTGCAGTCAAGTTCTGGGGCCCGTACCCATACCGATCTGCATTTCACTCTTCGAGTGACGAGCAAGAGTGCCAACGTGCATTGCAACACTTAGAAGAAGTCTTGATGGTAGAAGGGCCACACACCGTGGCAATGATTGGACTTGAGTCAGTTATTGGTACGAATGGAATTTTAGTGCCACCCGCTGGTTACCTCAAAGGTGTTCGCGAACTGTGCGATCGCTATGGCATCGTGATGATGTGTGACGAAGTGATGGCCGGTTTTGGACGTTGCGGCGAGTGGTTCGCGGTGAATCACTGGGGTGTTACACCAGACCTGATTTGTTTTGCCAAAGGCGTGAACTCTGGTTACGTTCCACTCGGTGGCGTGATCATCAGCCAAAAAATTGCCGACACATTCAAAGATCGCGTATACCCAGGTGGCCTTACCTACAGCGGTCACCCTCTTGCGTGTGCTGCTGCAGTTGCATCTATCAACATCTTCAAAGAAGAAAAGATTGTTGAGAATGCTCGCATGCTCGGCACCGACGTCATCGGTCCAGAACTCGAAAAACTCAAGGCCAAGCACCCGTCAGTCGGCGATGTTCGTGGACTGGGCGTATTTTGGGCAATCGAACTCGTGAGCAACCGCGAAACGCGCAAGCCACTCGTTCCGTTTAATGCCACAGGTGCAGATGCCAAACCGATGGTCGACTTTGCCGTCGAGTGTAAAAAACTGGGACTTTGGCCATTCGTGCATTTCAATCGCACTCATGTTGTGCCGCCTTGCAATGCAACACCAGACGAAGTGCGCGAGGGCATCGCAATTATTGATCAGGCACTCGATATTGCCGACTCTCATTACGAGGGCTAACCAATAATCGCTAGCAAAAATAACTAACTACAGCGTTGCTGTTATACGCACGCTGCCAACCGGAATGCCGTGACCATAGATTGTTGTGTCAAAGGCTTGTGGGTCGACGCCTAACGTATCGATGCCAAGTGCCTCTAGCGCTACTTTCATCATTGGCGGACGAGCACGATTGGCGCCATCTGCAATCTTGAGAGCAACTGCTCGCCCATCGGGCATTGCAATCGCAAACACTCCCTCTGCGCCATCTTTGCCAAGTAGTCCAGGCACGCCTTGCATCAGCAGTGTCACGTCGCGCCGAGG
>DFDK01000074.1:23659-33946 GCA_002367695.1 Acidimicrobium sp. UBA3029 | reverse complement strand
CAATGCACCGTCGAAGGAACAGCGGTAGAAGGAAGACCAGCAGTCATGAATTGCAATAACGCCATCTGGGCTGTCGCATCTTGCATCGCCACACGATCGGGCGCGAAGTCTGCATAGCTGCGTCCGCGTTCCATCTCTTGTTTTTTCGGGTCTGAGAGATGATTGATCAAAATCTTTTCGGTGAGTGTGAGATTGCGCCCAAGTCGTTTGCGTCCGAGTGCGACACGCTCTTCAAGTGAGGCGTAGACGCCGTTGACGAGCTCGATGGGGGTTCCTGCTGAAGCAGTCATTTCGATAATCCTCTCGCTAAATGATGACGTAGTTATTTTACTGATTACCACTTGTCCCAGTGCAGCACTTTGTCGAGTGGTAAACGATTGGCGGGCTTGAACTCGGTACCAATTGTGTAGGCGATAGGAAACAAACCGCCCTGCGTAACTTTGTCGAAAGGAATACCGAGTAGCTCTGCGGCTTTTTTCTCGCCATCAAACATCAAGTGAATCGTCGTCCATGCAGAACCCATGCCGCGACCACGAAGCGCGAGCATGAAACTCCACACAGCTGGAAGCAGCGAACCCCAACTACCAGCACCACTTGCAACATCAAGATTCTCAAGTCGGCCCTCAATGCAAGGAATAAGCAGTAGTGGTGCCTTTTCAAAGTTTTCTGCCAAGAAGGTGGCAGAGTCACGGACTTTGGGGAGTTGCTCGTCGCGAACGTCGCCGCGCGGCTTGCCATTTGGAAGATTCGCGTAGACGGCCCAGTTGGCGCGGTAAATGTCGGCAAGTGCCTTCTTTTTTGCGGCATCTTCAACAACAATCCAATGCCAACCTTGGCTATTTCCTCCGGTCGGAGCTTGGAGCGCAATTTCGAGGCATTCTTCAACTATTTTGCGCTCTACGGGCTTCTCAAAGTCGAGACGCTTACGAACACTGCGGGTTGATTTAAGGACTTCTTCGGAGGAAAGGTTCAGTTGCATGGCGTCTAGTGTGCCATGCCACGATAGAGATACACGATTTGGCAAAGGGGTATGTGATGAGCGCAGTACAACGAGTAGATGTGCCTGGTGTTATTGACGATCGGGTGACGATTTCGGTGGTCGATGGCATTGCCGATGTGAAGATGAATCGAGCCGATAAACGCAATGCGCTTGACAATGCAATGTTCGCGTCGCTGTGTGCGGCTGGCGAATACCTCAAGACGCTTGATGGCCTTCGTGTAGTAGTGCTGTCGGGGGATGGAGCGTCATTTTGTGCCGGACTAGATTTTTCATCATTTGCACAGATGGCCGAGGCCGGTGCAAAAGCAAATGCAGCTGACAACAAAGCTGACAATAAAGCTGACATGAATGCAGGTGCAATGGTGGATGGTCGGATAACACACATGGCTCAACAGGTGTGTTGGGTATGGCAAGAGGTACCAGTACCAGTGATCGCTGCTGTGCATGGTCATGCACTTGGTGGTGGCATTCAGATTGCACTCGGTGCCGATATTCGCATTGTGCACCCAGACACTCAACTGTCTGTGCGCGAAGTGCACTGGGGTCTGATTCCTGACATGACCGGCACATTGATGTTGAGCCGACTTGTACGACCCGACATTGCAAAAAACTTGGTGTTTACTGCGCGTGTTTTTAGTGGTCATGAGGCACACGAAATGGGATTAGTAACTCAGTTGTCGCAAGATGTTTATGCCGACGCAATGACGATGGCGCGTGAGATTGCCGGTCGCAGCCCAGAGGCGGTTCGTGGCGCCAAGAAACTCATAAATTTGCTGGCAAATAGTGGTGCAGCCGAACAGTTTGCGGCTGAACGAGCAATCATCGGTCAGTTAATTGGCACCGCAAACCAAGCAGAAGCAGTGATGTCACATTTTGAAAAGCGTCCACCAAACTTTGTTTCAGGCAGTTTGTTTCGCTGATTAGTCGCTAGAGTTTTAACACGGGCCAGCGTCGTCCCTGCGGAAATTTTTCGCTATCTACAAACAGTTCATTATGAACTCAGTGGAAATTTTAGGACTTGACGACGATGCAACATTTAATGCCGCCAGCAAGCGGTTTATACGACCCACGATTTGAACACGACGCTTGTGGCGTCTCGTTTGTTGTGGACATCAAAGGTCGTAAGTCGCACGACATCGTGGCGATGGGAATCGGTGCGCTGTGCAGCATGGAGCACCGCGGTGCAACTGGCGCCGAAGTAGAGACTGGCGATGGCGCAGGAGTGCTGATTCAAATTCCTCATCGATTTTTGTCGGAAGTCGTTAGTTTCGTTTTGCCGGCTGTTGGTAGCTACGGGGTTGGCATTGCTTTTTTGCCGGCTGATAAAAAGCTTCGTGATGCAGCAGTCGTTGCAGTTGAACAAATTATTGCTGAACAAAACCTCGATGTGTTGGGTTGGCGTGAAGTACCGGTTGATCCAAGTTGTCTTGGCAAGAGCGCACGAGACGTGATGCCAGCATTTTCGCAGATATTTATTGCAGACAAGGAAGGTGCACGGGAGATTGATCTAGATCGCAAGTTGTTTATTGCTCGCAAGCGCATTGAGCACGAATTGTCAACAGAGTTACAGGCGTATTTTCCGTCATTGTCGAGCCGCACACTCATCTATAAAGGCATGTTGACGACACCTCAGTTGGCGATGTTTTTTCCAGATCTCACCGATACGCGAGTTGAATCAGCGATTGCTCTTGTGCACAGTAGATTTTCGACCAACACATTTCCATCGTGGCCGCTTGCTCACCCTTACCGATTTATTGCCCACAACGGCGAGATCAACACGGTGCAGGGCAATCGCAACTGGATGCGCACGCGTGAGTCTTTGCTAAACAGCAAATTGTTGCCGGGGCTTGAGCGAGCGTTTCCGATCTGCGCTATGGGTGGCAGTGACTCTGCGAGTTTTGATGAAGTGCTCGAGCTGCTGCACCTGGGTGGCCGAAGTTTGCCTCATGCCGTGATGATGATGATTCCTGAGGCGTGGGAAAACAACAAGACGATGAGCGCCGAGAAGCGCGCTTTCTATCGATTTCATGCATCATTGATGGAGCCGTGGGATGGCCCAGCATGTATTGCTTTCACTGATGGCACTCTGATCGGCGCAGTGTTGGACCGTAACGGACTACGACCAAGTCGCTACTGGGTAACCGACGATGACATCGTGATCATGGCTAGTGAGGTTGGTGTTGTTGACATAGATCAAGCCAAGATTGTGCGCAAAGGTCGGCTGCAACCAGGTCGGATGTTGTTGATCGACACAAATTTGGGACGCATTGTTGAAGACGATGAGATTAAGCAACAGCTGAGTGCAACCGCGCCATATCAAGAATGGCTCGATGCCGGACTTGTAGAACTGGGTGACCTGCCTGCGCGGGAACACATGGTGTTTAGTCGCGACAGTGTGCTGCGGCGCCAACAAGTATTTGGTTACACACACGAAGAACTCAAAATAATTTTGGCACCTATGGCCAAGAGTGGCGGAGAACCACTTGGGTCAATGGGGACTGATACGCCTATTGCGGTGTTATCGGCACGCCCACGATTGTTGTTTGATTATTTTCAGCAGATGTTTGCGCAAGTCACAAACCCACCACTCGATGCGATCCGTGAAGAAGTTGTCACTTCAATTGGTACCGCAGTGGGGCCAGAAGGCAATCTGCTCGAGGCAGGTCCAGGGCATTGTCGACAACTTGTGCTGCCTTTTCCAATCATCAACAACGATCATCTAGCAAAAATTATCCATATCAACGATGACAACACGTATCCACAATTGCAATCTGTGGTGGTGAGTGGCTTGTACAGGGTTGCCGATGGAGAACAAGGACTACGCGATGCGCTTGATGCAGCACGCGCGACCGCAAGTGAGGCAATTGATAAAGGCGCCCGCATAGTCGTGATCTCGGACAGAAACTCGGACGAAGTCTTCGCGCCGATCCCATCGTTGTTGCTCACAAGCGCAGTGCATCATCACCTCATTCGTGAAAAGAAGCGCACACAGGTCGGTTTGATAGTTGAGTGTGGCGATGCGCGCGAAGTGCATCACATGGCATTACTCATTGGTTATGGAGCGGGAGCCATTAACCCATATCTTGCATTCGAATCAATCGAAGACATGATTGCAGCCAATGATGGCGAGGGAGCAAACGGTCTCGGAGGCATCAACTCGCAAAAGGCTGTCAACAACTACATCAAGGCTGCAGGCAAAGGCGTCCTCAAGGTGATGTCGAAGATGGGCGTGTCGACAGTGGCCTCGTATACGGGCGCACAAATTTTTGAGGCGCTTGGACTTGGCAAAGAACTTGTTAGCGAGTTTTTTACTGGAACCGTGTCGCGGCTAGGTGGTATCGGGCTAACTGAAATCGCAGCAGAAGTCGCTGCACGTCATGCAATTGCCCATCCTCATCGTCCTGATCAGCGCATGCATCGCAAGCTTGAACTGGGTGGTGAGTACCAGTGGCGCCGCGAGGGCGAGCATCATTTGTTTAATCCAGAGACTGTGTATCGATTGCAACATGCAACTCGTGCAGGCAGGTACGACGTTTTCAAGCAGTACACCAAGGCTGTTGACGATCAGTCTCGAGTGCTTTCAACCCTGCGTGGACTATTTGAATTCGCGACAGATCGCACGCCAGTACCAATTGACGAAGTCGAGTCTGTTGCCAGTCTTGTGACACGTTTTTCAACAGGCGCAATGAGCTACGGATCTATCTCGGCTGAGGTTCACGAAACTCTGGCGATTGCAATGAATCGAATCGGCGGCAAGAGCAATACGGGTGAGGGCGGCGAAGACGCAGAGCGCAATATTCCGCTACCCAACAGCGACTCCAAGCGATCAGCGATCAAGCAGGTTGCATCAGGGCGTTTTGGGGTAACGAGCGAATACTTGGTGAATGCTGATGACCTACAGATCAAGATGGCCCAAGGAGCAAAGCCTGGTGAGGGTGGACAGTTGCCCGGACACAAGGTGTATCCGTGGATTGCAAAAACTCGGTACTCGACGCCTGGCGTCGGCCTTATTAGCCCGCCACCGCACCACGACATTTATTCGATTGAAGATCTAAAGCAACTGATTCATGATCTTAAAAACTCAAACCCAACTGCCCGAGTGCATGTCAAGTTGGTTGCTGAGGTTGGTATTGGCACTGTGGCGGCGGGTGTAAGCAAGGCGAAGGCAGACGTGGTGCTGATCTCTGGTCACGACGGGGGCACTGGGGCTTCGCCGCTGACTTCGCTTAAGCATGTTGGCGCGCCGTGGGAACTCGGGTTGGCTGAGGCGCAACAAACATTGTTGCTCAATGGTTTGCGTGACCGTATTGTGGTGCAAGCCGATGGCCAGATGAAAACGGGACGCGATGTAATTGTGGCTGCGCTTCTTGGCGCTGAAGAGTTTGGGTTTGCAACAGCACCGCTTGTGGTAAGCGGATGCGTGATGATGAGGGTGTGTCACCTCGACACATGTCCAGTTGGAATTGCCACTCAGAACCCAGAACTTCGCAAGCGCTTTAGCGGCAAACCAGAATTCGTCGTCAACTTCTTTGAGTACATTGCTCAAGAAGTACGCGAGTACCTTGCCCAATTGGGATTTAAAACGTTGCAGGAAGCGGTTGGACATGTTGAGGCGCTCGACATACGACATGCGGTCACACATTGGAAGGCAAAGGGCCTTGATATTTCGCCAATTTTGGCAGCACCACAAAATCCGTACCAACAAACTTTGCATCAGTCTGTTGTGCAAGATCACGCTTTAGGCGATGCGTTGGATACGCAACTGTTAGAGCAATGTTCGAGCGCAATTCAAGATGCTCTGCCAATTCAAATCGATTTGCCGATCAGTAATGTAAATCGAACCGTGGGCACCATGCTCGGTGGTGCTGTTACTAGAAAGTGGGGAAGTGCGGGGCTTCCACTCGACACAATTTCATTGAAGTTCACCGGATCAGCTGGACAAAGCCTCGGTGCATTTTTACCGAAGGGAATAACCGTTTCGCTATTTGGCGATGCAAACGATTATCTGGGCAAAGGTTTGTCTGGCGGACGCATTGTGTTGCGACCAAATCTTCGTGCCACATTCCCTCCAGAAAACAATGTGATCGCTGGCAACGTAATCGGGTACGGGGCAACGTCGGGTGAAATATTCATTAACGGACTTGTGGGTGAGCGTTTTTGTGTGCGCAACTCGGGGGCTCTTGCTGTCGTGGAAGGCATCGGCGACCATGGGTGTGAATACATGACGGGCGGGCGAGTTGTTGTGCTTGGAGTGACTGGTCGCAACTTCGCAGCCGGCATGAGCGGCGGTATTGCTTTTGTGTATGACGAGGACGGACTGTTTGCATCACGGGTCAATGTTGAGATGGTGGATGTTGTGGAACTAGGTGCGCAGGATGCATCCTGGTTACGCGAAACATTAGAGCAGCATGTGCGGTTGACTGGGTCGCCACTTGGCGCGGGGATGCTTGAGAAGTGGACTACTACGTGTCAGCAGTTTCGCAAAGTGCTACCGCGAGATTATGCGCGAGTGATGGCGATCATTGATCAAGCAAAAGTTGAAGGTTTGAGCGAGGAAGAAATATCTCGACGAGTGATGGAGCCCGTCAATGGGTGAGCCAACAGGATTTATTAACTGGAAGCGAACTACGCCAAAGCGTCGTTCGATACCCGTACGTGTCGCAGACTGGCGCGAGGTTTACGAAGCATTTCCTGCGGTCGATCTTAAGCACCAAGCGGGTAGATGCATGGATTGCGGCATTCCGTTTTGCAATAACGGATGTCCACTTGGCAACTTGATTCCCGACTGGAACGACCTTGTGTATCGCGATAATTGGCGTGAGGCACTTGACCGTTTGCACGCAACTAATAATTTTCCAGAATTCACTGGTCGCTTATGTCCTGCTCCATGCGAATCTGCGTGCGTTTTGGGGATCAATCAAGATCCGGTTGCGATCAAGCAAGTTGAGGTTGAGATTATTGATCGGGCATGGAGTGAAGGTTGGGTTGCACCTTTTGTCTCTGCGCAAAAGACCGGTAAGCGTGTCGCGGTCATTGGCTCTGGACCAGCTGGTTTGGCGGCTGCGCAGCAACTCACTCGTGCGGGGCATGACGTGGTGGTTCTGGAGCGCGACGATCGCATAGGCGGCTTGTTGCGTTACGGCATTCCCGAATTCAAAATGGAAAAGCGTCATATCGATAGACGCATCCAGCAGATGACACAAGAAGGTACCGAATTTCGCGTCAATGCTGCTGTTGGCGACAACGTCGACATTGATGTATTGGTTGCTTCGCATGACGCGGTCGTGTTGGCCTGTGGCGCAACTCAATGGCGCGATTTGCCAGTGCCAGGTAGAGAATTAAAAGGCATTTATCAGGCGATGGAATATTTGCCACCGAGCAATCGCGTGCAACAAGGCGACGTAACTGCAACGTCGATCAGCGCACAGGGCAAACATGTAGTGATAATCGGCGGAGGAGACACGGGCGCGGATTGTTTAGGAACAGCACATCGGCAAGGCGCGCTTTCCGTGACTCAGCTCGAGATCATGCCGCGTCCACCCGATGTGCGGGCTGATTCAAATCCTTGGCCACAGTGGAGTTTGGTGTTTCGCACAAGCTCGGCACATGAAGAAGGTGGTGAACGAGTATTCAGCGTTAACACGGATCGATTTGTTGGCAACGCTGATGGCGCCGTACGTGCACTTGTGCTGAACGAAGTAGAGCTTGTTGATGGAAAATTTGTGACGGTGCAAGGTACTGAGCGCGAATTGCAAGCCGACTTGGTGCTACTTGCACTCGGGTTTGTCGGTCCCGAAAAGAAAGCATGGCTTGAACAGCTTGGTGTTGAGTTTGATCCACGAGGGAATATCACTCGCACCGATGAATACGCGACGAATATTCCCGGCGTGTTTGTGGCCGGTGATATGGGTCGCGGACAGAGCCTGATTGTGTGGGCAATAGCCGAAGGCCGATCTTGTGCTGCAGCCGTTGATATGCAATTGATGGGTTCATCAACACTTCCCACACCAATCGCTGCTTCCGCTCGGCCAATGGCATAGCGATTTATTAATCGCTCCTTCGCCTATTATTGAGATCAATGAAGAGCAGTACGAAAGCGATCCAACACGCGACGGTAGTTTTGCTGAGCCTATTTTTTGTTGGCGCATGCAGTACAACCATTGCAGGTACCGCAACAACGATTGTTCCTGTTGGCCCAACCGACTTCGCGACAATTCCACCGGTGCAGTCAACGCTTCCCAACATCGTCACCACATTGCCTATAGGTGCAGTCGGGGTCGAGCAGGTCTACACCGTGCGAGCAGGTGATTCTCCGAGCTTGGTCGCGAACCTATACGGAATCATGGTGGCAGAGTTATTGTCGTGGAATGGACTCGTTGCAACGAGCCAGTTTCCATTTCCGGGATCAATTCTTAAAATTCCGCCGACTGCAACGGTAAATAATCCTCAGATAAATGTGGCGCCTAATGTCGCTGCGGGGCCAAGCCAACCTGGCTGCGACCCTCGGCCTGCAGGCACATACAAAGTTGCTAAGGGCGACTCGATGTACATCATTCGCAAAAAGTTCTGCGTATCGCTTGGCTCGTTACTTGGCGCTAACGGATTTAATAGTTCTGCTGCATTGCTGTATCCAGGGCAAATATTGAATATCCCCGCATCCGGTAGCTAATCGGTTTGAGTTAGTGCGCCGTATTGCGACGGCGACGTGAGTGGCGGTCAAATGCCAACTCGAGAAGTTCGTCGAGGAGTTGTGAATACGAGACTCCAGATGCTTGCCACAACTTTGGGTACATCGAGATTGGTGTGAATCCAGGAATTGTGTTGATCTCGTTGCACAAGAATCCGCGACCACCCTCTTCGTAGAAGAAGTCGACACGTGCCATACCTTGCGCGCGCAAGGTATGGAAAACAACTGCAGCTAGTTTTTGCACGGCGTCGATTTCGATTGCGGTAAGCGGCGCAGGGATCTTGAGTTGCGCACTATCACTTAGGTACTTATCGTTGTAATCATAAAATTCACTGCTCGGAATAATTTCTCCTGGAAGCGACGTGCGAACGGTGAGGTTCCCGAGAACTGCGACCTCAATTTCTCGACCGACGATCGCTTCTTCTATGAGTACCCATTCGTCATACGAAGTAGCAAGGACTATTGAATCTCGAAGTTCGCCAAAATTGCGTGCCTTTGTTACACCAATAGACGAACCCATATTTGCTGGTTTCACAAACACCGGGAGTCCGAGAGTGTCAATTGCGTGTTGAAGGGCAGCATCTGTGATGTGCTGTTCGTGCAGCGTTACATATTTGGGTTGGGGAATTCCGTTAACGGCGAGCAGTTGCTTTGCGACACCTTTGTCCATCGCGACGGCGCTGCCAAGTACACCTGAACCGACATATGGGATATTCGCAACTTCAAGTACTCCCTGGATGGTGCCGTCTTCGCCAAGTGGTCCGTGCAGTAGGGGCATAACGACGGCGCGCTCGTCACTGCGAACCTGAGCAACTATTTCGGTTATCGAGATTGGTGTTCCAGAGACCAAGAGTTTGTCGGTGGCATGTGCGGTAACGAGAACCCATTGACCTTGGCGAGTAATGCCAACTGTAGTAACACGATATTTTTCGGTGTCGAGTGCTTGCAGCACGTGGGCGGCGGTGACACAACTGACATCGTGCTCGGCGGATTCACCACCAAAGAGCACTATGACGTGAATGCGTTGTGGCGATGTCATTAAAAACACGGTACTAGCAAATGGGCAGTCGCTGCTCCATGGCAATGCCGTTGCTCGTTAGGATTGCGTTATGCGCTTGATGGCCGCCGATGTGGCGAAGGCGACCAACGGAATATTGGTTGGTCAAAATGCTCATCTGTCTGGTGTCAGTTTTGATTCGCGAAGCGTTCGACCTGGGCAACTGTTTGTGCCGATTACGGCTGAGCGTGACGGACACGAATTTATTGAAGCCGCACTTGAAGCAGGTGCTGGCGCGTATTTGACAACCGGCAAAACTTTTGGTCGTACGTCGATCACTGTGCCCGACACACTTTTGGCGCTGTTGCAACTCGGTACTTGGGGTAGAAATAAACTTGACGCACAACTTGCCAACCGCGTGGTGGGTATCACGGGTTCTGTTGGCAAAACAAGCACCAAAGATTTTGTTGCCGCGGCACTTGGGTCGGCATTGCGCGTGACGGCCAACGAACGTTCCTTTAACAATGATCAGGGTCTGCCCGTAACCATCTTGAACGCCAAGGATGATGTGCAGGCACTTGTACTCGAGATGGGCATGCGAGG
>DFDK01000074.1:2384-23419 GCA_002367695.1 Acidimicrobium sp. UBA3029 | reverse complement strand
GCTTCAGCGCACACCGGACGAGTGGGAGACCTGGACGGTGTGGCTCGCGCAAAAAGCGAACTTGTCATGGCGCTGGATGCTTCAGGGTTTGCAATTTTGAATGCGGACGACGATCGTGTGGTGGCAATGCAATCACTTACGAGCGCTCGAGTCATTACATATGGTGTGGCGCCAACGGCGGACGTGCGAATGACGGGTTGTGTCTTGGATGAGCGCGCATGCGCATCGGTGACTGCTGAATCCCCGTGGGGTAAAGCATCTTGGAAGATGAATGTGCCGGGAGAGCACATGGCGCACAATGCAGTTGGGGCCATCGCTGTCGCCGGCATAGTAGGGCTTGATCTGCAGCTAGCAGCGGATGCGATATCGACATCGATCTTGTCGGAGATGCGGATGCAGCATCGGATTGCACGAAGCGGTGCATTGATCATTGACGATTCGTACAACGCAAACCCTGCATCAATTGCTGCCGCGCTACATGCCTTGAACGCAACTCATGCAAGTCGGCGCATTGCAGTACTCGGTGTCATGGCCGAGTTGTCGGAGCCCGAACGAGATCATCTGCAGATTTCTCGACTTGCTAAGCAACTCGGCATTGAGATCATCGCTGTTGAAACAGATATGTACGAGGTGCAATCTCAAACGCGCGACGAAGTTGTGGCGATGCTTTCGGCAGCGGAGAAAACTGCAGTCATTTTGATTAAGGGTTCGCGCGTTGCCCAACTCGAGAAATTGGTATCGCTTTTAATCAACTAAGTATTAATTTGTGGGTGGTAATTGCTTTTTGTCGAGAGCTGTGATGTTGCATCGCCAGGCAAGAAACATGGCTGTTGCAGAGCTAATGAGCAGCATTCCGCGTGAACCGTAACGATCGATGAGCGGACCAAAAACCATATTGCCGAACGGGATAAGTCCGCCAAATGCCATGAACCATAATGCGAGCACGCGACCCCTGACTTCGGGTTCGAGTCGCATTTGGACCACTGTCATCATGGATGTTGTCGTAAAGAAATAGGCGAACCCTAAAAAGAATCCCGAAATAAATGCCGGCAGCGGCGACTGCGAAAGTGCAAACAAAAACATTGCAACAGAAAATGCCGCGAATCCTCCTTGGATGAGACGACGCATATCTATATGTGAAAAGACAGTGCCGATTGCGAGTCCACCAAGACATGCACCCAATCCCCATGTGGCATATAGCCACTTGTATGTAGCTCCACTTTCATCAATATTGAATGTGAGTCGCGCGACTGCGGGGAAGAGGCCGACATAGGGTAATGAGAGCAACGAAAATGTGGCTAGTGAAATAATGAGACGACGTACAACGGGTCTATCGCGCGCAATAGAAAGACCTACGGTGAAGCGTCGCCAACCTTGCGTTGGGTCTGGTGCGAAATCTGGAACAGTCACCCTAGACAGGGCGAAGATTACGAAGAGATATGTTGCAGCATTGAAATAAAAGAATTGGGCAATAGTTGCTCCCCACTGCGAGAAAACAGCAACGATGATTGGGCCAACAACTCGCGAGCCATTAATTCCGGTGCTATTGAGTGCAATAGCACCCGATAAATCTTCTGAACGCACCAGTGATGGCAGCATCGCAGACCATGCCGGGGCATTGAGTGCGTTTCCTACGCCCACGCCAAAGGCTGCTACAAAAAGTGCCCAGATTGGTGGCGTGCCTAGTGCGAGCGTTGCGAGTGCGACCGAAAATGAGAGTTGCACAACTTGCATCGAGATGAGCCATTTTTTTCGATCAAAACGATCTGCGATGACACCTGCTGGGATGGACAAAAAAAGTAGCGGTCCAAGTTGGGCGAAAATGAGTAAACCCACGATCGATGCCTTGCCTGTGCGGTTGTAAACATAGGCGGGAAGTACGACATTTTGCATCCATGTGCCAATGTTTGAGCCCAGGGATCCAAACCACACCAAGCGAAAGTCGCGCACTTGAAGGGCGGCTCGGGCACTACCTCGTCGGGGTTGGCTGGTGGTTGGGGCGCTGGTATCAGTCATGGTCGTTGGCGGATCGGCAAGAATGATGCTGATGGATAACGCATTCGAACTTGATCTCGACGTTCACGCTACAAGAGTGACAGCTAGTACAACGAGCGCGCAGGTGTGCAATTCACCACGCGGAATTTTTTCGGAGTGCCCGCACTGTGGCTCTGGTCTCTATGCCGAGCATGCACACTTTCGTTGTGCATCGTGTGGTTGGCGAGACAGTTGCTGCGACTAGTAATCGCTTCTTAGCTCAACGCGTCAAGGGGACTAATAAAATTTGTTGAGAGTTCACGAGCGACAGGCTCGCTTGTGATGTGCCCATTTGCAGTGTTAATTCCAAGTCGTATTGCTTGACTTTGCTGTGCTGCTTCGCGTGCACCAAGTGATGCGATCTGTATCTGATATGGCAAAGTCGCGTTTGTGAGTGCGTATGTGCTGGTATTTGGAACTGCGCCTGGCATATTGCCAACTGCATAATGAATGACGCCATGCAGATCAAATACGGGGTCGGTGTGCGTGGTTTCGTGCGTAGTCGCAATACATCCACCTTGATCAACTGCCACGTCGACAATGACTGAGCCGCGCTTCATGCTGCTCACCATGTCTTCACTGACAACAATTGGGGCTCGAGCACCTGCTACGAGTACGGCGCCAATTAATAAGTCGGCATCGGCGAGCACGCGCTCGATAGCACCGCGGTTGGATGCGAGCGTCGTGGTACGACCAATGCAAATTTGCTCGATGTATCGAAGTCGATCGAGATTTTTGTCGAGGATGATTACTTCTGCCTGCATGCCTGCAGCAATCCACGCGGCGTTGTAACCAACATTGCCTGCACCGATTACAACAACTTTTGCCGGTCGCACTCCAGGTGCGCCACCCATCAGCACGCCTCGACCACCTTGCGGGCGTTCGAGAAAGTGCGCTCCAGCTTGAGTCGCCAGTCTCCCGGCGATTTCGCTCATAGGTGCAAGCAGCGGTAACGATCCATCGTCAAGTTGCACTGTTTCGTAGGCGATAGCTGTCGTCTTCGACTTTTGTAATGCGGCAGCAACTGCCGGATACGCGGAGAGATGCAGATACGTAAACAGTGTGAGGTCTGATCTTAAAAAACCGAACTCTTCGGCCTTGGGCTCTTTGACCTTGACAACCATTTGTTGTCCCCATGCATCGGCGGCTGTTGGCACAATCGTGGCGCCCGCTGCCACATATTCGGCGTCGCTAATGGATGCACCTTCTCCGGCACTTTTCTCGACAAATACTTCAATTCCAAGGCGCTCAAATTCGCGCACGCCGTCTGGGGTGAGGGAGACACGACCCTCCAGAGTCTTGATTTCCTTGGGCACTCCGAGTGTTTTGATGCTTGATGTCATGCTCTAGACACTACGTCCAATTCGCGTTCGTGTATTTCATGGCACTAGACGTTGCTGGTTAGTGTTGTTCTATGAAAATGTTTAATAACTACATCAATGGCAAAGAAGTTGCAGCACAAGACGGGCGCACGACGCCACTCATTGATCCTGTAACCGGCAAGCAATATGCAACGGCGGCCTTATCGGGCCCCGCCGATGTTGACAATGCGATGAAGGCTGCTGCTGATGCATTCGATTCGTGGAAGCACTCCACGCCATCGGTACGTCAAAAAGCGATCAATGACATCGCAGATGCCATGGAAGCCAATATGACTGAACTGATTGAAGCCGAGATCGAGAACACCGGTAAGCCGCGCGCGATTACGTTTGGCGAAGAAGTGCCACCGATGATGGACCAGATTCGTTTCTTTGCTGGGGCTGCACGCATGCTCGAAGGTAAGAGCGCTGGCGAATATATGAGCAACTTCACTTCATATATTCGTCGCGAACCAATTGGTGTGTGCGCTCAAGTTGCGCCATGGAACTATCCACTAATGATGGGTGTGTGGAAATTTATTCCTGCAATTGCTGCGGGCAACACAACGGTGCTCAAGCCAAGCGATACGACGCCAGCATCCACAGCCTTGGTTGCAAAGATTGCGGGTCAAGTGTTGCCTCCAGGCGTACTCAACGTCATTTGTGGAGATCGTGATACTGGTCGTGCAATGGTTACGCACGATACTCCCGGGATGGTTTCCATCACAGGATCGGTTCGCGCCGGAATGGAAGTAGCAGAAGCAGCAGCGAAGAGTTTGAAGCGCGTGCATCTCGAGCTCGGCGGAAAAGCACCTGTCATTATTTTTGACGATGCCGATATTGATCTTGCTGTTGAGACGATTGCGATGACCGGCTACTTCAATGCGGGTCAAGACTGCACCGCCGCAACTCGCGTGATTGCAGGGCCAAAAATTTATCGCGACTTTGTGGACGCGCTTACAGAGGCCGCCAAGAAAACCAAGACGGGTAAGCCGAGCGAAGATGTGTTGTATGGGCCACTGAATAACGAAACCCATCTAAATAAGGTCAAGGGATTCGTTGATCGCACACCAAAACATGCGCGAATTACAACAGGTGGTTCACAAGTGAGCGGTGCCGGTTACTTTTTTGAGCCAACCGTTATATGTGACCTCAAGCAGCAAGACGAGATGATTCAAAGCGAAATGTTTGGGCCTGTCATCACGGTGCAGCAATTTAGCGACGAAGAAGAGGCGCTCAAATGGGCCAACGGTGTGGAGTATGCACTTGCATCGTCGGTCTGGACTCGCGACCTGGGTCGTGCAATGCGCATGACCAAAAATCTCGACTTCGGTTGCGTTTGGGTTAATACCCACATTCCAATGGTGGCCGAAATGCCACACGGCGGATACAAGAAGTCGGGATACGGCAAGGACTTGTCGGCTTACGCGCTTGACGACTACACACGTATCAAGCACGTGATGATTAATCTCAATAGCTAATCGAGGAGCAACATGGGGGAATCGGCGAATCCAAAGAATGTGATCGAACTCGATCATATTTCGAAGACATATGGCGACTTTGTCGCTGTTCACGACGCCAATTTCTCCATCGCTACTGGTGAGTTTTTTGCAATGCTTGGCCCTTCGGGCTGCGGCAAGACCACAACGCTCAAGATGATTGCGGGTTTCGAACAGCCCACATCAGGCCGCGTGATGCTCGATGGCGTGGACGTCTCTTCGGTGCCGCCGTATAAGCGAAATGTCAACACGGTGTTTCAGCAGTACGCACTCTTCCCGCACATGACGGTGTTCGACAATGTGGCTTTTGGTCCTCGAAGCAAAAAAATAGACGAGAAAAAGATCCGGACGAGCGTGATGGAAATGTTGGAGATTGTGCGCCTGTCCGACTTCGCCGCTCGAAAGCCAACTCAACTCTCCGGAGGTCAACAGCAACGGGTAGCGCTTGCTCGTGCACTTGTCAACTACCCAAGCGCGCTGCTATTGGATGAGCCGTTGGCTGCACTCGACTTGAAACTTCGTGAAGCAATGCAGATCGAACTGAAGCGCATTCAGCGCGAAGTCGGGATTAGCTTTATCTTTGTTACGCACGATCAGGGCGAGGCGCTCACCATGAGCGATCGCATCGCAGTGATGAGCCAGGGTCATGTCGAACAAATCGGCACACCAGAAGAGATTTATCGCACGCCGTCTTCGTTGTTTGTTGCTGGGTTTATTGGATCTGCCAACTTGCTTCCAGGCACGGTCGAATCGCGCGATGGTGACTATCTTGTTGTTCGATTGCGAGTCGGTGCAATCGTTCGTGCTTCGGCAACGGGCACTGCATTTTCGGTCGGCGACAAAGTCTCTGTGATGCTGAGGCCCGAGCGCATCAAGCCCGCGGCAACGGTCGAAGTGCAGGGTAGGGGAATTGAGGGTCTTCTCACCGATTTGGTGTTTCAGGGCGCAACGGCCCGCCTCATCGTGCGTCTTGATGACGGCACCGAAATGACGTGCTTGGCCGACTCTTCGGCAACGATGCCGCAGATTGCCCTAGGTAGACGCATTGCTATAACGTGGGACAGCGATTGTGGCTTTGTGCTTAATGGATGGCCCGATAAAGCAGGCGCAAACACGACTGACATCGATCACATCGAATCAACACTCTAAGATCTCATACATAACCAATTGAAGGAGAAAACCATGAATGATCGCCCAATGTCCCGCAATATGACCCGCCGCCAATTTCTGGCACGATCTGGCGCGCTCGGCGCAGTGGGGATTTCACTCCCTGCACTGCTCGCTGCGTGCGGTGGTAGCGATAGCGCCGGTGGCGCAGCATCGACCACGGTGTCATTCGATAACTGGCCGCTCTATATCGACCCAACTGAGGATTCTGCTTTAGGAACGGTCGACCGGTTTGCTGAGGCAACTGGCATCACCATGAATTACACCGAGGGCTACAACGACAACAACGAATATTTTGCAAAGATTCAACCACTGCTTGGCAACGGCAAGACCATCGAAGCCGACATCATTGCTCCAACATTTTGGATGGCCGGCCGACTCATCAGCCTTGGTTGGGCAGAAAAGTTGCCACTCGCCGACATTCCAAACATGGCGAACATCACCGATGGATTTGTGAACCCACCGTGGGACCCAACCGGCGAATACAGCATGCCTTGGCAGGCGGGTATGGCAGGTATTGCTTACAACATTGACGTAACAGGTCGTGAGTTAAATAGTGTTGAAGAATTGTTCAACCCAGAGTTCAAGGGCAAGATCGGAATGCTCACCGAAATGCGCGACACCATTGGACTGATCGCAATGGGCTTGGGTATCGATCCATCTACAATCGCGTCATTCGACGATGCAGCACCTGCATTTGAAAAACTAGCCAAGGCTAAAGCCGATGGTCAGATTCGTCAATTCACTGGCAACGACTACACCGACGATTTGGTCAGCGGAAACTTTGCCGCATGTATCGGCTGGTCTGGTGACGTGTTGCAATTGGGCAAAGACAGCCCCAACATTCGCTTCGTGATTCCTGAAGAAGGCGGCACGCGTTGGGCAGACGTCATGATGTTGCCGAAGGGCGTCAAGAACTCTGCGAACGCGGCGAAGTGGATGAACTTCTGTTTCGACCCAGTGCAAGCAGCATTGATCACCCAGTACGTGCAGTATCTGTCTCCAGTGAAGGGCGTTCGCGAGGAATTGGCCAAGATCAACCCAGAACTAGCCGATAACCAGTTGCTCTTCCCAGATGATGCGACGAGCGCACGCTTGCGGGCATTTGCAACACTGACAGAAGATGTTGAAGCCAAATTTGACGAGGAGTTCTCGGCAATCACCGGCGCGTAAGCACCAATTCGGTCGCTGCAAACAACATGACAACGGCGGTCACCGCTTCCAGGCGAATCAGCACTAACGCCGATCGCGTTGGTCTCGGGGCCATGCTCGTTGCCGCAGTATGCCTCATTGCTTTGGGGGCAAGGTGGGTGAGTGGCCCCGCAGCGTCGGTGCTGCTGCTTGTGCTTGCGCTTGTTCTCATCGGCGTGTTGGTGTTAGCGCTTCGGGGTGGCCCAGAAGCACGTCGGTTACTCGCGCCGTATGGCCTTCTCAAGCCTGGAATGTTGTGGCTCGCGTTGTTTTTTCTAGCTCCAGTCTGGAGTTTGTTGCGAATTTCGTTGTCAACGAAGCCCAGCAGATTCTCGGTTGACTATAACTTCACGTGGGCGTTCGAAAATTATTCGAATGCTTTCAAGGATTTTGGAACGCAATTTCAACACGCATTCGTGTATGCGGCAATTGCCACGGTTTTAACCGTGTTGATCGGGTACCCACTTGCTTACGTGATTGCGTTTCGGGGTGGTAGGTATAAAAACATTCTGCTCGGCATGGTGGTCATTCCGTTTTTTACGAGTTACCTCATTCGCACTATTGCGTGGTCGACGATCTTGGCCGACCGAGGTTTTGTCGTTCGGACGTTTGATGCAGTAGGTCTGGTGCAGGTGCTCGAGTGGCTGCACATCATGGACAACGGCAAACTGCTGAATACGCCCGCAGCAGTTATCGGTGGGCTTACGTATAACTTTCTGCCATTCATGTTGCTTCCGATTTACGTGAGCCTTGAAAAGATTGATACCAACCTCGTCGATGCTGCGGGGGATTTGTATTCAAGTGCCGCACGCGCGTTCAGGAAAGTGGTGCTCCCACTCTCTGTTCCTGGCGTATTTGCCGGAACACTGCTCACCTTTATTCCCGCCGCAGGCGATTTCGTGAATGCCCAGTTTCTCGGTAATCCAAATACAACAATGATCGGAAACTCGATTCAAGATCAATTCTTGAAACAAAATAATTACCCGGTTGCATCTGCGATGTCGGCGGTATTGATGTTTAGCATCGCCTCGTTGGTGTTGATTTATACCAAAATCTTTGGTACTGAGGATTTGGCATAATGCGTAAACGGAGCAAGGTTGCGCGCTGGGCACTGAATATTTTCGCTGGTATGGGGCTGCTCTATCTGTTTACACCAATTATTTTCATTGTTGCATTCAGTTTTAATAAACCTAAAGGCAACTTCAACATCGCATGGCAAGAGTTCACCTTAGAAAATTGGATGCATCCATTTGCAGAGAAATCACTTACTCATGCTCTGCGAGTAAGCCTTGAAATTGCTGCAGTTTCAACAATTATTTCGACCGTGCTCGGTTCGCTCATTGCCATTGCTCTCTCTCGCTACAAGTTTCGGGGAAGTGGCGGAATCAATATATTTCTTATATTGCCGCTCACCACTCCAGAGATCGTGCTCGGTTCTTCTTTGGCAACGCTGTTCCTCGGTCAGAACTTCATCGAATTTGGATTTACCACCATCGTTATTGCCCACATTATGTTCCAGGTCAGTTTTGTTGCACTTACTGTTCGCGCTCGCATTCGAGGGTTTGATTGGACATTGGAACAGGCCGCGCAAGACCTCGGTGCTTCGCCCATGCGCACCTTCATGAAAGTTACGTTGCCTTTGATTTTGCCCGGCATTCTCGCGGCATCGTTGCTGGCCTTCGCCTTATCCATCGACGACTTCATTATTACCTTCTTCAACTCGGGCAATGTAGTGACGTTCCCATTGCAGATTTACGGGGCCGCCCGTGTGCGAATCCCTCCTCAGATCAATGTGCTTGCCAGCATGATCCTGTTCCTGAGCGTCGCAGTGTTGTTGTCGGGAACAATTGCGGGTATGCGCAAAGAGGCAGCGAAGACATCTGCCGCAAAACCAAAGCGCCATAGTCTCACTAAATCCGGATGAGCCAACCGCGCGCTGCGCGCATTGCAGTAGGACCGCCAGGTTCACCGCAATGGGCTACTGATGCTGTCGCGGCGGGTGGTTGTGAGGTCGTCGACATTGCTCGAGCCAACGGATTGATATGGATCGACTATCAGCAATCTGGTCAGCTTGGGGAAGTACTCAAAGAGCATCCGAACATTGAGTGGGTGCAACTTCCGTACGCCGGCATTGAAGATTATTTGCCATTCATTTCATCCGAACGTCTCTGGACCAGCGCAAAAGGTGGGGTGTACTCGGGCCCAGTTGCAGAACTCGCCATTGCATTACTGCTTGGCGGTCTGCGTTACACCTATGGCTATGCCCGTAAGCAACAGTGGTCTGAAGATGCAGGTCGAACGTTGATTGGAGGCCGGGTCACTGTTCTTGGCGGTGGTGGTGTTGCCCAAACAATTATCGATATGTTGCAGCCGTTCAATTGCCATATCACCGTTGTTCGCAAGCACGTCCAGTCGATGTCCGGAGTTGCAACAGTTGTCGACGTCGGCAACTTGGCAGATGCGTTGACTGGTGCAGATGCGGTGGTGATGGCCATGGCACTGACCGAGGAAACCGTTGCGATGATTGGCAGAACAGAATTGGAGTTGATGTCGCCACATGCGTGGATTGTCAATGTTGGTCGTGGGAAACATATCGATACCGATGCACTGGTTTGGGCGCTTGAAAACAACATTATTGGTGGCGCTGCGCTAGATGTCACGGATCCCGAACCGCTCCCGCACGGTCATGCATTGTGGTCGTTCGATAATTGTGTGATTACGCCTCATGTTGGAAATACCGCCGATATGGTTCCTGCGCTACTTGGGCAAAGAATTACAGCAAACGTGAAATTGTTTGCGGCAGGACAACCGCTGTTGGGGGTAGTCGACCCTACATTGGGCTATTGATATGTCGTATTACAAAATTCTTGGTGTTGCAGAGACAGCAACCGAGTCTCAAATACGCGATGCATATCGCAGCGCTGTACGGCGCGTGCATCCCGACAGTGCAGTCGTTGCATCACCAACGGCGTCACTGCAGATGGCCGAAGTAGTTCGGGCATGGTCGACGTTGTCGGACTCTGCTCTCAGGCGTGCGTACGATGCTGAGTTGTTTGGTGCACAAAGCGAGGTAGAAGATGATTTTCCGGAGTCAATTTTGTTTCCACCGACTCCCATCGTTCGTGGGCAATTTCCCAAGAAGTTGATCGGTTGGAGTCTTGTGATTGGCGTTGTAAGTGTGCTGCTGCTCGATGTGATGAGCGGTCCGGTTGTCCCGACAAAACCGGATGGCTTGCTGCAGTCGGGATCATGTGTAATCGTTGACTCCAACCAACTTGCCGTTGAGGTTGGGTGCGAAGTGGATCATTATGGAGTTGTGAGGCAATTGATCGGCTTTGACATGACATGCCCATCCGACACTGAGTCGATACGGGATCGGCAAGGTATGGGTCAGGCGTGTGTTGTACCGAGCCAATAGTGGACTGTAACCTCAACAGTCTCGGGCGGTTAGCTCAGTCGGAAGAGCGCCACGTTCACATCGTGGAAGTCGTGGGATCGAGGCCCATATCGCCCACGAGAACTAGTGTTGAGTCGTGGCCCAGCAGTGCGAAAGACCAGGATGTGCGCAACCAGCAGCGGTTGAATACATTATTGATCCACAAAGTTTGCTACTGACGCTCCAGAACTATGAAGTGGTCAAAGGTGAGCGTCGAAGTGCGTTGTGCGCCGTTCACGGCGACCGAATGAGTGTGCCAAAAGGTTGGTCAATTGATGATCGCCGAGAAGACCCACCGCGGTTATTTAGGACACCCAAATCGGGTGTTGCGCCTGCGAAGGCAAGCGTAAAAAAGTCGGCGACTGAATCGAAGCAGAAAAAGAAACCAGCAGTGCGACCGATGTTGTTTCAGGCCGAAAAGAAAGTTGTTGAAGAAGTGCAAGAAGTTCAAACACCAGCCACCAAGCCGGTTGTGCGCGATGCAGACCTTCAAGAAACAAAAGCTTTGCCGTGGACTCCACAATTTGATCGCACCGATGATTTGGGCGGAGTATTGCGACCAAAAGGAAAATTACTGAGCCGTGCGTTCGGTCTAGATGAAACAATTGAATATCCACGACCAGTAGTTGATGATGTGGTTGACAATGTACCTGCAGTCGAACTCGAACGCGAGACGTTCAATGAGTTCGATATTCCCTGATAAACGATATTTATGGATGTAACTGCAACCGTTGAAGCACCTGTTGGCGTAGAAAAACTGTTTGCCGTAGTGGCCGATTTAACGACGTATCCACACTGGCTTGACATCGTGCATCAAGTATCGGCGCAGGCAACTGGGTCGGTTGAACCCGGCGCTTGGCTGGTTGAGTTGCGTGGAAAAGTCGGACCATTTGCTCGATCGAAACGCTTGCGTATGGTGAGATCTGTGTGTGAGAGCCCCAACAAGGTGGTATTTGAGCGCCTAGAGATAGACGGGCGTAAGCATTCGCCGTGGGTCTTGACTGCGCAAGTTGGGGCGACCAGTGTTGGTTCAAACCTCACAGTCAATTTGCATTACGGAGGCACGTTGTTTGCGGGTGGAGTTTTGGAGCGGCTACTTGCAGATCAAATAGTGCAAGGCAGCGAGCGACTCCTAGCCGTACTGCAAGCGTAAAAAATTATTGGGTAACTACGTTACGGGGATTTCTCGTTTTGAAGACAGCTTGATTGGTTGACCAGCTGCAAGCTGTCCGCATGCAGCGTCGATGTCGGTGCCACGATTGCGACGGATTGTCACGTTGATGCCCAAGTCTTCGAGTTGCTCAGCAAAATCACGCACGCCTTGCGCCGAAGTGCCTTTGGTTGGCCAACCCGGTGTTGGATTGAGCGGAATGAGGTTGACGTGTGCGGACGGGCGCAATCGCTTGCAAAGACGTGCAAGTTCTTTGGCATCTTGCGGTTGATCGTTAACGCCTTCGATCATGGCCCACTCAAAACTGACGCGACGATTTTTGACACGTAAATAATCTGCGCACTCCTGCACCAAGTCGGCGAGTGGGTAGCGCTTGTTGATAGGCACGAGACGGTCGCGCAATGGGTCGCGTGCCGCGTGCAGTGACACCGCCAAGTTGACGGGCAGTGGTCGTTGTGCGAGCGCGCGAATTCCTGGAATGATGCCGACAGTGGAAATGGTGAGGTGGCGAGCAGATATACCGATGTCGTGGTGCATGCGTTCGACAGCACCCCACACCGCCTCTTCGTTGGCGAGCGGTTCTCCCATGCCCATGAACACCACATTTGCTACGCGTTGTTCTTTCTTGGCGCTTTCTCTCGCAGCACGCACAACTTGCTCAACAATTTCTCCGCTCGTGAGGTGTCGAGTGAAGCCCGCTTGGCCGGTTGCACAAAAACCGCAGGCCATCGCACAGCCTGCTTGTGTGCTCACACAAACCGTGGCGCGCTCTTTATAGTGCATTAAAACGGTTTCAATTGGGTGTCCACCGTCGGCAAGAGACCACAAGAACTTGGTGGTATCTCCCTTATCGCTCACGCTGATCGTGGTCAGGTTGAGTGCTGGCGGAAAGTGTTCGTTCAACTTATTGCGCAGGGCAACTGGGAGCGTGAGCATTTGTGCTGGCTCAATAAATTGCTGATACAGGCCTTCCCAGACTTGCTTAATTCGAAACGCTGGCTGATCTTCTAAGAGAGTGGTGATGTCTTCGCGCGACGCATCGTAAAGACTGACCATTTGTTCAGTTTACAAGTGCTTTTGCGCAAGTGTGTTGAAGTCGGTCATGCGTGCGCGAAGTACATCGAGGCTCGCGGTCCAAAATGCTTCGTCTGTTACATCGAGTCCAAATGCGGCACCAAGTTGCTCTGCTGTGTCCATGCCGGCTCGTGAGAGCACGTCGTCGTAACCGCTTCGGAAATGCTCTGGATCATGTTGAAAACGCGCATACAAGCCGAGCCCAAACAGCAGGCCATACGTATATGGCCAGTTATAAAAGTGGCTGCCGTAATAGTGCGGCTTGAGAACCCACATGTGAGGGTGGGCAGTCGATTGATCAATGCCGTCACCGTAGGCATCTCGCTGAGCAGTGAGCATGATCTCGTTGAGTTCGCTCACGCCAAGTGTGCGGTGTTGGCGCCGGGCAAAAACTTCGGTTTCAAACAGGAAACGGCTGTGAATGTCGACGACGACCTGAGATGCACCGATGAGGTCTACATTGAGCAGTGCGAGACGGTCATCACCCTGCAGTTTTCGTAAGCCTTCTTCGACAACGAGAGTCTCACAAAAAATGCTTGCTGTTTCGGCAAGCGCCATTGGGACTCGTTTTTGCAATGCAGTTCTCTCAGCCAACTGTGTGTTGTGATAGGCGTGGCCAAGTTCGTGCGCTGTTGTTTGTGCAGAGTCAACGCTGCCGCTCCAATTAAGCAATACAAGTGATCGGTCCTTCACGAACGACATGCAAAACGCGCCGCCAACTTTGCCACTTCGTGGTTCGGCATCAATCCACTGCTCGGATAGTGAGCGGTCAACTAAATGTGAGAGTTGATCGCTGTAACTCGCAAATGCACCTTTGACCAAGCTGATTCCCTCATCCCATGAGATAGCACCTGGCGAGACCGAGAGAGGAGCAAAAAGGTTCCACCACGACAAGCCGCTGAAATCGCCAGCAAGCTGAGCCTTTACGCGCATCCATTTACGAAAGTCGGGGAGTGACGCGTGCACCGCTGACTGCATTGCTTCAAATGTTGCTCGACTCACACTGTTTCCATAGAGCGATGCATCGAGTGGAGAGTTCCAGTTTCGACGGCGATTGACAGTGTTTGCTTCGCCCTTGATCGAGTTCATTGCGGCTGCGCATGCAACAGCAATTGTCGGCCATGCTTGCATCTCTGCGTCGTATGCAGCCTTGCGTGTAGCCAAATCGCTATCAGTTGCAAGTCCGCGCACTGCCGCCATCGGCATGTTTGTGGTTCCATCCGGAAGTTGTACGTCAACAGTAAGTTGCGAAGTGAGGTCTCCTTGTAAGCGACCCCACGCCGAAGAACCTGTTGTGCCTAGTTCGGAATACAAACCCTCTTCGGCTTCCGACATCTGGTGTTCGCTACGAGCCTGCAAGCGTTGCAATGGGCCAAGGTGTTCGCGGGCCTCAATGCTGACTGTTGCAAGCGCGTCTGCATCTAATGACGCAACCCAGTCCGCAAGACGGGCTAGCAGTGGCGATACTCGCGCATCCAATGTTTCGAGCTCGCTGAGCAGGCCTTGAGCCTGTTCGTGACGCGAGTCGGTACTGACGGTCGCATAAATGTATGCACCCAAGATCTCGGACTCTTCAACTGTCGCGTTGAATGACTTGATTACTGCATCTGCTGCTTGACCATCGGCTTCACGTGGTGCGCGTGGCTCGATGGCTCGCACATTGTGTTGGTCGAAGAGCTGCTCCATACGCGACACAGTTGCTCCGGCGCGTTCCATCGCATCGGTAAACGAACGAGATGAAAAAGACTCATGGACATCAGCAACCGACCAGCGAGGAAGTGCTGTGGATTCTGGGTTTTCGACAGTTGGCATGCGCTAAAAACTAGTGCACATCGCCAACAAATGCACACTGTTGGTGATGACTTACAAAACCGAGAGACGTGTACATATTGAGTGCATTACTGTTTTGGTTGTCAACGTACAGCATGCCCACAGTGGTGCCGAGTTTGGCTAGGTGTTGCAGGCCGGCCACAGTGAGTGATCGACCGAGACCCTTACCTGAAAAATCAGGATCAACGGCGATGACGTAAATTTCTCCCAACACTGGTTGTGTATCAAGATGTAGTTTTGTCCAGCAAAATCCGGTCAACTTGTTGTCGATGTGATGCATTAAAAAACCATTTGGGCTAAACCATGGTTCTTGTTGTCTCGACTGAAGAATCTCTTTGGTCCACCCACCTTGCTCAGGATGGTCGCTAAACGCACGATTGTTTACATCGAGCCAAGACTGTTCATCGGTGCCCACTCGAAAGGCACATGTCTCGATTTGCTTTGTGTTGTCGAGAACATCCTGACCGAGTGGGAGATTGACTCGCATCTGGGTGACGGTGCGACCGATGGAAAAGTCGATGCTATTTGCAAGTTGGTGATGAACTTGGGTTGGTTCATACACCCACCAATACACATGCCCACCACCTTCTTCGGAAATAATTGCTAACGCGGCAGAGAGCATGTCCGGACCGATTGATGCCATGTCGTAGCGGTGGTGTGGGTTGACAATTAAATCAAGTGACCACGAATCGTTGCCACGAGATACTTGGCAGTAGGCAACTGGGTGATCATGGCCAGGTATGTATGCGAGAATTCCGACAAATCCTGGGCGCCCACCTTGCAGCAGGTCGATCCAAAGGTGATCGGAAAGCGGTCGCACTCCATCAGCGCGCTCAACCTTTTGCAGCAAAGCTTTAACTTCGGCGAGATCCTCGTTAGCGGACAATCGTTTGATGTCAAGATTCCCCATAATCCTTAGGTTATCTGCGCTAATCGCTAGTGTTCGGCACTGTGGCTACTACACCAACGCGCGCAAAGAGTGCGTCAAAAGTCAAAGCAACAAAAAAAATCAATCAGAAGATCCTCGATCGTTCTGCCGAAGTTTTGATCAGACTCAAGAACATTTATGGCGCTCCAATTTGTGAACTCACTCACGAAAGCGCTTTTCAATTGTTGAGTGCAACTATTTTGTCGGCGCAGTGCACCGATGTACGAGTCAATATGGTGACACCAGCTTTGTTTGCAGAATTTCCCACTGCTCAAAAAATGGCAGAAGCTGATGTTGCACGTGTAGAAGAACTAGTTCGGAGTACAGGTTTTTATGCAACCAAAGCAAAGAATTTGGTAGGTATGGCGCACAATGTAATGGTTCGATTTGATGGCCAAGTACCAAGTGCAATTGAGGACTTGGTCACTCTCCCTGGCGTTGGTCGAAAGACTGCAAACGTTTTGCGAAGCGTAGTTTTCGACCTGCCTGGTCTGCCCGTAGATACACATGTCGGAAGGTTGTCACGCCGACTTGGCTTAACCAAAGAAGAAGACCCTGTCAAGGTCGAATATGAGTTGAACGCAATGTTTGACCCGAAAGACTGGGGTGGATTCAGTTTGCGCTTAATTCTGCATGGACGTCGAGTGTGTGACGCAAAGAAGCCAAAGTGTGATGTATGCGAGCTTGCTGATATTTGCCCGTCGTCAGAGATGCCATATGGAAAATTGAAGAAAACAAAGAAAGTCATATAACGATGTCAAAAAATGCATCTGCCGATGGCGCAGCAAATACCGAGAGCACAAAGGCCGAACTTGCAGCTATCGCCGACACGCTCGACCGCTGTAGAGAACGTTTGGCATCACTCGGTGCATCACGACTGATGGCAATACGTGACCCAAAAAATGCTGACGCTGGAGATGACCTGTTGACTGCAATATATGAAGCCGAGCGGGGACTCAATACTGCTCTGCGGCTTGTCCAACGTGCGGCACGCCAAGGGCGCTAGTACCCTGACGAACGTGACTGGAGCGCCCGAAAAACTTCCAATCAAGATGCTCAATGATCGTTTGTTGGTGCGCGTACCCCAGGGCGAAAATGAGCGCCGCTCGCACGGCGGCATCGTTATCCCTGCAACAGCTCAAGTGGCAAAGCGATTGGTGTGGGCCGAAGTGGTGGCTATGGGGCAAAACGTACGCGCTGCCGAAACCGGCGACCGGGTGCTATTTAGTCCAGACGATCGTTACGAAGTTGAAGTCGGTGGCCAGGACTACATCATGTTGCGCGAGCGTGACATTCATGCGGTTGCAGCAACTCGTATTGAAGCAAGTACCGGGTTGTATATCTAATGCAGTACTTTCCGAGCCGCGAAGATTTTCATTTACTGTCAATAGCGCACACAGTTGTGCCTGTTTGGACAGAAGTACTTGCCGACATGGAGACACCAGTTGCCGCATATATGAAACTAGTTGGAGACGAGCCGGGGTTTTTGCTCGAGTCGGTTGAAAACGGCGAGCGCTGGAGCAGATATTCGTTTGTCGGTCGTAATCCCTTGGCAACTTTGGTGTTGCGCAATGGTCAGATCACAACGACAGGTGAGATACCTGGCGATGTAGTGCTCGATAAAGGCATGTTGGCTGCAATGGATTCTCTGCTGGCTATTTACAAGGCACCTGTGATGGAGGAGTTGCCACCGTTGCAGGGTGGGCTGATGGGTTTCTTGGGCTACGACATTGTGCGCGAGGTAGAGAACTTGCCAAATGCGCCAAGAGATGATCGCAAATTACCCGATGCGACCATCAGTGTGATTGGTTCACTTGCAGCATTCGATCACTGGAGGCAACGCGTTTATTTGCTCGAAAGCGTTCCATTGATCAATCTCGACAATCTTGAAATTGATGCTGCTTACGACGCTGCAATCGGGCGAATTCAAGAAGCGGTAGCTGATTTGACAAAGCCGTTGTCGTATGTGGCGGTTGAGCCTCCGCGGTCCGACGACTACAAACCACAATTCGATCCGAAGAAAAACGGTAGTTCGTATCAGCGGGCGGTATTGGCGGCGAAGGAGTACATCCAGGCAGGAGAGATTTTCCAGGTTGTGCTCTCTCAGCGATTTGATGTTCGACTCAATGCCGATCCGTTTGATGTGTATCGAGTGTTGCGGCAAGTCAACCCAAGTCCATACATGTATTACGTCAAGCACCCCGAATTGACCATTGTGGGTAGTTCGCCCGAGCCATTGGTGCAATTACGTGATGGCAAAGTGATCAGTCGCCCAATTGCGGGTACCCGCAAACGCGGTAGTGATGAAGAACACGATCGCAAGTTGGCTGCAGAATTGAAAGAAAATCCGAAAGAGATTGCAGAACATGTCATGCTTGTCGATCTCGCTCGAAACGATGTGGGTCGCGTTGCCAAGTTTGGGACAATGAATGTCGATGAGTTCATGTCGCTTGAGCGTTACAGCCACGTGATGCACCTAACATCGCAGGTGTCGGGAGAGTTGAGGGAAGGACTTGGACCAATTGATGTATTGCGCGCAACATTGCCGGCTGGCACAGTGAGCGGTGCGCCAAAGGTGCGAGCGATGGAGATCATCGACGAGCTCGAACCTGTTAAGCGTGGTCCATATGCCGGAGTAGTCGGCTACGTAGATTTCTGTGGCAACTTAGATACAGCAATTGCTATTCGCACGATGTTTATTGGTGAGCATGGTGCATCGTTACAAGCTGGTGCCGGTATTGTCGCAGACAGCATTCCCGAAGATGAAGACCTGGAGTGTTTCAATAAGACCGCGGCATTGATGGCGGCTATACCTGCTGCGCGGCGCATGACTGCTGCGCGTAAAGCCACTGCGGATACTCAATGAGTGATCACAATTGAGTAACGGATGGTTTTGGATCTCGATTGAGCGAGATGTGATCACGGTTACTGGCTCTGATGCAAAAACGTACTTGCATTCACAACTCAGTCAAGACATTGCTTCAATGCAGCCAGGTGACGTCCGTACATCGTTGCTATTGCAGCCAACTGGCAAGATTGATTCGTTGCTGCGTGTTACCTGTGCGGCGGCCGATCGTTTTGTCTTGGACTGTGATCCAGACTTTGGTGAGCCAACTGTTGCTCGGCTCAGTCGTTTTAAAATCCGAGTCAATGCCGAGATCGAATTACAGCGCCAAACGTGGCGAGCAATACGAAGCAACTCATCGGTTGCTGACTCGGCAAACATTGATCAGCCACTTGATGTCGGTGGCATGATTCCCGCGTGGCGAAGTGATGGTACTGCATTCGATATTTTTTCTCCCACGATGACACTGTCTGCAACATTGCGAGAGGGAACACAAAGCGAATTTGTTGAGTCTCGCGTACGGGCAATGTGGCCGGTTATGGGTATAGACATCACGACCGAGATGATTCCTGCAGAAACGAGCGTGGCGGATGTCGCGGTGAGTTTCACCAAAGGCTGCTATCCGGGTCAAGAACTCGTCGAACGAATGGATTCGCGGGGGTCAATGGCGCCGCGCAGATTATGCAGGGTAAATTGTGCCCCAGGAGCAAAAGTTGGCGACGAAGTATTGGTTGACAATGAAATTGTTGGTGTGTATACCACTGTGATAGGAAACTTTGCTTTGGCTCTAATCAAGCGTGGAGTTCTCGTAAGCGACCCATACGGAGAAACTCTGCCCCTCTAGAATGGTGAGATGACTTACATCTACGCCTTTGATCATAAGCACCGTAAATCACCTATGAGTCTCAAAGACTTACTGGGTGGCAAGGGTGCCAATTTGGCCGAAATGATGAGCGTGTTGCACTTACCGGTGCCGCACGGATTTACGGTGACTACCGATGCGTGTCGCGACTACATGGGCGGCGGCTGGCCAAAGAGTCTTGACAAAGAAATAACACTGCAGGTTGCTGCACTCGAGCGCAAAATGAAGGCTCGCTTAGGCGATCCTTCGAGCCCGTTGTTGGTATCGGTTCGCTCTGGCGCCAAGTTTTCGATGCCGGGAATGATGGACACGGTGCTCAACCTGGGACTGAATGACAAGAGCGTGGTTGGTTTGGCCAGAACCACAAACGACGAGCGTTTTTCGTACGACAGCTATCGCCGCTTTATTTCGATGTACGGCCGAATCGTGCTTGGCATTGATGGCGCAAAGTTTGAGCATCCGTTCGATGATGCCAAGAAGACTGCCGGCGTTAAGAGTGATGCAGACTTGCCAGCATCGGCGTTGAAGGCTTTGTGTGAGACATACAAGCAGGTGGTTAAGGCAGAGACCGGTCGTGAGTTCCCACAAGATCCGATGAAGCAATTGCGTGGTGCGATTGAGGCGGTGTTTCGTTCTTGGAATGGTGCACGAGCAATTGCATATCGAGTGCGTGAAAAAATTAGCCATGACTTAGGCACTGCGGTCAACGTACAAGCGATGGTGTTTGGAAACCGCGATAACAACTCGGGTACAGGCGTGGGTT
The DNA here is from genome assembly GCA_002367695.1 of Acidimicrobium sp. UBA3029. Taxonomy (GTDB): domain Bacteria; phylum Actinomycetota; class Acidimicrobiia; order Acidimicrobiales; family Ilumatobacteraceae; genus UBA3006. The sequence goes on along the minus strand of DFDK01000074.1, from coordinate 3,261 downwards.
TCACCCGCAACGCAGCAACGGGTGAAAACAAACCGTATGGCGATTTTTTGGTTAACGCTCAGGGCGAAGACGTTGTTGCGGGCATTCGTAACACCGAGACCCTTGACGACCTCAAACGCCAGTTCCCTGCAATTCATGCAGAGTTAATGACAATTTTCGATCGACTTGAGCGTCACTATAAAGACATGTGTGATACAGAGTTCACGATTGACCAAGGCAAGTTGTGGATGCTGCAAACACGGGTTGGCAAGCGCACCGGTGCGGCCGCATTGCGTATGGCAGTTGACATGACCAAGCCTTCGGGTAAGGGTAAAGCCGCATGGAAGATCTCGAAAAAAGACGCTCTCATGCGCGTTGCTGCAGAACATTTGGATCAGGTGTTGCATCCACAGTTTGCAAATAAGTCAAAGGCACTTACAAAGGGCCTAGCTGCATCACCGGGTGCTGCGGTTGGCGCTGTCTACTTCACTGCCGACGATGCGGCTGCCGCTGCAGGACGTGGTGAAGCTGTGATCTTGGTGCGTAGCGAAACAAGTCCAGAGGACGTCCACGGCATGATGGTTGCTAAGGGAATCTTGACAGCTCGTGGTGGACTCGTGAGCCACGCAGCAGTAGTTGCTCGCGGTTGGGGTACGCCAGCAATCGTTGGTGCAGAATCTGTGCACATCGATGGTAAAAAGTTCACAGTTGGCGACACAGTAGTGCGCGAAGGCGACGTCATTTCGCTTGACGGCACTACGGGTGAAGTGATCATTGGAGCAATGATGCTTGCTGAAGCAAAGCCGACAAAAGAATTCTTCACCATCTTGAAGTGGGCAGACGAAGTGCGTAAGGGCAAACTTGCAGTGCGCGCCAACGCTGACACCGATGAAGATGC
>DFDK01000074.1:0-2102 GCA_002367695.1 Acidimicrobium sp. UBA3029 | reverse complement strand
TTGGCACCAGATCGCTTGCCAGTCGTACGACGCATGATTTTGGCAAGTACGCCAGCAGAAGAGACGGCAGCATTAGACGAGTTGCGCAAAGTACAGACCGAAGACTTTGCTGCATTGCTACGCGCGATGAGCGGATTGCCAGTCACTGTTCGTTTGCTCGACCCACCGTTACACGAGTTTTTGCCTCGCGTTGATGAACTCGAGATCAAAAAAGCAACAGTTGGTCTGTCGGCAGAGGAAACCAAACTGATTGAAGCTGCGCGTTCATGGGCAGAAGTCAACCCGATGCTTGGAACACGTGGTGTTCGACTCGGCGTAATCAAGCCGGGATTGTATGCGATGCAAGTGCGGGCGTTGCTCGCAGCAGCCGACATTGTTGCCAGCGAGGGTTTTTCTCCGATTGTTGAAGTAATGATTCCACTCACAGTGACTAAGGAAGAGTTGGCATTGGCGCGCAGCTGGGTAGAACAAGAAATTTTGGATCACTCGAAGCAGATCAAGTCGGCACCAAAGTCTGGCGCAAGAAAATCGATCAAAAATTCGATCAAAAATTCGAAGCGTCCTAAAGTGACTATTGGCACGATGATCGAAACACCACGAGCCGCACTTGTTGCTGGGGAGTTGGCAGAGATCAGCGACTTCTTTAGCTTTGGAACAAACGACCTGACGCAAATGACATTTGGCTTTAGCCGCGACGATGTGGAAAGTCGCATGATGCCTGCATATTTGGAGGCCGGCTTACTTAAGCGCAATCCATTTGAAACCATTGATCAAGTTGGAGTTGGTGAACTTGTGCAACTTGCGGCCAAACGCGGTCGTAAGGCAAAAAGAGGAATCAAATTGGGCGTGTGTGGAGAACATGGTGGCGATCCGGAGTCAATCGGATTGTTTTACCGTGCGGGACTTGACTATGTGTCGTGTTCGCCGTATCGTATTCCTATAGCCCGACTTGCCTCAGCGCAAGCGATCATCGGGGGAAGTAAAGCCGAAACTAAATAGTTTTGGTATAAAACCCGAGAGGTCAAAGGCAGGAAAATGGTTAATACTCTTTTTGGCGCAGGTTCACGTAGTGAAAATTATGTAGACATCACTGTCCCTTGGTGGGGCTGGCAGATGTTGCTCGGCGTTATAGCAACACTGTTGCTCGTTGACATCCTGATCGTTCACCGTCGACCACATGTCGCCAAACTCAAAGAAGCAGCCATCGAATCTATTGTTTGGGTGAGCATTGGTATTGGTTTCACTTTTGTCATCTGGGCAATGTTCGAAAGGGCTGCCGCTGTTGAGTACATCAGTGGATACTTGATTGAGAAGAGCTTGAGCGTAGACAACGTATTTGTTTGGGCATTAATTTTCTCACATTTCCAAGTTCCGCGCGAATATCAGCACCGCACATTGTTTTGGGGAATTTTTGGCGCTCTCGTGATGCGCTTTGTATTCATTTTCCTCGGTGTTGCAATAATCGAGCGCTTTGATTATGTGCTCATTGGCTTCGGACTATTTCTTATTTACACCGGTGTTGGGGTATTCCGACACGGCGATGAGGACGATAAGGATCCATCGGATACGCGTACGATGCGACTCTTCCACCGCTTTATTCCCACCACTGATGAGTTGGATGGGCAGAAGCTCTTCACCAAGAAGAACGGAAAACGACTCGCCACTCCGTTGCTAGCAGTGTTGGTCGTCATTGAAATCTCTGACTTGGTGTTTGCGGTTGACTCTGTACCGGCAGTTCTTGCCGTGAGCCATGAGCAGTTCATCGTGTTTGCGGCAAATGCTTTTGCCATTATGGGTCTGCGAGCACTCTACTTTTTGTTTGCCGATATCAAGGATCGCTTTATCTACCTCAAACCAGCCATCTCGGTGCTCTTGATTTATGTCGGTCTCAAAATGACTGTTGCGCACTGGTACCACGTGCCAACGTGGCTGTCTTTGTTGTTTATATTGATGGTCATGACGGTCGCGATCGTCGCTTCAGTGGTCCACGACCGTAAGCACTAGTCTGCTGGCGTGGCCATTAGTGATGACGACATAGAGCGGCTGCGCGAAACCGTCTCGCTAGTTGACGTGGTGCAGGGGTATCTGCCATTGCGCAGAGT
>DFDK01000030.1:10050-25862 GCA_002367695.1 Acidimicrobium sp. UBA3029 | reverse complement strand
GTTGGCATTAGATGCCCGACGTCGTGCCATCAAACGTGGTTAAGCCCCGATACAACTCTGGGCGTCGGTCACGAAATAATCCCCAGGCGCTGCGCGTCTTGCGATTTTCGCTGCAATCAATTGTTGCTACCAAAACACCCTCGTCGGTGCGATTGGCTTCTGCCACCTTGGCGCCAAGTGCATCGGTGATAAATGAAGATCCATAAAACGTGATTTCCGTTTGTTCACCAACTTCGCGACCGATTCGGTTGGCTGCAACGACTGGAACCATATTGGCTCCCGCGTGTCCTTGCATAACGCGTTGCCAATGATGCGCAGAATCCCACGAGGGGTTTGGAGGTTCGCTGCCAATAGCGGTTGGATACAGCAACACATCAGCCCCTTGCAGCGCCATCGATCGCGCGCACTCTGGAAACCACTGATCCCAGCAGATTCCAACCCCAATAGCACCGTGTCGTGTCTTCCATACACGAAACCCTGTGTCTCCAGGACTGAAATAATATTTTTCGCTATAACCGATGCCATCTGGAATATGGCTCTTGCGATAAATCCCCATCATCGTTCCGTCTGCATCAATCATTGCGACAGTGTTAAACAGTGCTTCGTTGGCGCGTTCAAACACACTGATCGGCAGAACGACATTGAGCTCTTTTGCTACTCGTTGAAAATGCGCAATGGTCGGATGTCCATCGATGGGCAATGCAAGGTTGAGATTTTTCGGATCAACGTCCTTGCAAAAATAATGTCCCTCGAAAAGTTCAGGAATTAAAACAACCTGTGCACCCTGCGATGCAGCTTGGCGCACAAGACGCTCGGCGGTTGCAATATTCGTCGCGATGTCTGTCGACATCGACATCTGAACTGCACCGACTTTGAGCATTGTGATTAGCCGAGTGCCAACTCGATTGCAGCCAATACTTCTGGCGCGTCTGGTGTAACTTGCGGACCAAACCTTGCAACAACTGCGCCGTCGCGACCAATCAGAAACTTTTCAAAGTTCCAGCGAATATCGCCGGTGTACCCCTCTGCATCTGGCGAGGCCACTAATGACTCGTACAGAGCGTGGCGCGCATCACCATTTACATCGACTTTTTCACTCAATGGAAAATCGACTCCATACGTTGTTGAACAAAACTCTTGAATCTCTTGTGCATTACCCGGCTCCTGGCCCAAAAACTGATTGCAGGGCACGCCGAGCACACTGAATCCCTTGGCCGACAGGTCAGTGTGCAACTGTTGCATCGCTGTGTATTGCGGGGTCAAACCGCACTTGGATGCAACGTTGACAAGCAATGTCACTTTGCCGAGCACATCGTCAAATGGGTTTCCTGCACCATTGAGGCGTGCGATTTTGGTTTCATATACCGACGTTTTATTCACGGACATGGTTGGCTCCTTGCGAATGTGATCTCGAGTGAGATCTGACAATAATCGTAACGGCAACAATCGTAACGGCGGCCGCTCACCTGCTACACAGGATGCATGCCACGCAACACATTTGACGCAGCTTTTTTCAAGCGCTTCTATTCAACTAGCCCTGTTCACAGCCGCACCAAGGTCAACACACTCGCTACTGCTGTACACGCAATGTGCCAGTGGTGGGAAGTGCCAGTGCGGTCGGTGCTCGATGTGGGTGCGGGTCTTGGTTACTGGCGAGACTGGTACGCAACCACTCATCCAAAAGTTAAGCGATTGTCGGTTGACATCAGCGAGCATGCTTGCGAAAAATACAGCCACGAATGTCACGACATCGCGTCATGGTTTCCAACGCGGCAATTTGATCTTGTTGTTTGCCACAGCGTGTTGCAATACCTCAACGACAAGCAAGCTATTGCAGCTATTGGCAATTTGGCAAAAGCAACGCGCGGGGTTCTCTACCTAGAAGTACCGACATCGGCCGACTTACGAAATGCTGTCGATAAAAAAACCACCGACTTAAATATTTATACCCGCACTGGCGACTGGTATCGCAAGCGTCTGAATCGACACTTTGTGCAAGCCGGCGCAGGTTTGTGGGTTGCACGCGGTAACGGCACAACGTTGTATGAGCTTGAGCGTTCGCGCTGAACGCGCTGCTTCTATTTGCGCTTAGCGACTGCAGTCCACACGGTGCTCGTGAGTCCTGCCGCAATGAGTGCTTTCAACAAATCACCAATCAAAAATGGTGCAACGCCAAGACTGATCGCATTTGTGTCGCCGTTTGCAAGCGGTACATTGATTTTATGCGCCAACCATATTGCGCCAAATGCATAAATAATTGTTGATCCGAGCAACATTGCCGGCAACGAAGTTGCAAAGTTTCGGTCTTGCTTTTTTTCTGCAAGAAAGCCAATAGCGCCAGCAGCAACAATGAAACCAATGAGGTAGCCGAGTGTGGCACCAGTGCCATCTTTCCAACCACCTGCGCCACCCGAATAAAATGGCAAACCGGTGAGTCCAGCAAACCAATAAACGAGTTGGCTCAAGGCGCCACGTCGCATACCGAGCACTGCTCCAGTGAGAAGCACTGCAAATGTTTGGCCGGTAAGTGGCACAGGTGTAAAACCAAGTGGAATTTCGATCTGTGCGGCAAGGGCAGTCAGTAAGGCAAACCCAAAGACGAGAGCAACATCTTGCGTGAGTGCAGATGTGCGCGTTACGCGTTTTGGCAACAAGTCGGCCAATACCCGAGCTGGAGAGATTGTTATAGGTGCTGTCGCAATCGTGTTCATAACGCACCACGCTACCGATGCGCGCGTATCTTTTTTAATATTGCTATATGGCTATACGTTTCGGCGCCTAGCTATTACTTTTTGTGCCTAGCTATTACTTTTTGTGCCTAGCCTTTATATATGGAACCTGTGGTCAAAGAAGCCTTTGCACTTGCCAATCGGTCTGCAGAGTCAGTTCGCGCTCAATTTGCCATGAAGCATGATGAGCAACATGATGTGCTCGTAGTGCTCGGGTCGGGTTGGGTAGATGCCGTAGGCCTTCTCGAAGAAGTGTCTGAGACTCCAGTTCAATCAATCAACGTTGCAGACATCCCAGGCTTCACTCGTCCGTCAGCCATCGGCCATGGCGGAGCACTCAAGTCGATCACCATCGGTTCTACTCGCGTGTTGCTACTCACCGGTCGTACACATTTGTACGAAGGGCACGGAGTCCATGCGGCGGTGCACGGCGTTCGTGTTGCACATGCACTCGGGTGCAAGATCGCACTCCTGACAAATGGCGCTGGTTGCTTGCAAAAAGAGTGGACCATCGGCGAGCCCGTTGTGATCAAAGATCACATCAACATGACAGGTCACTCTCCGCTCACAGGTGACAACCCACCAGCACCACTCGCTGGTCGCTTCGTCGATCTCACCGATGCGTACAACTCGTCGCTGCGCTCACTCGTGCGCAATGTATCTCCAAACATCAACGAGGCCGTCTACTTTGGTTTTCATGGGCCACATTTTGAAACGCCAGCCGAAATTCGCGCGATCGCCACGCTTGGCGCCGACATGGTTGGCATGTCAACTGTGCTCGAGACCATTGCTGCACGACACTTAGGTATGCGAGTGCTTGCACTCTCGCTCGCCACAAACTTGGCAGCGGGCATCAACCCTCAACCACTATCGGGCGAAGATGTATTACAAGTTGGCAAAGAATCGGCGCAACGAGTTGGCGCACTGTTGCGAGACGTGCTCAAACAAATAGATGCAACGAAGGCAACAAAATTATAATGAGCGCTCCGCAAGACCTCCTCGCAATCACCAACGCCTGTGTAGTCACCGTTGACGCGGTCGGCACCATTGTCAACGATGCCACCATCGTGATTGGCGCAGATCGCAAGATTCGCGCAATTGCTACTGGAACACTTGCCCACAATGCACCTGCTGTAATCGATGCCAAGGGTGGCATTGTCATGCCGGGCATGATCAATGCTCATACGCACATGGGCATGACGCTGTTTCGTGGCCTCGGCGATGACATGAATTTAGAAGATTTTCTTGGCCGACTAATGCCAGCAGAGATTGCTGTGCTGTCGCACGATGCAGTTGTGGCCGGCACCGAACTTGCGGCGCTCGAGTCGCTTTTGGGTGGCATCACCACCGCACTCGACATGTACTACTTGCCCGACGCGGCACTCGAAGTTGCAGCACGCTCAGGCATGCGAGTTCACTGCGGACCAAACCTGCTTGAATCTGATGGCCCTGAGCCACTGCCATTCGCCAAGCGCATGGCGTGGGCGAACGAGTGGCTCACCGAGTCCGTCAACCGTGAGCAAGAATTCTCCTTACCGAATGGTTTTGATTCACTCAACTGGCTCAGCCCGCACAGCACATACCTGCTTGGCGAAGATCACCTCAACCAGATCTCAGCACTCGCCAAACAGCACGGCGCACATATCCACGTGCACGCCGCAGAAACTATTGGCGAAATGTCGCTCGTATCAAAACGACACAATGGTCGCACGCCAATCCAAGTGCTTGCCGATACTCATTTGCTAGCAAATGCGGTCATCGCCCACGGTGTGCATTTAAATGACACTGATATCGCGATGATTGCACAACATGGTGCATCGGTGACGCACTGCCCTGCATCCAACTACAAGTTGGCAAGTGGCACTGCGCGCATTGTCGAGTTACACAAGCAAGGTGTCAATGTTGCTCTAGGCACTGATGGGCCGGCGTCAGGCAACGATCTCGACTTGTGGCTCGCCATGCGACTGGCTGGTTACGTGCAAAAAACCGCAGCATCAGACCCAACCGTTTTACCGGCTCTCGACGTTTTACGTATGGCCACGATTAATGGGGCCAAAGCACTGCACATAGACCACCTTGTTGGCTCACTCGAAGTTGGCAAGTATGCCGACCTTGTTGTGCTCGATGCATTTTCGCCATCTCTCACGCCAGTATTTGACCCGCATGTTGCCATTGTTGCTGCCGCGGGTCGTGGCGATGTAAGCCATGTGGTTGTTCACGGGCAAGTTGTTGTGCGCGATCGTGTCGCGCTCACCATCGAGGCCCGTGCCGTTGTTGACCGGGCCAATAAACTCACTCCAGCAATTTTGGCATCGGTCGCCCGCAACTAGTGTTGGCGTATGGCCACACCTGCACAACCAATTGATTGGCAAACACTGCGCACTGCTGCCCGCGCGGCGCAGCAGCATTCATATGCTCCATATTCAAAGTTTCGAGTAGGCGCAGCAGCACTCATTGATGATGGTCGCATCATCTCTGGATGCAATGTAGAAAATGCGTCGTACGGACTCACCTTGTGCGCGGAGTGCGCAATCTTGGGGGCGCTCCACATGGGTGGCGGAGGACGCATCATTGCGGTTGCATGTGTTGGCAACGACACCGACGTCACGCCGTGCGGGCGATGCCGCCAACTGTTGTGGGAACACGGTGGCGCAAACTTGCTGGTCGATGTTGAAGGCACACCAACTCCGCTGAGCATCTTGTTACCAGCAGCATTTCCGGAGCATTCCAACTTCGAAAATCCGAGTGGTTCATGACAACCTCTGCAGAAATTCTTTCGCCTAATCAATTGCAGGCATTCAACGACGACGGATATTTGGTTTTGCCAAATTTTGTTGATGATGCAGCATGTCTGACATTGCGCGAGCGCGCATTGCAAATTGCAAAAGACAACGTTCCGTCACCACAAGAAGCCACCATCTTCACTGCGGACTCCACAGCACAACACGCAGCTGACGAATACTTTCTGACAAGTGGTGACAAAATCCGTTGCTTTTTCGAAAAAGATGCCTTTGACGAACATGGAGCGCTGCGCTCTCAAGCACACCTTTGTCTCAACAAACTCGGACACGCCATGCATGATCTCGACCCGGTGTTTAGCGCGTTCAGCCGCACACCCCAAATGGCATCCGTTGCCCAACAAGTGGGAATTGTCGACCCACTGCTGTTGCAGTCGATGTACATTTTTAAACAACCACGCATCGGTGGCGAAGTTAACAGTCATACCGACCACACTTTTTTGTGGACAGAGCCACAGAGCGTGATCGGTTTTTGGATCGCAATTGATGACGCGACAACCGAAAATGGCTGCATGTGGGCGTTACCGGGCGGACATCGCATCCCCGTCAAGTCGCGTTCAAAATTAAATGCCGCTCGTACAGCCACCATCACCGATGTGTTTGACCAGGAGCCATATCCAACCGAAGGTCTCGTGCCACTCGAAGCTCCGCGCGGCACGCTCGTCCTACTCAATGGCACATTGCCACACCGGTCTGGCCCAAACTTGAGCGACAAGCCGCGTCATGCATACACCGTTCACGTAATCGATGGTCGAGCAAAATACTTAGATGACAACTGGTTGCAGCGCCCACAACTTGCGATGAATGGGTTCAGTAACTAGCAAACCAGCTGGCTTTTTAACGATCTATTTAACGAGCAGCTCTGCTATCTGCAATGCGTTGAGTGCTGCGCCTTTGCGCAAATTGTCGTTAGATACGAACATGGCGAGACCATGATTGCTGTCAACACTCGAGTCTTGACGAATGCGACCAACATAACTTGGGTCTTTGCCCGCAGCCATCAGCGGTGTTGGCACATCGGCTACAACTACACCTTGGGCCGTTGCCAAGATTTCGTGTGCTCGCGCGGCTGTAATCGGGTGAGCAAATTCGGCATTGATGCTCAGCGAGTGACCGGTAAACACTGGCACGCGCACACATGTGCCCGATACTCGCAAGTCTGCAATATGCAGGATTTTGCGACTTTCATAACGGAGCTTTTGCTCTTCGTCTGTCTCAAAGGATCCGTCATCCATAATTGATCCAGCAAGCGGCAGAACATTAAATGCAATCGTTTGCGAAAACTTGAATGGCTTCGAAAACTTGACTGCTTCACCATCGTAGGTGAGTTGTCCGGCATCTCTCACACCCTCACGTACCTGATTTTCAAGTTCGGCCACACCTGCGACACCGGCACCGCTCACCGCCTGATAAGTGCTGATGATCAGTCGTACAAGTGTTGCTTCGTCGTGCAGAGCTTTGAGCACCGGCATCGCCGCCATAGTGGTGCAGTTTGGGTTAGCAATGATTCGCTTTTTTGCCAGTGCTACGTCTTGGGGATTGACTTCTGCAACTATCAATGGCACATCGTCGTTCATCCGCCATGCCGATGAGTTATCAATCACCATCGCGCCAGTGTTGGCATATTTTTCGGCAAGTGCTCGAGATGTTGTGGCTCCGGCCGAGAACAGCACTACATCCATGCCACTTGGATCTGCCGCAGTTGCATCTTCGACAGTGACGGTTCTCCCGTTCCATTCAATGGTCTTGCCAGCAGAACTCGCCGACGCAAACATCCGAAGTTCATCGACCGGATAGTTGCGCTCGGCCAGCAGCTGTCGCATAACAGTTCCCACCATTCCGGTGGCTCCAACTAGTCCTACTCGCATAGAAGCAGTTTAGTTGTTAGACCTTGTCGATTAGCCAGTCATTTACTTGTGTGGGCGTGAGGTTGCTTCCGCACAAAATTGTGGCAAGGCGCATCTTTTTAAGGTGTGCATGTTCAAGAATCGCAGAAACTCCAGCAATGCCAGCTGGCTCAATTATTAATCCTGCTTTGTCAAATACCAACTTCATTGCATGCTTCAGTGCATCTTCCGACACCAACAACACGTCGTCGACAAGACCTTTCATGTCATTGAGCGCCTCCGGAACAGGAGTACGCACTGCAATGCCATCGGCGATGGTATTGGCAGATGGGCGTTCGATAACGGTGCCTAGACGCCACGATGCCTCCATCGCATCGGCAGTCGCACTTGAAACCCCAATTATCTGTACATCTGGCGTTATGTGCTTGATGTATCGAGAAACACCACCGATCAAAGCCCCGTTGCCAAGCGGTACAAGCACGGCATCAAAAGTGCGCTGTTGCATCAGCTCAACGGCAATTGAACCTGCGCCCTCCGAGATTGCAATGTCTCGACCGTCTTCAACAAAATATGCACCGGTCTCGGCACAAAACTTTTTGGCGTTTTCCTTCGCCGCATCAAAATTGTCGCCAAGTTGCCGCACCTCTGCGCCCATCGAGCGCATTCGGTCAACTTTAAGAGGATTGGCATTGGTCGCACAATAAATAATTAACGAGCGCTTGTGCGCTCTGCACACATAGGCCATTGCTTGCCCAAAGTTGCCGGCGGTTGCGCACACAAGATCTCGTCCGGAAAGCGCAGTGACATTCTCTTGCATAAAGAAATCGGCGCCGCGACCCTTAAAGCTTCTGATGGGATTTGGAGTCTCAACTTTGAGAGTGAGCTCACACCCCAATTCGGTCGAGAGTGGCTCACAGTTGTACTGGGGAGAATGCAGAAAAACAGGGTCGATCGTGCGTGCTGAGCGCTCAATATTTTCGATTGACAGTCGATGTGCTGTCATGAGCTACGTACGGTTGCTACGAGCCACCAATGACTGCGATTAACCCGTTTCAATGACTTGACCTGCACATTCGAGTGCGAAACGTGACGCACTTGAAATGGAGAGTGGTAAATTCTGATCTCGGTCAGTGATTTTTGACTGTGATCGATGATGTCTTGCAGTACTTCGTCGGGGCTCAACCTATTTGCCTGCCAACCAAATCGCGTTGCCCATCGCGTCCCAGAAATCCGTTTACCGATCGCTGGCATCCGCCACAGCAAACGAACCAATATTCCGGCTGGAATCAGTAAAACGTCACTCAATACCCACGATCGATAGTTCAGAATCACGGTTCCGCCAGAGCGTGTAACTCGCACTGCTTCGCGCAACAGACCAAGCGCATCATTGCGTTGGCAGTGCTGCAAGGTGATGTATGAAAATGCAATATCTACCGAGTCGTCGGAAAGTGCAAGCGTGCATCCATCTTGCACATGTGTCGTTGTCAGTCTGTCTGCGCGACCATGCTTTCCTACCGTCTCTCGACAGCGTTCTAAAAACGCAGCGTCTACATCGGCGGCAACTACATGGGCGCATTGCTCGGTAAATGAAGCTGTCATTCGACCAATCCCACTGCCAATTTCAAGCAAGGTCAATGGCGCAAGTCGCTCCGCCTCAAAACCAAATTGACGCATGTAGCGCTTGGCCTCTTTGTTGCCGGTAGTTACAAATTCTTCAAGGGTGAGTGCGCTGCCAGTTTCATTATTGAAGACCCAACCGGTAGATCGCACAATTTCATCGGCAGATCCACCTATTTCTGTGCGATTTCCTGCGCTTCGCCAAGGCACAAATTGGGCGCGTTTTTTTGCATCGCGCTGTTTTGTCATGATCCGTTACAACCTTATTTTCGTTCGGGCAACGGAGCAGAGTAATTCTCACCACTGTCTAGGCCAAAGGCTGTGTGCAACGCGCGCACTGCTGTCTCCAACTTGGATCGCTCGACGACCACCGAAATGCGAATTGTTGATGTCGAGATCATCTCGATATTGACACCGTTGTCGGCCAACACTCGAAACATCTTCGCTGCCACACCTGGGCTCGATTTCATTCCTGCGCCAACTAAAGACAACTTGACGATATTTTCTTTTTTATTGATGCCCTTTGCTCCAACCTCTTTGCCAACGCTTGCCAAAATCGGCTCTGCGGTTGCAATGTCGCCAACTGGAAGTGTGAACGAGATATCAGTCGTACCTTCGATTGATGTGTTCTGCACGATCATGTCAACGTTGACATTTGCCTTTGCAAGAGATTCAAACAAGAGAGCCGACACGCCGGGGCGATCGGGCACGCCAAGCAATGTCATCTTGGCTTCGCCCACATCGTGAACAACTCCTGAAATGATTGGATCTTCCATTTTTGTTTTCCTCTCATCGTTGGCTCCAAGAACCCAGGTACCTTCTTCTAACGTAAAACTTGATCGAACATGGATGGGCACATTGTGATTTCGTGCAAACTCAACTGAGCGCAGTGCCAACACTTTGCTTCCCGCTCCAGCCATCTCAAGCATCTCATCAAAACTCAACTGCTTAATTTTGCTTGCTTGTGAAACCAGCCGTGGGTCTGCAGTAAAAACGCCAGTCACGTCGGTGTAGATCTCGCACACATCGGCTTTCATTGCTGCAGCAAGTGCAACTGCTGTTGTGTCGCTACCACCACGACCAAGTGTCGTGATCTCGCGGTCGGTGCTCACGCCCTGAAAACCAGCGACAACAGCAACCTTGCCAGCAAGTAGTGCCTCGCGAACACGATCGCCTTTGATTTCCAAAATCTTTGCTTTGGTGTGAGATGTGTCGGTGATGATGCCCACCTGGCTTCCAGTAAAACTCACTGCATCACAACCCATGTCGTGCAGTGCCATGCACAACAGCGACATCGAGATTCGTTCGCCCGTTGTGAGCAACATGTCCATCTCCCGACCTTGCGGGTTGCTTGAAACTTGCCGAGCAAGTTCTACAAGATTGTCGGTGGCTTTACCCATTGCCGACACAACGGCGACAACGTCGTGACCTTTGGCTCTGGCGTCGGCTATTCGTCGAGCAACGTTGCGCATTCGGTCTGGATCGGCCACCGAAGTGCCACCATATTTTTGAACGAGAAGCGCCACAGGGTCTTTACGCTACCTCTACGCGAGTATCCTTTTAAAACTATGGGCACAGACAAACGAACTCGCAAAAAAGAAAACCGTCGCCAAAGGCTTGATCAATTAGCCAAAACAGATCAAAAGCGAAAGGTGCGCAAGAACATCATTCGCGCGCTCACCGTTATTGGTGTCATTGTGGGTGTTGTCGTGATCATCCGAGTCTCGGGTGGTACCGCAGGTGACTCCTCAGCACCAACTGACACTAGGGCTGTTATCGATTTAGGCGAAGACACCACCTCGACAGCCCCTGAGGGGCGCGAAATCACTGGTGAGACACCTTGCCCGAAAGCCGACATGTCAGAGACTCGTGTTTCAAAATTTGAAACGGTCCCACCGATGTGCCTCGAGGATGGCAAGACCTACACCGCAATTGTTCTGACAAATAAGGGTGAGTTTTCAATCATCCTCGACCCAATCAAGGCACCTATTGCCACCAACAACTTTGTTGTGCTTGCCCGCTACAAATATTTTAACAACACCCAATGCCATCGCGCCATCACCGATTTTGTTGTGCAGTGTGGTGACCCAACAGCAACTGGCTCGGGTGACCCCGGCTATTCATTTGCCGACGAACTTCCTGAAAGTGGCGAATACAAAATTGGCTCTATTGCAATGGCCAACTCTGGTCCAAACACCAACGGCAGTCAGTTCTTCATCATCACTGGCGAAAATGGTGCGACGCTTAACCCCGACTACACATTATTTGGCCAAGTCACAGAGGGTTTGGATCAAACAATCCCTGCACTCAATGCAGCATCCAATCCAGATCCTGCAGCCAACGGTGTTCCGCCGACCGAAGACTTAATCATTTACAGCGTCGTGATCATCGTCAGCTAATTTCGCTCAGCGCATTTCAAGCAACAAGTTACCCAACGCTTCAACAGTTGTATCAGTAACTCCAATTTCACGCACATAGTTGCGCACCGAACCATGTTGTTGCGCAAGCTCAGCCAAAATAATTTGCATTGCTAGCGGGTCGGCAGCCAAGTATGCCTTTGGGATGGTGGCGTAACGCTCGGCTAATTCGGGGCGATGGACTTTTGACCACGCAATTGATCGACGCATTGCGTCTTGCGTCAGACCATAGTCGGCACAAATGTGTGCGTCATCGACACCAAGGCTCGAAAGCAACAACGCAGCAAGCACTCCAGTGCGGTCTTTGCCGGCAGCACAATGAAACACTGCAGGTGCTGAATCGGTTTGCGCGAGCACATGCATTGCGTCTGCAAATCGGCTCGAACCAATTTCCAACATGTCGCGATATCCCCACACCAAAAACTCGACTTCGTCATCAAATTCCGGAGTTTCCGTGTCGGACCACGTCACATCAACAATTGACAAATGATGAAACGCCACCTCAATCTCATCGATAGGGAAAATTCCCTGCTCGCGTTGTTCGCGCTCGGTACGCAAATCGATAACCGATTTCAAACCCAATTGCCTGACGCGACTCAAGTCATCTACTCCGCGCAATCGATACAAACCGTCCGAACGAAACAGTGTTCTCCACTTGGTGCTTCGTCCATCTGCGGTTGGGTACCCGCCTAGGTCGCGAAAGTTATGAACGGCCTCGAGGCCTATCAGTCGCCTCGGATGATTGGCTGTCTCGTCAACATGCGTATTGATCACTAGGCAACGCTAACCAAGGCTGGTAAAGCCCAGATGGTTCTTTCGTTACCGGTTGGTAAATATCTCGGTCTATTGACTACGGTTGCTCGCCATGACTACTACACCTCCTTCTCAATCTTCACTTCCCCAGCTCGTCGGCGTTTGCGGCTCGGGCATCATGGGCTCGGGCCTTGCCGAAGTCGTTGCTCGCGCCGGTATCAACGTAGTCGTTCGCTCGCGCACAATGGCTGGAGCGCAGTCAATGCTCACTTCAGTTGAAAACAATCTTGCAAAACAAGTCGCCAAGGCAAAGATGACAGAAGATCAGCGGACAGAAGTTTTGTCACACATCAGCATCACAGACCAACTTTCCGAGCTTGCCAATTGCGACCTCGTGATCGAATCAATTGTGGAAGAACTCGGACCAAAACAAGAACTGTTTTCGCAACTCGACAAAATTGTTAAGCCTTCGGCGATCCTTGCCACCAATACCAGCACATTGCCGGTTGTTGCCATGGCACAAGCAACAAACCGTCCAGACAAAGTTTGCGGCATTCACTTTTTTAACCCAGCAGTGATGATGTCGCTTGTTGAAGTGATCCGTCCAATTACTGCAAGTGATGACACCATTTCTGCTGCTACCGCGTTTGCTGTTGCTTGCGCCAAAGATCCTGTACAAGTTGTCGACCGCGCAGGTTTCATCGTCAATGCACTGTTGTTTCCATACCTCAACAACGCTGTACACATGCTTGAGGCCAAGACGGCATCCATGGAAGACATCGATACCGCAATGAAAGGTGGCTGCAACTTCCCGATGGGTCCTTTTGCATTGCTTGACCTCATCGGTATTGACACCACCGTGTCAATCCTTAATGCCCTCCAAAGTGAATTTAAGCAAAGCCATCTCGAGCCAGCTGACTCTCTCAAAAAGTTGTTGGCAGAAGGCAAGTTGGGCCGCAAGACCAAGC
Source organism: Acidimicrobium sp. UBA3029 (assembly GCA_002367695.1). Lineage (GTDB taxonomy): Bacteria > Actinomycetota > Acidimicrobiia > Acidimicrobiales > Ilumatobacteraceae > UBA3006. Next base: position 12,733 of record DFDK01000030.1, on the reverse strand, counting down.
AGGGATTCTTTACTTACTAGATCTCGTTGCGTCAGATGTACCGTGGCGTATGACGTCTTGGCATGACATACCAGTTGAACTCGGTCTGTCAATATGGAATTTTCCACCGTCGGCCGAGTGGCCACAACAAGACATCGTGGGACGTGGGGCCGATTTGGAGCCTGCAACCCTCATTCAGGCATACCGCACTGGCGTGTTTCCGATGTCGAGTGCGAACGACTTTCCATTCCTCAATAAACCAGCAATGGGTTGGTGGTCACCCATGATGCGTGGAGTACTTCCGCTCGACCAATTGCTCATCACCCGATCAATGCGCAGTAGTGCGCGCAAATATTCCGTTCGCGTCGACACGTGTTTCGAACGCGTATTACGCGGTTGCGCCGTACCCAATCGCGAAGGTGGATGGATCACTAAAGACATTATTGATGCATACATAACTCTGCATGAACTTGGTTGGGCTCATAGTTTCGAGACGTTTGACGAAAATGGTGTATTGATAGGGGGCTTGTACGGTGTGCGCATAAACGGTCTCTTTGCTGGTGAGTCCATGTTTCACCTCAAGCGCGATGCATCCAAAGTGGCACTCATGCACCTCGTTGCAACCATGCGCAATTCGGCAATGTCATTACTTGATGTGCAATGGCTCACACCCCACCTCGAAACACTTGGCGCAATGGAGATCCCTCGCGATGACTACCTACGTCGTCTTGCCGAGGCCGTCAACCCCTAACCTTGACGTATGAGTCGCCGCGACGAACCTTGGCTGATCCGCACTTATTCGGGACATTCAACCGCGGAAGCCTCCAACGAGTTGTATCGCACCAACCTCGCTAAGGGCCAGACCGGTCTTTCCATCGCCTTCGACTTGCCAACTCAAACGGGTTACGACCCAGATCACATACTTGCTCGCGGCGAAGTAGGCAAAGTAGGCGTGCCGGTCGTGCACTTGGGTCATATGCGCGCGCTGATGGAACAGATTCCTCCTGGTCAGATGAATACATCGATGACCATTAACGCAACTGCTGCATGGTTGCTTGCGTTATATGTTGCCAACGCCGCCGAGCAGGGCACGCCAGCCAACGAGTTGCGCGGCACCACACAAAACGACATCCTCAAAGAATATTTATCACGTGGCACATTCATATTTCCCCCAACAGCATCGCGTCGCATCATTGTTGACATGATCGCCTGGTGTGCAGCCAACGCACCGAAGTGGAACCCGATGAATGTGTGCTCGTATCACTTGCAGGAAGTGGGTGCCACCCCAGTGCAAGAGATTGCATTCTCGCTTGCCAATGCAATCGATATTTTGGATGCAGTGCGTGCAAGCGGCCAGGTCTCAGATGAAGCATTTCCTCAGGTCTTTGCAAGTATCTCGTTTTTTGTGAACGCCGGCATTCGTTTTGTGGAAGAACTGTGCAAGATGCGGGCCTTCACCGAGTTGTGGGATCGCATTGGCAGCGAGCGCTATGGCATAACCGACGAGCGCGCTCGACGTTTTCGTTATGGCGTACAGGTCAATTCGCTAGGTCTTACCGAAGCGCAGCCAGAAAATAATGTCCAGCGCATCATGCTTGAGATGCTCGCCGTAACTCTGTCTAAGTCGGCTCGTGCACGCAGTGTGCAGTTGCCAGCATGGAACGAAGCGCTCGGTCTACCCCGCCCTTGGGATCAACAGTGGTCGTTGCGCATGCAACAAGTGCTTGCATACGAAACAGATTTACTCGAGTACGAAGACATCTTTACTGGCTCGCATGTGGTCGAGGCTCGCACTACCGAATTACGCGATGCTGCTTGGGCTGAGTTGCAAGAAATTCTTGATCGCGGCGGCGCATTTGAATCGGTTGATGAGCTCAAAGGCCGTCTCGTGTCTTCAATGGCCGACCGCACTCGCCGAATCGAATCTGGCGAACAAGTCGTTGTTGGCGTCAATCGCTTTACCGAATCAACACCATCACCTCTCGATGGTGCAAACAACATCCTCAAAGTCGACCACACTGTCGAACAACAACTTGTTGACGACGTCACTACATGGCGCAAACAACGAGGTGATGCAGACGTACAACAGGCACTTGACCAATTGCGAAATGCAGCGACTAGCAAGACCAATTTGATGGATGCCTCTATCGCACTGGCTAAAGCGGGCGGAACTACTGGCGAGTGGAGCCAGGTTCTGCGTGAAGCATTTGGCGAATACCGCGCCCCTACTGGTGTTGGTGCAGCGGCTGGTCGTCGTACGACCCAACTGGCCGATGTTGCTGAGTTTGTGCGCACTATCCCTGGTGGCCCACCAAAGTTCTTGGTCGCTAAGCCAGGTCTCGATGGGCACTCAAGTGGCGCAGAACAAATTGCTGTTGCTGCACGCGACTCGGGCATGGAAGTTATTTATTCAGGTATTCGTCTCACACCTGCACAAATTGCGGCGTCTGCGCGCGATGAAGACCCGGATGTGATCGGTCTCTCCATTTTGTCGGGTTCGCATCTCCAACTTGTTCCAGATGTGTTGTACGAACTACAAGAACTTGGCATTGATGTTCCAGTAATTCTTGGTGGCATTATTCCCGAAGATGATCGTGACTCATTGCGTGCGCTCGGCATCGCAGCGGTGTACACGCCAAAAGATTTTGACATTGCTCGCATCATGCGCGAGATAGCTGAGTTGGTGCGTGCGCGACGTAGTTAA
>DFDK01000030.1:0-9836 GCA_002367695.1 Acidimicrobium sp. UBA3029 | reverse complement strand
CGTCATAGTTAAGGCGTCATAGTCGTCGACGGCGCAACAGGAACAAAGCCTGTTGCCACCGGCAACTGAATTACATCACCAGCATTGACTTTGTCGGGGTTGGTGATGTTATTGATGCTCATTAGTTCGGCCATATTGAGGTTGAACTTCTTAGAAATAGCAAACAGCGAGTCGCCTGGTTCGATTGTGTAGTACACAGGATCTACATACACAGTTGTTGTAGAAGCAGGGATAGTTGTCTCAACTGTTGTTGGCACCACAATCTTTGGTTCACCGCCACCTAGCGAAAGCAGCATGGCGATCACACCACTTACTACCGAAATAACGAGAAGCGACCATTGAAGTCGGCCTCGTAAATACATCAATTTCATCGTAGACCTTTGACCTACACAAAGTTTGCCTATCCTGTACAACATGCGAGTGCTGGCAGCTGTCGACAAGTTTCGTGGCACCGCTACAGCAGCACAGGTTGCGTCGGCAATCGGTCATGCATGTTGGGAATTGGGTGTTGATTGTGTCGAAGCACCAATTGCAGATGGTGGTGAAGGCACACTCGATGCGCTAGGTGGACCAAACCGTACGACCCGCGTAACTGACCCACTAGGTCGGCCTGTCGAGGCACAGTGGCGCCTTGTGGGCGACACCGCGGTGATCGAAATGGCACGTGCTTCCGGGCTTTCTCTGGTGGGCGGAGCCAAAAAGAACGATGTGATTGCGGCTTCGACTATCGGCACAGGCCAGCTCATCGATACTGCGCTTAATGATGGGGCGAAGCGAATCATTGTTTGCGTTGGCGGTTCCGCAACCGTCGACGGTGGTCTTGGGGCAATTCGCGCAATTGGCACACCTGCCCGACTTCGGGGAACCGAATTTATTGTTGCTTGCGATGTGCGCGCACTTTTTAGCGATGCTGCCAGATTGTTTGGTGCACAAAAAGGCGCAACACCTGTGCAGATCGAATTTCTTTCTGGACGCCTCGAGCAACTACAGCAGTCATACTTACGCGACTACAACATTGACATATCGCTACTAATTGGTGGCGGTGCTGCTGGCGGACTTGCTGGCGGACTTAGCGCACTTGGTGCAAACCTTGTGCCGGGTTTCGATGTTGTTGCCGATGAGGTCGGATTGCATGAACAAATCGCACAATGTGACCTGATCATTACTGGCGAAGGATATTTAGACAGCGAGAGTTTTGATGGCAAGGTTGTTGGTGGTGTGCAGCAACTTGCACAACAATTCAACAAGCCCGTGGTTGTCATTTGCGGTGGTGCTGACATTGACGCCCAACAGCGTATTGATTCTTTCAGTTTGATTGAAAATTTTGGCGACGCTGAAGCATTTTCAAAGCCACTGATGTGTGTCGAAAAAGCAGCAGCCGCGATTGTCGCTCGTTTTATTTAGTTGCTGTCAACAACGAACGAGATCAGCCGCCAGGAACCGTGGTTGCCACTGGCACGGTTGGCACTGGTGACGCAAGCGGCTTGCCCGCAACATCGGTACCCAACAAGATCAAAATACTTGCTTCGCCAAGTTTTCCACCCTCGGTCGGAATTGGTGCGGGCATGATTGCTGTTGCCACCCCACCGAGTTCGGCCGCAACAAGGGCTGCCTGGCCTTCGCTGCCTGGCAAGTAATACACAACTGTTGCAGTTTGTTTTGGTGTAATTCCGCTTGCATTTACTGCTGGTTGCACGATGTAGCCACGACCCTGCAACTCGGTAGTCATCTGGCCGGCACTGCCAGAAACCTTTGATGCATTAGCAACTTGAATTTTAAATGCAGTTAACGGAATAGTGACAGCAACTGTCGTCTCAACTGGAACTGTGTCCGTAACGACCGCGCCTGTGGTTGCTTCATCGCCAGTAGCTGGAGCAGTGGTACTGCCACCACGAATATCGCGCAAAATCAGAAAACCCAGCAATACCGCAACTACGGCGACCACAACGGACATTGTTGAGTTGATTGAGGAACCGCGTGATGCTGGCTCTCGACGGGGATGACGTTGTTCTTGGCTCATACCAACAACCGTACTTGATGCAGTGGAGCCGAGTGTGGGAATTGAACCCACGACCTACCGCTTACAAGGCGGTTGCTCTGCCTCTGAGCTAACCCGGCTCGTCTAGGTTACAGCGAATTATTTGGTCTTGGCAACGCGTGAACGAACTACTTCGTATGTTGCAAGCGCCGCAGCGGCTGAAACATTGAGTGATGAAAGCGATCCACCCATTGGAATACTCACCAACAAATCACATCGTTCTTTGACAAGTCGAGATAAACCTGCTCCTTCAGCACCCAATACCAAACAAATCGGTTCGGAGGTTAGATTACCGATCTCGAAGATATTTTTGTCAGCAGCATCACTCAGTCCAACAATCCATACTCCTGCATCTTTCATTTGCTTGAGCGCGGTTGGCAATCCACCCACTACACACATCGGCACATACTCTGCAGCACCTGCAGCAGATTTTGCTGCAGTAGGCGTGATGTGCACTGCTCGATGTCGAGGCAAAATCACACCATGCACACCGGCTCCATCGCACGAACGCAAGATTGCACCAAGGTTGCCTGGGTCAGTTACACCATCAATAGCTACTAAAAATGCAGGAACATTTCCTTTGCGTGGCGCGAGCAAGTCTCCAAGTTCGACGTCGGGAATTGGGGCAGCCATTGCAAGCACTCCCTGGGGTGCTTCACTGCGGGCTTCTTTTTCAATTTCTTTTCGCGGTACGCGTCGTACTGGCACGCGTTGATCTGCAGCCAATGCCAAAATGTCACTAATCACATCGTTCTCGTCCAAATCATTGGATACCCAGATCTCAAATGTTTTTCTACGTTGCGCGATCAACAACTCGCGCACTGCCTGACGACCTTCAATCTGCGATCCACCGAGTCCGTGTTGATCTGGGCGTGGTGCGCGCGGACCCATGTGTTCGCGTGCCGGTGGACGACTGCGCTTGGTGTTCACTGCTGCGCGTGGTGCATATTTCGTATCACGGGGCGGTCGCTTTGCGTCACGCGGGTCTCGACGTGCATCGCGCGGATCTACGCGCTTTCCTGCGGTACTTCGTCCACTTCCGCCAGCTGCGCTGCGACTACTTCCACCTGCTGTGCTGCGCTTATTGCTGCTCGTTGCTCCGCTGCGCGGACCCTTGCCTGGTCGAGAGTCGCGTGGCTTCATTGCGTCACTCGTTCAATCACACACACTGCCCAACACGCAATGCCCTCTTGACGGCCAAGTGCGCCGAGACCTTCTGCTCTGCGTCCTTTTACCGAAACAGGAGCGCCGACCACATCGATGAGTTTACGTTGCATCTCCTCACGATGGGGCGCAAGCTTGGGTTTTTCACAGACCACGCTGCAATCAACATTGCCAATTTCAAAACCGTTCTCTTTCACTAATGCGACAACATGCGACAACATCAGTAACGAGTTAACCCCTGCCCACTTCGGGTCGGTGTCGGGAAAGTGCTGTCCAATATCGCCGAGCGATGCTGCACCAAGAAGTGCATCAGCAATTGCATGAGCAATCACATCCGCATCACTATGTCCCACCAATGCGCGCTCTCCCACAAATTGCACACCACCAAGCACGAGCACACGACCGCTCGGTGTGTCTTCAAAACGATGAATATCAAAACCCTGTCCAACCCGTATCGCAGTAGCCATTGTTGTCTCCTTACACTTCGGCTCTAGCGGTAGCACGAGCCCATTCCAGATCTTCTGGCGCTGTGAGTTTGCGATTGAGCACCTCACCAGCCACTACAACAACGCGCTTACCTAACAGCTCAACAAGTGTTGCGTCGTCAGTGCCCTCGGGGCAAGATGCGTGCGCTTCGCGCAATACTCCAGCTCGAAACACTTGCGGTGTTTGCACCGCAACTAATGATGATCGGTCTGGGGTATTGACAACAACATTCTGCGCATCAACTTGCTTGATCGTGTCAGTTACACCGATAGCAGGCACAGCACCATCGGCGCCGTTGTGCACTTGAGAAATTGTTTCTCTAAACAAATGTTCAGTGGCAAATGGTCGCGCTGCATCATGAACGCAGATAATCGTTGCCTCTGGTGGCACTGCTTTGAGTCCACAGCGCACCGATTCACTGCGAGTTTCACCACCGGCAACTTGGCCTTCACCGAGAGCGGCATCCAGTGGCAAGACCACAATCACCCCTGTACTCACTGCAGTCGCTGTGGCAACTGACCAGTCCAATACACGTCGATCGCCGAGCATTGCAAATTGCTTTGGACTCCCAAATCTGGCACCCGATCCTGCGGCCACGACAATTGTCCAAACAATCTCTTTGGGCATGGTTGTCACGCTCATTTAGGGTAGTACCGTCATAACTTCATGACACACGAAAACGTACTCTCCAACACTGCATTCTTCGCAGAAACTCCAACCGAAGCACTCACAGTGATCGCTGCTTCGGCCAAGACTCAAACGCTCCAACGAGGCGATGTGTTGTTTAATGAGGGTGACACACCAGACGCATTGTTTGTCGTGCTCAGTGGACGCATTGCAATTGCCATTGGCAACAAGCCGCTCGACAGTCGCGAAAGCATGTTGGCGCTCATGGAAGACGGCGATTTGTTCGGCGAACTTGGTTTGCTCGACAATGGCTCGCGCAGTGCAATGGCTCGCGCAATTGAAACAAGTTCAGTCCTGTGCATTCCGTATGCACCAGTGGTTGAGCAGTTGCGAACTCACCCAACAATGTTGTGGGGTGTCACTAAATTGCTCGCAACTCGCTTGCGTATCATGGACGAAGTATTGGCCGACAGCGTATTTCTTGACGTCACTGGCCGTACAGCAAAGCGCCTGCTCGAACTTTCTGGTGGAAGTGACGATTTTGTCTTGCCCGTCACTCAAGAAGAGTTGGCTGGCATGGTTGGCGCGTCACGCGAACGTGTCAACAAAGCCATCGCAAGTTTTATTCGCCTCGGTTGGCTCAAGCAACAAGATCGTCGATATCACATCATCATGCGTGACCGCATGACAGTTCGTTCTAGCTAGTTAACAGCCAGTCGCGTGTGCGAATAAAAGCATCGTTCGCATCGTGTGCGCGATGCGCCGGACGTGAGACGTCATGCGCAAAGCCGTGCACTGCTTCAGGGTATTCCTGCACAGTCACACCCGCAGCACGCAACTCCACTACCTGATCAGGCGGTGTGTACGGGTCGAGTGATCCAATGATCGCAAGCACTCGGTCGGCATGGCCCCCTTCGAGATAAGCAAGTGGATCACCCTGAGTCGCACTCATCCAACCTTCCGGAATATGAATCATTCCGTAGAACGAGGAGATCCGTACAAACCGATCACTTCGTGCGGCTTTGTGGCAATACATTCCGCCCATGCAAAACCCCATCAACCCAACTCGATCTACTCCGAGCGCATCGGCAGCTTCGTGCATGTCACGAAGTATCGCGTCATCACTCAGCACTGGCATCTGAGTCATCCGCTCCGCGATGTCGGCCGACAACGTTTGACCAGCAAATGGCTCGATCGCAATAACTGCCATGTTCCACTCACGCGCGAGTCGCGCCACAAGGTCATCGAATAATGGTCGCAACCCAAAGATGTCTGGCATGATCACGAGCCCCATGACTGGGTTCGTCACACTCAAATCAATCTCCGCGGTGGTACCTGAGGGCAATGTGATTCTCATAGTTCTTAATCTTTGCACCATTGGCATTCGCGGTGTGGCTTGCAGTGAGAAGTGCGGTGAGTGCTATGCGGATCATCATCTGCATGACCACACAAACAGCACGCACTTGTACACGTCCCAAAGTCATCATCCACCCAACTGGCAAGTCGTCCACGGTTCGCACACTTGTGCAGGAATGGTCGGCTCTTTCGATTGCACCATCCACACTCAGGCGCGTCAACGGCTGGGGGCTTCCCGGTACGCGCGTAGCCAACCTCGACGAAGTACTTATTCGTGCAGGCTTTGGCCTTGAAGCAACTGACTCCGGCGGCGATCAATACCTCTTCAAACTCGTTATTCGCGCCGCCAACGACGAGCTTGCAACTCGCATTGTGTTGCAACGGCTTCTGCCACCGCTGATCTCAATTGCTGCACGGCGCGGCAAGTTGGCACGCGGAGGGTTTGACGAGGCACTCACCGACACCGTTGCTCAAGCCTGGATCCAAATCCGCACGTACCCAATCAACAAACGACCCATCAAGATTGCATCCAACTTGGTTCGCGATTCTGAATACTTTGCTTTTGTACGCGACAGCCGTCTCAAACAACTTGCTGTTGCATGGGGGGACGATGTCATTGACATGATCCCGGCTCCCGAGGCTCAACTCAACCCAGAAGAAGAACTCACCAATTTGCTCACGGAAGTCGAAAAATGGAATTTGGGAACTCGTTCCCTCAGTGTCTTAAGGCAACTTGCAGAGGGCAAGAGTTTTCAATCAATTGCCACTGATGCAGATGTCAACATCCGAACAGTACACAGTTGGAGAAGTACTGCAATTAGCGAGTTGCGTGAACAAATGCAGTGTGCTGACTAAGTTTTGCACCACGCAAACGCAATGAGTTGCTCACCACAAACACACTTGACAATGCCATAGCTAGTCCAGCCCACATTGGGTTCATGTATCCAAGTGCGGCAAGCGGTATTGCTGCTGCGTTGTATGCAAATGCCCAAAACACGTTGGCGCTGATCGTGCGTAATGTGGCACGCGACAGCAAGATCGCATCAGCGACTAGACGCAAGTCTCCGCTCACAATTGTTAAGTCACTTGCGCTCATTGCAACATCGGTACCAGTACCCATGGCAATACCTACATCGGCCTGCGCGAGTGCTGCTGCGTCGTTGACTCCGTCGCCCACCATCGCAACCGCATACCCACGCTCTTGCAAGTCAGCGACCACGCGCACTTTTTCTGCAGGCAGCACACCAGCAATCACGTGTTGATCATCGGTCTCAATGCCAACTTGTTCTGCAACCGCAAGTGCGGTTGCCAAGTTGTCGCCCGTTAATAAAACAGGTCGCAAGCCCAATTCGCGTAATGATGAAATAGCTTCGGCGCTATTGATCTTTGGTCTGTCGGCGACAACGCACACTGCCTTAGCGGTACCGTCATAGGCAACCAATACCGCAGTGTTGCCAGAATCCCGTGCAAGTTTTAATGCTTCACGTAAAGGACCAGAAATAATTACGGTTCGAGAGTTGAGCAACTGCTCGCCGCCCACCATCACTCGATGACCATCAACCACACCAATTGTTCCTTGCCCAGCAATCGACTCAAATTGTTGCACGCTTGCAAGTTGCCCAAGTTCTGCACGCGCGGCAGACGCAATTGCTTTAGCGACGGGGTGTTCGCTTGCATACTCCAGTGCCCCAGCAAATCCCAACACTTCAGCGCGAGTTGCACCGGCTGCCACTACAACGTCAAGCAGCTGCATGATGCCCGTAGTTACTGTGCCGGTCTTATCAAATACCACTGTGTCAATACGACGGGTGCTTTGCAATACATCTACACCTTTAATCACGATGCCCATTTGTGCAGCCCGTCCGCTGCCCACCATCAACGCAGTTGGAGTGGCAAGTCCAAGTGCGCAAGGGCAAGCAATGATCAGAACCGAAACTGCTGCTTCGAATGCATCGGCCAAACGCTCAATGTCGTCTCCCATCACATACCACGCAATAAATGTGAGGATCGAAAGTCCAATCACTGTTGGCACAAACACACTGCTCACTCGGTCGGCTAGTCGTTGCACGGGTGCTTTAGTGGACTGTGCATCACGCACAAGTTTGGTGATTTGAGCAAATGTCGAGTCAGCTCCAACTCGACGCGCACGCACTACCAAACGTCCGGTCAAGTTCACCGTTGTTCCCGTGACCTTGCTACCTACCTGCACATCGACCGGCACGCTCTCGCCAGTGAGTGTTGATGCATCGACACTTGATGCACCCTCCATCACAACGCCATCTGCAGCAATGATCTCGCCTGGTCGAACAACAATCATGTCGCCAACCTGAATCAGCACTGCATCAATAGATACTTCTTCTCCATCACGCAATACCGTTGCTGTGCGCGCGCCCAACGCGAGTAGTGCGCGCAGAGCGTCGCCCGCACGACGCTTCGCACGTGCCTCGAAGTATCTACCTGCCAATAAAAAGATCGTCACCGCAACTGCAACTTCAAAATACACATGCAATCCACCGCTCATGCTGGTCATTGAGTCATGCGCCGATGTGGTTGCTGCATGACCCCATACAAGAGCCCACACCGACCATGCAACTGCAGCCACAATCCCAAGCGAGATCAACGTGTCCATCGTTGTTGCACGATGACGAGCATTCATCAATGCGGCTCGATGAAAAGGCCATGCCCCCCACGTCACAACAGGTGTAGAAAACACCAATGCATACCATTGCCAATTGGCAAACTGCAGCACCGTAAACATCGATACAAGTGCAACGGGAACCCCAAGTACGATGCTCGCCGTCAACCGAGTCTTGAGCATGGCCACTCGTTCACGAACTTCTGCGTCCAACATGTCGGGAGTTGTCTCTGCAAGCGGTCGAGCTCCGTAGCCAAGCGACTCGACAATTGATACAAGATTCACTGTGTCTGTCTGCAATGCATCAAACGTGATACGAGCAGATTCGGTTGCAAAATTGACGGTTGCCTCAACTCCGTTGAGACGATTCAAACCTTTTTCAATCGTCATCGCGCATGCATTGCACGACATTCCAGTGATCGACAGATCAACCTGGATCGCAGAGGTATCGACTGTGGTCATTACTTCTATTCTCGCCCCGCGAGACGACCAATCAGTTGATTAAAACTTGTAAGTTGAGTCGCTCTCGCCGTAACCAGTGAACGAGTCAACTGCATTCATCACCACGAGGTGACCAACGAGGGCAAGGGCAAAAACGATAATTGATGCTGTAATCATGACTTCCAGTATCGCACCATATCTGCCAAAACGATTACCTTTGGGTAAGTATCTCTATATTAGATACCCTGCATCACGCAGCCTGGAACCCTCGCTACTGTAACTAGTTCATTATTCAAAAAATTGGAGTGCAACCGTACATGGCTGAAAACGATTGGTGGTTGCCAACACGGCTTAAGGCTGATGAAGAGTCGACACGCTTGATCAGCGATTTTACCCAACTAGACGCAAAGGGGGATTTTGGTGCATACCGCCGTCTCGTTCTAGGTGATTCACTTGAAAATTCGAATGCATCCGTGCACAATGACCTATTACCTAGATCCAAATTTCGGCAGATTCTTAAATATCTTGAGCTAGGCAACCCGAGAACAATTCTTGATGCTGGCTGCGGACTGGGTTACACCACTGCCGTAATTGCTGAGATTTTCTCAGGCGCACGAGTCCTGGGAATAGATCTTGCTGAAGACGCAATCACATACGCAAAAACTCATCACGTAAACGCGTCATTTGGCGTGGTTGCTCTGGATCCCTCAGCTGAAAGAATCGGAACATTTGATCTCATTTTCTGTTTTGAGATTTACCCGTTCAGCAGAAATCGAGATGTTTCATATCAATCAGGGCTCATTAAAAACTTGTCTCAAAATTTATCAGCTGAAGGAAAAATTATTATCAGCCAAACTTGGAGAAACAAAGATGCGCTGCCACCGATTTTAAACCAAGTTGCAGAAACATGCCCCGAACTTTCGTTTGAGATTGTTTCCTATCCACATTCCCGTGTGCCACTTTGGCTTCCAAAGCGATTAGCTCTAGCATGTGCAAAAATTGTCGAGAGGGCAACAGGTAAAGAAGTCGTAAAAAAACTCATCATAGTCAGCCTAAAAGGTTGAAAGCAGTGGGTCGCCAGGGGCTCGA
>DFDK01000060.1:15575-27736 GCA_002367695.1 Acidimicrobium sp. UBA3029 | reverse complement strand
ATCGCAAGCGCCTCGAGCGCACAGCAGAGGTGTTGAGCAAATGGTCTGGTCGCGCTATTGATTTACCGGCAGGTGGTTTCTATTTGTGGTTTGATGCAACAGACGGTTGGGAATTTGCGGAACGTCTTGCAACTGAGGGTGGAGCGCTTGTGAGTCCAGGAGATTTTTATGGTGCAGGTGGGTCAAACAACTGCCGAGTTGCGGTTGTGCAACCCGATAATCGCATTGAGTTGATGGCCCAACGCCTCGCGTAAGTTGAAAGTTGTTGCCTAATTTATAGGCGGCGGAGCACGGTGACGAGCTTGCCGTAGACCGCGACTTCGTCGGTCTCAAACTTCATCGGCTTCATTGAAGAATTCGATGGCGTAAGAGTGATGGTGTTGCCGGTCTTTGCAAAAGTCTTGATAGTTGCTTCGTCACCGGGAATACCCGCTACCACGATGTCGCCATTGTCGGCAGTTGTTTGCTGACGACAAACCACGAAGTCGCCGTCCAAAATGCCAGCGTCGATCATCGAGTTGCCGCGCACGCGCAACATAAACAATTCGCCGTCACCAGTGAAGTCCATCGGCAGGGGAACTAGCTCTTCTACATTTTCTTGTGCCAGCACATTGACGCCTGCGGCAACATCACCGACCAGCGGAACGTGCTTCACAGGGCGTCTCTCCATTGCAACGCCACTGGATGCCTCGTAACGAACTTCAATTGCGCGTGGCTTTGTTGGATCGCGGTGCAGGTAGCCAAGTTTTTGCAGCGTGCCGAGGTGGTTGTGCACTGTGGCCGATGAACTGAGGCCAACGGCTTCGCCGATCTCGCGAACCGATGGCGGGTAGCCACGCTCGCGCATGTTCTTTTCGATGAAATCGAGGATGCCACGCTGGCGGCTTGTGAGCTGGGTGTGGGTGCTAGCGGGGAGGGAGGTCATGGCACCATCGTACGGGTGTTCGCCCCCCGAGTCAAACACCTGTTCGGCGAACAAATGTTCGTATAATCCACAACTCCCGAACACCCGTTCGCTAGAGTGGTTTATACGAGATTAAACACCCCCAAAACCCTTACACACAAAGGAACCCCCCATGGCACTAGCACTGAACCCCCAGCCTCAGACCCGACAAAATGTTCGCCCTGCGCGGCATCTATACCTCGTTCCCGAGCTTGACCCGACTCCGGTTGGGGCCTACCGTCCAGCCAGCCGCCCGGTAGTTCGTCCAGCCGCTCGACGATCTGCTCAGCATCCATCAATGGCTAATACCACTTCGGTTGCGACTTATCAGCGCCGTCGGCTCGTGGTAATGGTTGCAGCGATGCTCGTTCTTGGCGTTGTGATAGCAGGTGTAATTGGCGCAACTGGCACTACAGCCCAAGCCGATCAAGCTGTGGCAGGTCAGGCAATTGCGCCTCGCACAGTGATCGCACAACCAGGCGACACATTGTGGGCGATTGCACGAAGGGTTGCCCCTCAAGGAAATATTTCAGAGCTTGTTGATCAACTTGTGCGCATCAACGGTGATGCAATCGTCGCAGGTCAACTCGTTCGCATTCCATAATTCGGTTAATATCTCTATTTTTATTGATGTATTTGGTGTAACGTGCGTGAGATGCATTGTCCAAGTTGTTCGTTTGACGACACCAAGGTGATCGATTCGCGGCTCTCTGAAGAAGGGGGCGCAATTCGTCGTCGTCGTAGTTGCACACAATGCGGGTATCGATTTACTACCTACGAGCGACTTGAAGAAGTGGCGCTCAATGTGCTCAAACGCGGTGGTGGCAAACAGCCTTTTGACCGACGAAAGATGATGGCGGGTATCCAGGCCGCTGTAAAGGGTCGGCCGGTTGGCGACGAGATGATTATGGAAATTGCTGAGCGAATCGAAGACGCGTTGCGCCTTGAAGGTGGAGATGTAACGAGTAATCAGGTTGGCCATGCAGTACTCGAGCAATTGCGTTTGATCGACGAAGTCGCATATATGCGATTTGCGAGTGTTTACAAAAACTTTGATGATGCGACAGACTTCAAACGCGAACTTGCGTTACTTAAAAAGCACACAAGTACTTCGCGCGTTTAGTTTCTGTTTCGCGTGTAGCGCAAAAACAAAAAGCCTTCTTCTTCAAGAATGTGCGACAACGTAAATCGTTTCAAGATTGGTGATGCTTCGCTGAGCAGACGAGGTTGATTATTTGCCGCGATGTTTGGGCTGATGGTCAGATTGATTTCATCGATCAGATCGGCATGCGCCATCGAAGCGTTAAGTCCAGGACCACCCTCGAGTTGAACAAAAGTGCCATCGAGCTGACTCATCGCAGCGGCAAAATCTACCGAACCGTGGCCCGCGCGAATACAGGTGACAGTTGGGTTGGACGGTTCTGGGGCGTCTTCGGGGATGATGAGAAATCCTGCGCCGCTGGTGAATAGCGGGGTCGTTAAATCGATGTTTCCTGTGCGCGACACAACCCCCACGCGTAAGTCTTTTCGAGACGGCGGACCGTAGTCGTCGATGCGAACGGTCGAAGACCCAACGACAATTACATTGGCCAACGATCTCAGTCCTATAAGTATTGAGCGGTCGGCGTCACCAGATAGGGCGCGTGAATTGCCTTGAACAACGGTTGATCCATCGAGGCTCATGACCATGCACAAGCCAATTGTGGGGCGGCTCAAGGGCCGGCTAATTGGTTCGCTAGAAGCCCCGGTTTTAATACGCGATCGAGCAACGCCATACGCAGCCTCCACTGAAACAGAGGCGACCGGTGTGGGAAAAATACGGCGCATTGCAGTTGAGCCTATTGGTCGTGTGATCGTTGTGTGGCACGATAGAGAGATGTCAATTGTTGATCAAGAGCGAGTTGTCTATCGCACGTGTCCGCTGTGTGAAGCAACGTGCGGGCTCGAGATCACTGTTAAGGGTGACAAGGTTTCGCGCATTCGTGGCGATCGTGATGATGTGTTTAGTCATGGGTTCATCTGCCCAAAGGGGAGCACACTCAAGCAACTGCATGAAGACCCAGATCGTTTACGCAAACCACTCATTAAGCGCAATGGTGAACATGTAGAAGTTTCGTGGCAGGAAGCGTGGCAAGAAGTCGAGCGCGGACTTATGGGTGTGATTAATACGCACGGTCGCGGCTCTGTGGGCACGTATGTCGGCAATCCAAACGCACACAACCTTGCACCGTTGTTATACAACCGTGCCTGGATGCAAGCTCTTGGAACAAAGCAACGCTTTAGTGCATCGTCTGTCGACCAACTTCCAAAACAAATTGCATCTGCGTACATGTATGGCACAGTTGCTTCTGTCGCAATTCCTGACCTAGATCGCACTGACTATGTATTGATGCTCGGTGCCGACCCGTATGTGTCCAATGGAAGTTTGTGTACAGCGCCAGATTTTCCCGGACGACTCGATGCACTGCGTGCGCGTGGCGGAAAACTTGTTGTCGTTGATCCGCGTCGAAGCCGAACTGCGGAATCGGCTGATGAATGGTTGGCGATTCGACCTAATGGCGATGCATTGTTGCTTGCTGCAATCGCTCACACGATTCTTGCAAGTGGCAAAGCCGATGTGGGCGACCACGTGCGCACACACATTGTCGGTTTCGATCAATTGGCTGGGGCACTCGTGCCGTTTACGCCGGAAGCTGTTGAGCAATCAATCGGCATTGATGCGAAAACGATTCGCCGAATTGCTGGCGAACTAGCCGATGCTCCGACCGCACTCGTTTATGGTCGCATCGGAACAACAACGGTCTCTTTTGGCACCACAGCGTCTTGGCTGGTTGACGTGATCAACACGATCACGGGCAATCTTGATAAGGCGGGCGGCGTGATGTTTCCGATGCCTGCTGCTGGAAACCTAACAACACGCGGCGAGTCGGGTAGGGGTAAGGGTTTTCGCATTGGCCACGGATATTCACGTGTGCGCAAATCACCCGAAGCAATGGGTGAATACCCGGTGTCGGTCATGGCTGAAGAAATGATGACTCCAGGCGATGGTCAGATCAGGGCGATGGTGACGGTGGCGGGAAACCCATTGTTATCAACGCCCAATGGCGAGCAACTCGAAAAAGCATTTGAATCTCTCGATTTTATGGTTGCTGTCGATATTTATTTGAATGAAACAACTCGGCATGCAGACGTAATTCTGCCACCGCCATCGCATCTGGAGCGCAGCCATTACGACATGGTCTTCACTTCATTTTCTATTCGCAATGTTGCCAATTTTTCTGAAGCAGTATTTGAACGTGATGCTGAACAACCAGACGAGTGGGAGATTTTGGCAAAACTCGCCGGCGTTGCACAAGGCGCAGGGGCCGATGTTGATCCCGCTGTAATCGATGAGTACGTATTCGGTTCGCTCTTGAGCAATTTATTGAAAGACAAATCTTCGCCAATTCATGGCCGTAGCGAAGAAGAGATTCGAGAGCTTGTGGATGCAACAAAACTGAGTGGTCCCGAGCGCATTCTCGACACGCTGCTGCGCACAGGTCCATACGGCGAAGCCTTTGGTGCAAACCCAAATGGGATCAACTTGCAAATACTGCGCGACAAACCTCACGGTATCGATTTCGGGGCGCTCGAGCCCCGGATTCCAGAAATGCTGCGCACACCAAGCGGAAAAGTGGAGCTTGCTCCGACGGAACTGCTGGCCGATTTGGAACGTTTAGAACAGGCGATGCACGCAGTCGATGCAGATGGGTTATTGCTCGTTGGTCGTCGTCACTTGCGTTCAAATAACTCGTGGATGCACAACGTTTCGGTACTTATGAAAGGCAAGCCACGTTGCACATTGCAGATGCATCCAGAAGATGCCACACGCGCCGGTGTTGTTGACGGTGGCAGTGCCCGCATTACGAGTCGCGTTGGAAGTGTTGTGGCAGTTGTAGAAGTAACGCAAGATATTCGTCCTCGAGTTGTGAGCCTTCCGCACGGGTGGGGACATGGAGTGAGCGGAACAAAGATGTCTATCGCTGCAGAACGCTCCGGTGTGAACTCAAATATTTTGACCGATGAAGATCAAATGGATCCGTTGTCTGGAACTTCCGTGTTAAATGGCATTCCTGTGCAAGTCGAAGCGGTTATCCACCAATAATCGGTGTTGTCCACAGTGCTGTCCACAGCATGATCCCCAGATAAAACTTAAAAGACACATGGTTATCCACTTCCTCCACACAGGGGTATTGCCGTACAGTTCGGAGTGCATCTAGCAATGGCACAACGCAACACGGCAGCTGTGAAACCGCAAGGTTTTGAACCTGTGAATGGGGGATGTGACGTTGCTGGATGTTTTTAAATATTTCTTTTTGATGTCATTTTTGAGGAGTCACCAAACCGTTATAGCGCAAGGAAAAAAGTTGAGGAAAAATTGCCCGAAGATCGACGAGGGTAATTGACAGAGGGTAATTACAATGCTGTAATAAACCCCTACCAGTTGTGGGCAATTCTGCAAAGGGGGCGGTATGGACACAACATCTAGTGGTCTCGAAAGAATCCCTAGATTCGGTGAATATCCGTGCCGATTGGATATTTGCCCAGAGCCCGTAGTTGATGAGAAATATGAGTTTTAAGTCGCTTTATTCGACAGTTGTTACGTACTAAAAATACAGAGAGAAGTAATCAAAATGTCAATCGCACCAGAGCGGCTCACCATCGGAATCAGCAGGAAGTTCACTACTGAAGGTGTGCACCCATACGACCAAATGGTCTGGGAGAAGCGCGATGCGCGCATCAACAACTGGAAAGACGGAACAATCGCATTCGAGCAACTTGGTGTCGAGTTTCCAGTCGGTTGGTCGCTCAATGCAACCAATATCGTTACCCAAAAGTATTTCCGTGGCACACCGGGCACCTCGGAGCGCGAGCACTCATTGCGACAGGTTATTGACCGCGTAGCAAACACCATTGCCGACTGGGGCATCGAGGGTGGATACTTTGCAGACGCCGATGAGGCCGAGGCATTTCGCGACGAATTGAAGTTTATTTTGGTCACACAGCGCGCAGCATTTAACTCGCCAGTGTGGTTCAACATCGGAGTACCAGGAGTGCCACAGCAAGCAAGTGCGTGCTTCATTCTTTCAACCGAAGACACCATGGACGGAATTCTCAACTGGTATCGCGAAGAAGGAATCATCTTCAAGGGCGGCTCGGGCGCAGGCATCAACTTGTCAAATATTCGCTCAAGTGTTGAGCATCTGAAGGGTGGCGGCACAGCATCTGGCCCGGTGAGCTTTATGCGCGGAGCAGACTCGTCGGCAGGAACCATCAAGTCGGGTGGCAAAACACGTCGCGCCGCAAAGATGGTGATCTTGAATGTGGATCACCCAGATGTCGAGGAGTTCATCTGGTGCAAGACTCGCGAAGAGCAAAAGGCTCGCGCATTGCGCGATGCAGGCTTTGATATGGATCTCGATGGTAAAGATTCGTTCTCTGTGCAATACCAGAATGCCAACAACTCGGTGCGCGTCACCGACGAGTTCATGCATGCTGTTAAAGAAGATCGCGACTGGACATATAAGGCTGTCAAGGATGGGGCACCAGTGCGCTCGATCAAGGCTCGCGACTTGTGGCGCCAGATTGCAACTGCCTCGTGGGAGTGCGCAGACCCAGGGTTGCAGTTTGATACCACCATCAACAAGTGGCACACCGCCCATGCAACGGGTCGCATCAATGGCTCAAACCCATGCAGCGAATACATGCACATCGACAACTCTGCCTGCAACTTGGCATCAATCAACCTGCTCAAGTACCTAGACAACACCGATACATTCGATGTTGAGGCATACCGTCACACCATTGAAGTGATGTTCACTGCCCAAGAAATCTTGGTGGGTAACGCCGATTATCCAACAGAAAAGATTGCCGAGAACAGTCGCATCTTCCGTCAGTTGGGTCTTGGATACGCAAACATCGGAGCATTGTTGATGGCTCTCGGTATGCCATACGACTCGGTTGATGGTCGTGCATGGGCTGCCACTCTGACTTCAATGATGACTGGTCACGCATACGCAACCAGTGCACGCATCGCGAGCCGCATGGGGCCTTTCTCGGGCTTTGCAGCTAACGAGCGCTACATGCTCAACGTGTTGCGCATGCATCGCGATGCCAACAACGAGATCGACAACATTAACGTGGTGCAACAAGACCTCGTTGCTGCTGCAACCCACGCATGGGACTCTGCTGTTCGTGATGGAGAAGAGTACGGCGTGCGCAACAGTCAAGCAACAGTGCTTGCGCCTACCGGCACCATTGGTTTGATGATGGACTGTGACACAACTGGTATTGAGCCAGACTTGGGTCTCGTCAAGTTCAAGAAATTGGTCGGCGGTGGCAACATGTCAATCGTCAACCAAACAGTGCCACGTGCACTTACCAATCTTGGCTACGAAGGTCCTGTCGTTGATCGCATCATTGCCTACATCGACGTCAATAAGACCATTGTTGGTTCACCAGACTTGAAGGTCGAGCACTTGCCAGTGTTCGCTTGCTCGATGGGCGATAACACCATTCACTACGAAGGTCACGTGCGCATGATGGGCGCGGCCCAGCCGTTCTTGTCAGGTGCAATCTCAAAGACCGTCAATATGCCAGAAGAAGCAACCATTGAAGACATCGAGGCGTTGCACATGCTTTCGTGGGAGCTCGGTATCAAGGCTGTTGCTATCTACCGTGACAACTGCAAGGTTGGTCAGCCACTTTCCACCGCCAAGAAAGACGGAGAAAAGGGAACAGCCGATGCTGCAGCCGCAGCAGGTCAAATGACCAACACGGTTGAGCGCATTGTTGAAAAGATCGTGCACCAGCCAGTTCGTCAGAAGTTGCCACGCTCACGCCGTGGTCGCACTTTTGAGTTCCGCGTTGCTGATTGCAAGGGCTTTGCAACTATTGGTGAATACGTCGACGGTCGTCCTGGCGAAGTGTTCCTCACTGTGTCAAAGCAGGGAAGCACATTGGCTGGCATCATGGACTCGTTTGCGAAGAGCGTCTCGTACGGTTTGCAGTACGGCGTTCCATTGCGAGCATTCATTGAGGCATTCATCAACACACGCTTCGAGCCAGCAGGTATGACCGATGATTCCGACATTCGCATGGCATCGTCGATCATCGACTACCTCTTCCGCCGTTTGGCTGTTGAGTATCTATCGGTCGAAGAGCGTGCAGAGTTGGGTATCTACACTCGTGAAGAGCGTTTACAGCCAACACTTCCAGGCGTCTTAGAGTCGGCAACCGACACTGAGCAAGGCGTCGACGTGATCAGTGATCCGAAGACCGTTCCATCTGTGCAAGATCTTGTTGCACAAATGGACTTCGCAGCACAACAGCCACATGCGCAGGCAACACCAGCAAAGACTGGGGCAATCTGCTCATCGTGTGGCTCTGCCAACATGCAACGCGCAGGTGCGTGTTACGTGTGCGGCGACTGCGGTTCTTCGTCCGGCTGTTCCTGATTCGTCAGGGGTTAATCCGACACGGCATCCGCTTGATGCCATTAATGAAATTGCTTTGTAGGTAAGCAGGCTCTCCAGTGATTTGTAAGTTGGGCATGCGCCTATAGATCTCCTCAAACATCACGCCCATTTCGCGGCGAGCCAAGTTGGCTCCCAAACAAAAGTGTGGCCCGCCAGCGCCAAAGCCAACCTGACCTGGTGCCGCAGTGCGAGTGACATCAAAGATGTACGGATTTTCGTATACATCTTCGTCGCGATTTGCCGAGTTGTACCACATCACAATTTTTTCTCCTTGGCTAATCTTGACGCCACGAATTTCTGTGTCTCGTGTCGCGGTGCGACGGAAATGGATAACTGGCGATGACCAGCGAACAATTTCCTCAACAGCTGATTTGGTGTTGGCCTCGAAGTTGCCAAACCATTTGGCGCGCTCATCTGGCAAGCGGGTGAGTTCGAGCATTCCGTGGCTGATGGCATTGCGAGTGGTCTCATTGCCAGCAACAACAAGAAGAATGAAGAAACTGCCGAACTCTTGTGGCGACATGCGCTCGCCATCAACTTCGGCGTGCATCATGATGCTGGTGAGATCATCTTGTGGCGTTTTCAATCGATCTTCACCGAGGGCCTGTGCGTAGGCAAAAATTTCTAGTGCGACGTTGATCAGGTTTTCAAGGCTTCCACCAAAGTCTGGGTCACCAGCGCCAAGAATGACATTTGTCCAATCAAGAATTTGTTTTTCGTCGCTTTGTGGAATGCCCATCATCTCGCAAATGATCTGCAATGGAAATGGCGCAGCGATGTTTTCGACAAAGTCAAATTCGGTGTCACCAAACTTTTCGAGCACTGTGTCGACAATTGTGCGGGCCTTGACCTTGACATATTCTTCGATCCGCGCGATTTCTTTTGGCGTGAAGCCTTTAGACACAATCGTTCGTAGGCGCACATGCTTCGGGTCGTCCATGCTGATCATCGATCCAAAAAATTCATTGAGTTCAATCGTGAGATCAGGAATATTGGTGCCCTTGCCGCTCTGGAACAGATCGGGATTGCGGCTGGCATGCCAGATGTCTTCGTGCTTGGTAAGTGCCCAATAGCCCGGTCCGACCGGAAAGTTCATCAGCTCAATTTCGGGGAAGAATTTGACTGGGGCTTCGTTGCGCAATGTTGCGAACACCGATTCGCGGTGTTCGCGCGGAGCTTTCCAAAATTCGGGGTCTGAGAGGTTGATTTGGTCAGGGGCAACGCGGGTCAGTTGGACTGGGCTTTGGGGCATTCCGAAATGGTACCGTTGCGTAACCATTTAGTCATTTATCTTTAGCCAAACGAAAGACACCCCATGACACAAGCAGTGATCGTTGCAACCGCCCGTAGCCCAATCGGCCGTGCCAACAAAGGAACCCTTATTGACTTGCGTCCGGACGAGATGACGGCACAAATCGTGCGTGCACTCATGGCCAAGGTGCCACAAGTGAAAGGTTCAGATGTTGAAGACTTGATGCTCGGCATTGGTCAACCTGCTGGTGAAGGCGGTTTCAATATCGGCCGCATGGTTGCGATTCTTGCTGGTCTCGACGATGTGCCTGGCGTAACGGTCAACCGTTATTGTTCATCAAGTTTGCAAACCATCCGCATGGCGGCACATGCAATTATGGCCGGCGAAGGAGATTGTTTCATCGCGGCTGGTGTAGAAACTGTGAGTCGTTATGCGCATGGTGCAAGCGACATGGCACCGAACCCAATCTTTAAGGGACCAGGCGAGCGCACCAAGTTGCGCAGTGCCGGTGGTCAACCAACGTGGACACCTGCGCAGGGTTTGGCCGATGCATATATTTCTATGGGACAAACCGCAGAAAACGTGCGCGAAATCGAAGGCGTAACTCGCGAAGAGATGGATGCATTTGGTGCGCGCTCGCAGCAGCTTGCGGTGAAGAATCAGAACAATGGTTTCTTCGAGCGCGAAATTACTCCGCTCACATTGCCAAACGGCACAGTCATCAGCAAGGACGATGGTCCACGCGATGGTACAACTGCCGAAGGTCTTGCAGCCCTCAAGCCAGTGTTTCGTCCAGACGGACAAATCACTGCCGGCAACGCATGCCCACTCAATGACGGTGCAGCAGCAGTCATGGTGATGAGCGATACAAAGGCAAAGCAACTTGGACTGACACCACTTGCACGCATCATTTCATCAGGTGTGTCTGGTCTCAACCCAGAAATTATGGGTCTTGGCCCAATCGAGGCATGTCGTTCGGCACTCAAGCGTGCTGGTATGACCATCGACAATATTGATCTTGTTGAAATCAACGAGGCCTTTGCTGCACAAGTTATTCCTTCTGCGAAGCACCTTGGCATTTCGATGGACAAGCTCAATGTGCACGGTGGAGCGATTGCGCTCGGTCATCCATTCGGTATGACCGGTGCTCGCATCATGACGACCTTGATCAATGGACTGCAGTCGACCAACAAGACAGTCGGCATGGAGTCGATGTGTGTTGGTGGTGGACAAGGTATGGCCATGATCATCGAACGCTTGAGCTGACCTCAGCGGATTTTGATTGGCGTCCGATTCGCCAGAGCATCACTGCAGCAAGCACCGTTAGTGAGGCCATGAGCAGGGCAACTGCACCGAAGGCAGCTACGCCTCCGTTCTGACTTGCTCCACCAAAATGACCATAAATAGCTGGTGTAGTGAACGCAAGAAGCATCGACATCAGTAGACCTGATGCACCTGCAAGGCCTTGGGCTGCAGATGCACGACCAACTGGTGCGGCAAGTGCAACGGCAGCAGCTGAAGCCGGATACATCAATGCTTGGGCAATACCTTCAAGCACATTGAGTGCAACGACTGGCGGAAGAGTTTGAAACAGTCCGTAGCCGCCCACTGCAGGCACAACAAAAATCATTGCGTACATCGCAACTTTTTGTGGATCGTGTCGGTCGGCCAATCTGCCACCATGTGAAGCAAAAATGATAAATGGAATGGTGTACAAACCAAACGAGATACCAACCATCATGTTGCCGCCACCCAAGTCGGTCAGATATCGATCCCACAACGAGTCAAAGATGCCTACAGGGGCCTGAATTGCCATTGCCAGAAGTACCGCAATGCGCACCTGCGGGTAACGCAACAGTTCGATGCTGGCGCGCTGTGAAGTTTCGTTGGTGGGCAATTCAGGAAACGAGCGAAATACAATCAGCAACAACGTGACGATGCTTACGCCACCAAACACCAGAAATGTTGCCGAGATGCCAATTGGGTCAAGCAACATTCCACCAAATAACGGGCCAGCAACAAAGCCGAGCAGTTCGACTCCAGCAAGCCTGCCCAAGCGCTCGCCACGTCGCTCTGGGTCAACATGCGAAATGAGTGCACGCACGGCTGGCATGACGAGACCAAATGACGACCCGATGACTGCGCGAGCAAGAATAAATTGTGTAAGCGATGTACTCGTTGCCATCAAGATCGCACCGAGTGCACTGACCAGCAAACCAAGCATGATCAGTCGTTTGGCATGCCCGCGATCGGCGTAAGGGGCGATGAATAGTTGCGCCAAAAATCCACTCAGGAAACCTGCACCAGAAATGAAACCAAGACTTGCGGTGGCAAACCCAAACTTGTCTTGAATGTCGCCGAGTGCTGCAAAGATCACGCTGTTGGCGGTGGCAATGCCGAACGAGCATGACATCAACAAGAAGGCATCGGCCTTGTGGTCGCGCAGGTC